>JAURYJ010000083.1 GCA_030653985.1 Methylobacter sp. | reverse complement strand
TTCCATTGCGGGGGGTGTCACCGCCATTAGGTTAAGGGCTTGGTATGGGTGTGGGCGCGAATTTATTAGCGCAGTGACAGCAAAATGCGCGAATAAATTCGCGCCCACACGGTTCAGTCATCACTGTCTTTTCAGTCTAACTTAATCGCAGTCCTACGGGAGAGCGAATAACTTGTGTAGATAGCTATGCCTTTAGGTGGGGGAGGATGTCAACATTTGGGTGAGCATTGCGTAACTGACTGCCGGACTAAAATAAAATCCTTGGACAGTATCGCAACCGCATTCTTTAAGATAATTCAATTGTTCTTCGGTTTCCACGCCTTCGGCTACTACCTTCAAGCGCAGGCTTTTTGCCATGCTCACAATGGCACTGACGATGGTATTGGCAGCACTGTCTTTAGCGATGTCTTTTACAAAGGCTCTGTCGATTTTAATTTTATCCAACGGCAGCTTGGTCAGATAGCTGAGTGACGAATAGCCGGTGCCGAAATCGTCTATGGAAAAATTGATGCCGAAATTTCTGCATTGCGCCATGAAATTGAGCGTCAGGTCATGATTCTCCATCATCACACTCTCGGTAAGTTCCAGCTCCAGGCAATCAGGGGGAATGCCGGTTTTATCGATAATATCGATAATCTGAGCGAACAGCTGCGGATTTTGGAGTTGCCGCAACGATAGATTGATCGCTACCTTGATCCTGGGGTGTCCCTTCGCTAACCAGGCTTTAATGTCATGACAAGCTTGCTGCAGCACCCACAGGCCAATTTGCATGATGAGTCCGGAGTCTTCGGCAATGGGGATGAATTCGACAGGAGAGATCATGCCGCGTTGGGGATGAGACCACCTGATCAACGCTTCCACTGCTACCATTTTTCCACTGAGAAGATCGATTTGCGGCTGATAGTGCAGCAAGAATTGATTCTGTTCCAGCGCTACCTGCATGTCTCTTTCCATGGCAAGGCGATAATCGATTCTGGCGTTCATTTCAAAATCGAAAAAACAACTCCTGCCTCTCCCCGATTCCTTAGCATGGTACATGGCGATATCCGCATGTCGGGTTAGCATATCGCTCACCAGTCCGTCGTTCGGATAGATACTGATACCTATGCTGGTCCCGATGTTCAGCAAATTCTCATTAACGTCGAACGCTATGTTGATCGCATTAATGATCTTGTTTGATACCTTGGCGGCACCATCGGCTCCGGTATTGGGCAGCAGCACGACAAACTCGTCGCCACCTAATCGGCCTGCCATATCGCCTTCCCGTAGACAGCTTTTTAGTCTATGGCTGACTTGCTGCAGCAATAGGTCGCCACAATGATGACCGAGAGAATCGTTGACGATCTTGAAGTTGTCCAGATCAAGAAACAGCAAGGCGAAATTTTTATCCTCCCGGCGGGAAAGATGAATGGCCTGGTCGATGCGTTCATGAATCAGGAAGCGATTGGGTAACTGGGTAAGGGAGTCGTAATGGGCCAGGCGATGAATTTCTTCTTGCGACTTGACGTGTTCGGTAATATCAATAAGCGTAACGGTGATGTTAAGGATTGCGCCTTCGTTATTGAATTCTGGAAAGGCGTTCGCCATGACCCATATCTTGTCGTCGAGGTCGGAGCGGTTAATGCCAATGACCCGATTTTTTATCGCTATCTGCTGACGGATGACCTGATTCACTGGAAATTGATCGATAAGCATCGGGGTTTCGTCTTCGCAAATAAAAACATATTCGAAATCGGCAGCAACCCGGTCCAGTATCTGTTTTTCATTCAGTCCCAAGAGCTTGGAGGCTTGCTGGTTGCATGAGATAACGCGGGTATCTGGAGCATGAATCATGACTCCCGCATTGATTTGCTCAAGCAGGAAGCGATGTTTTTCTTCGCTTTTCCGGAGCGCTTCCTCAGCGTGAATAAGTTCAGACATATCTGTCCACGCGCCAATGATTTCTATGGGTTTGCCGGTTTGATTGGTGACAAGTTTGGCGCGGTCTCTGATCCACTTCCAATGACCGTTTTTCATCTTGAAACGGTATTTACGCAATATGGAGTCACCCGCCAGAATATCGGTCATACCGGAAATAACCTGATCCTGGTCATCCGGATGAATATGGTTTATCCAGAAATCCGGGTTGTGAAGAAATTCTTCGGCTTTATATCCAAACAAATCATGGATGTTATCGGATAAGAAAGTCAGGCTAAAAACGCCATTAGGTTTGCAGGTGTAAATAGTGACCGGAGCCTGTGACAGTAAATGCGCCAGTCGATCAGGCTTTACCTCAAGACTATTGATGTCAGGGTATTGGAATGAGAGGTCAAGTGTTGCAAGCTTATTCATCAAATTTCCTTGTTGGTTTGAAACCGCTCCCTTCAGGGCGATTCGTTCAGCGTTGACAACGATGCTTTAGTATCGTTATCCTTTCAGGTAACCTCGTCGTTTACGGCCAGGCAATCCACCGACCTCTATCTGTCGATGGATTGTCGTAAGACAAGTCATTTGACAGATGAGGTCGAATGTGGATTGAAACATTTTAAGGTGATGGGTTTCAAGCGTGCGGGATTGATAAGAAGGGGCGAATTTATTCGCCCCTGCAGGCTGCCGTTAATAGATAACTTTTCGGTCTTTCAGCGCACTGTAAATAGTGTCAATATCGACTACGTCGGTATCAAAACTCATGTCCGCTAGATTGGCGCTGTCATTGACACATAAACCAATCAGTCCGGCATTTTTAACGGCGACGATCAGCGAGGTATTTTGCGTTTCTAAAACGGTCGCGGCATGACCGTTACCAAATAACTTTCGCTCCAGTTGATAAGCGATTTCTTTAGCATTTGAGCCGGTCAAAGCAATCGCTGTCGCTGTTTGACTAAAACGTGCGGCGCGTTCTTCGGGACTGACCGGATTCAGGTTTTCCTGATCAATGCCGCCGGTAATCATACCTGCGCCGACGGTGCTGTTGGTCAAGCGGTCTATGATAATGAAAGACCCCGTGCCTTTATGGCTAAGGTAAGGGTCGAAAACCACCGGCGCGTTGACTGAAACCGTACAGGAACCGATTTCATTCAAGTGTAGTTCGACAGCATCATGGTGTTCCAGCGTATTGACGTCGATTCTATGATGAATCATCGCGATAGAACCCGAGACGCTGCGCGTCGCCAGTTTGATAATGTATTGCCGACCCGGCGTCAGCGCATTTTCAGCCATCCAGACGATGGTGGCTTTGAATTTGTCCGAGACGGTCGCCGGATTTTGTTCAGCGCCGATCAGCATATCGCCCCGGCTAATGTCGATCTCGTCTTCCAGCGTCAAGGTGACCGCCATCGGCGCAAAAGCTTGTTCCAGTTCGCCGTCGTAAGTCACGATAGACTTGATTTTGCTGCTTTTTCCGGAGGGCAGAGCGGTGATCTTATCGCCTTTTTTGAAAATGCCAGAAGCGACCGTGCCGCAAAAACCGCGAAAATCGAGATTGGGGCGGTTGACGTACTGCACCGGAAAGCGGGCATCGTCAAAATTACGGTCATTGGCGATTTCGATGCTGTTCAGCGCTTCCATTAACGGTTGGCCGGTAAACCAGGGCATGTGTTCGCTGGGATTAACCACGTTATCGCCGTCCAGCGCCGACATCGGGATAAAGGTAATATCCTGCAAAGCCAGTGACTGAGTAAAATTCAGATAATCCTGTTTGATTTTATTAAACGTGGCTTCGCTGTACTCAACCAAATCCATTTTATTGATCGCGACGATAATGTGATGAATGCCCAGTAACGACGCGATAAAGCTGTGCCGTTTGGTCTGGGTCTGCACGCCGTAACGGGCATCGATCAGGATAATCGCCAAATCGCAGGTTGAAGCGCCGGTCGCCATGTTGCGGGTGTACTGCTCGTGTCCCGGGGTGTCGGCAATAATGAACTTACGCGTGGCGGTAGAGAAATAACGATACGCCACATCAATGGTGATGCCTTGTTCGCGTTCGGCTTGCAGGCCGTCGACCAGTAACGCCAGGTCGATTTTGCCGGTGCCGGTGGTGCCTGATTTGACGCTGTCGGCCTGAACCGCGGCCAGTTGATCTTCATAGATCATTTTGGAGTCGTGCAGGAGGCGGCCGATCAGCGTACTTTTGCCGTCATCAACATTGCCGCAGGTTAAAAAACGCAATAATTCCTTGCGTTCATGTTGTGCCAAATAGGCGTCTATATCGGTACTGATTAAATCGGATTGGTGGGACATGGTATTAGGTCTTATGTAAAAGGGTTAAGGCACAAAAATAAAACTACTTATCGACATTACCGGATTTTTCAGTAAAACGACTGCCATTATCTGAGTATGATTGTTGTGTAATCCAAGGTGTACAGCTCGGCAATTTTGGCTTTCTCAGTGCTTTATTTGTTGGGGCTGTGCGCTCCAAAACCACGTAACAAGGAATGACATTCATGTAAGCGGTAAAGCCAAGTTTCGCCGTGTCATCGTTAATAGCCGTATGACCATTGATTGAACAAAGCGCAATAAACACGGCAAGCCATTTTTTAAGTGACATATAGTCAAAGACTTGGCGAGAATGAATTAAAAATAACCCTCGCGCTTTTTCTGCTCCATGGAACCGGATTGGTCATGGTCTATCAATCGTCCCTGACGTTCTGAGGTGGTGGTTAACAGCATTTCCTGGATGATTTCAGGCAGCGTGGTGGCGGTCGATTCAACGGCGCCGGTCAACGGATAACAGCCCAAGGTACGGAAACGCACCATTTTCATTTCAACTTTCTCTTCAGGACCGATTGGCATACGCTCATCATCAACCATGATTAACATGCCGTCGCGCTCAACAACCGGGCGCTCCTTGGCGAAATACAACGGCACGATGGGGATGTTTTCCAGGTGGATGTATTGCCAGATGTCCAGTTCCGTCCAGTTGGACAGCGGAAATACCCTGATGCTTTCGCCTTTATCGATTTTGCCGTTATAGATATTCCATAATTCGGGACGCTGGTTTTTAGGATCCCAGCGGTGATTCTTGTCGCGGAATGAATAAACGCGTTCCTTGGCGCGTGATTTTTCCTCGTCACGTCGAGCACCGCCAAAAGCTGCGTCAAACTGGTATTTATTCAGCGCCTGCTTAAGGCCGTCGGTTTTCATCACGTCGGTGTGTTTTTTACTGCCGTGGGTAAAAGGCCCTATGCCCTGATCGACGCCATCCTGGTTGATATGCACCAATAATTCAAGGTCCAACTTCTTGATCAGCTGGTCGCGAAACTCGATCATTTCCTTGAACTTCCAAGTGGTGTCTACATGCAGTAATGGGAACGGCGGTTTACCGGGATAGAAGGCTTTCATGGTCAAATGCAACATCACGGCAGAGTCCTTGCCGACAGAATACAACATCACCGGACGTTCAAATTCGGCTGCAACTTCACGAATAATATGAATGCTTTCAGCTTCCAGTTGTTTAAGATGGGTCAGTTTATAATCAGTCATTAAAAGTCCGTCAGGTTTGGAGGTCACGCTATGTTTATTGAATGCGCACGATGATAAGTGAGTTATTTTAATTTGAACGGGCTTTTAATGCTAGATTTCTTGGGATTTATTGATAATTGAGCCAATGATGAGGTACGCGGTGAAATCTAAAGAAACATCAGGGCGTTATTTTGAGCGGTTTGGTCGCTGATAAATTCATCTGGATGCATCGGTGTTTTTTAGTGGAGCTGTATTTTAGTTAAAAATACCAATGATGATATTATTGGTTGGCTAGTGCTTATATTTTAGTAAGCCTTTGTCTGAGGATGAGTTTTTTGAATAGGGGTTAAAAAAGATGAAATACTAATATTAGTGATGCGTTAACTATCACGATATTTTTTTAAATGAAGGGAGAGTAAAAATGAAAATTGATTTTTTGAGTTCAATAGGTATTGCTGGGTTGCTACGGAAAACGTTAGGCGGCTTGGTTGTGATCATGATCCTGTTGACTTCAGGTTGTGCTACGGTAGGTCATGAGTTTCCGGCGAGTCAGGTTGCAACCATCAAGATAGGGCAAACCACCCAGAATGACATCTATACCACGTTTGGGAGTCCATGGAGAACGGGCCTTGATAACGGTATGAAAACTTGGACCTACGGTAACTACTATTACAGCTTGTTTAGTGACGGCAGCACCGAAGACCTGGTTATTAAATTCGACAACCGTGGTGTTGTTGCGTCTTTTGTATTCAATACGACCAAACGTGCGAAATAAGCGAATACTCTTTTCAAAACCTGAACGGTTGGCATAAAAAAACCCGCTCTGAAAGCGGGTTTAGTGTTTACAACATCAAGAAAAACGCTCTATCAGTATTCGATCCAGATTAATTCGACACGACGGTTTTCAGATCTACCGGCTTCCGTGCTGTTATCAGCAATAGGTTGAGTTTCGCCGTAGCCTTTAGCAACCAGTCTGTTGGTAACGCCTTTCATTTTCAGGTAATCGACAACTGACTGTGCACGTTTTTGCGACAATCTCATATTATAGTCATCGGCTCCTTCGCTGCTGGCATGCCCTTGGACTTCGATATCATTTTTCAGCGGATGAGTAACAATGTTTTCCGCGACGAGATCAAGAATATGCTTGGCATTCAAGGTTAACTTCGCAGAATTATATTCGAAGTGCTGGCCTTTCAGTACAAGCTTGACTGGGCATCCGGTATGATCAACCGTGGTGTCTTTAAGCGTGTCGGGGCAGAGATCCAGGCAGTTGTTAACACCGTCAGCATCCGAATCAAGAGTAGAACAATCTGCAACTGCAGCAACTGCGACAGGAGCTTCATACTTTTCTGCAGGTTTTGGCTTGTCACCGAACGGAATAACAAAGCCGACATTAACGGTCATATCATGAAATTCGTCAGTACCTGGCTGTACATGAGCATTCAGATTGTTATTGTAACGATAACGCACATCGCTGCGGAGCAAGAAATTGTCATGAAGTTCGTAGGTAAAACCTGCGCCTGCTTCGCCAATGATGCCAGCGCCGCAATTAGCGGAAGCGCAACTGTTCATGCCGCCTAATCCGATGACAGTGTAAGGTGAGAATTTGTCGCGGGAGAAATAATACTGTAAGTCAGCGGTGCCGCCAGTCAGGCTCCAGGGGCCGTTTGCGCCGCCAAATTCTTGATAAAAGCCTTTGACTTCGACGTTGAAATGTTTGTCGAGGATCTTGCCGATACCCATGCCGCCACCCCAACCGTCGCTTGAATTCCGGTCGCCACCGGTTCTGACAAATGAAGCGAAAGGCGCAATATACCAACGATCATCCTGTATTTGATCTGCTGCCTCTGCCAGCGGCATGAAACCGGCGCTGGTAAATGCCGCAATGGCGAGTAAGTTTTTCTTCAACATAATATTTTTTCCTTCAAAGTAATAAAAAATAGACTCCCTAAAAACACATCAATGTGTTGCCAAATCCAGGGAGCATTCTGGACTAGCTAATTTTGAATCTGCGCTAACTAGTGGCCGTCGGTAACCAACAAACACTAACTATATGCGCAAAAAAGTATGAATTGGACTAGCGCTTTCTAGTAGAAAAAAGCTACGCCTGTTAAGCTTACTCCAGACATTGTTTTCTGTCTTTTTAACCTATCAGTCATACATCACCAGCTATTCATTTACTTGCTATGAGTTATTGCGTGGAGATAATACCTCATAATAGCCAGTGTTGCTAAAAAATCTCAAATGTAGCTTAACTGCAACATTGACGTCGCGTCCGTGCGTTACCGCACATAACTGCCTTACAAAAGTGAATATTTTCTAAGATTTATTTTCCTCTCTGTACGATGGCGTACAGATACGTGGCGATGACTTGCATAATACTGTTTCCAATATCAATTTACTGGAGACTCATTATGACCTTTCCTAGCGCAAACGAACTTGGCTATGAACATACCTTGCCAGGTGTCTACCACGAATCCATGCAAGCCAATGCAAGCGCTGTGTCATGGAGTGCCATAGTGGCGGGTGCCACGGCAGCAGCAGCCTTGGCGTTAATCCTTTTGATGCTGGGCACAGGTTTGGGTTTGTCTTCGGTGTCACCTTGGGCGTACAGCGGCGTAAGTGCAACCACCTTCGGCGTATCGTCCATATTATGGTTGACCTTTACCCAACTCGTTGCTTCTGGAATGGGTGGCTACCTGGCTGGCAGACTGAGAACAAAGTGGGTTTCTGTGCATACGGATGAGGTTTACTTCCGCGACACCGCTCACGGTTTCTTGGCTTGGGCTGTAGCCGCGCTTGCGACCGCCACGTTACTCACGTCGGTAATTGGATCGATCGTCAGTGGTGGAATTCAGGCTGGGGGCGTCGCCACTACTACTGCAGCGACTGTCACGATTAGTGGTGTGACGGGCGGATCAGAAATGGTGAAATGGGAACCCATGGGTTACTTCGTGGATTCGCTGTTCCGAAAGGACTTTAATGCGCCTATAACCGTCTTAACTCCCGACGAAAGCGGCGGCATGTCAAGAGTTACTCCAAAGCCAGCTATTGTCGGACACAGATCCGAAGTTACCCGCATCTTCATGAACTCCATACACACGGGCTCTCTGCCCGCTGAAGACAGTCACTATATCGGGTGGATTGTCGCACAGAGCACCGGTTTGACGCAGTTGGACGCAGAGAAGCGAGTACTTGATACCTATGCCCGCATACAGACCAAGTTAGGTGAAGCGGAAACCGTGACTAAAGAAGCTGCCGACTCCGCACGCAAGGCTTTTATCTACGCGTCGCTGTGGCTCTTTATTTCGTTGCTCATCGGTGCATTCGTTGCCAGCTTCGCGGCTACTTATGGCGGTCGGCAGCGTGACTTGTAATGACATCTACAACTAACTGATTAAGGAGACAAAACCATGCGCTCAATACTTTTGTACTTTCTAGGCATCCCCATCCCCATCATCATTCTGATTGCGTTATTCGTGCGCTAGACGCGTTCAACAGGCTAATCGCCGCGACTCAGAGTTAGCCGCAGCGCAACAATTTGGGTAGCGTGCGGCTCAATAACATCGTTATTTACCAAAAAAGCACGGTAAAGCCCCGTCGTTTAGGGCATAGGTATCTACATAACTTATTCGTTCTCCCGTGGAACTGCCATTAAACTAGACTGAAAAGATGCTGATGACTGAACGTTGTAGGCGCGAATTTATTCGCGCAGTGACAGCAAAATGCGCGAATAAATTCGCGCCTACTTAATGCCAAGCCCTTAACCTAATGGCGGTGACGCCACCCGCGAGGCAACGAGGACATGTTTTTTCTTAAATGGGCATATGGGCAGCCAGTCCAGTCAGAATGCGGTGATTGGTGTAGATAGCTTTGCTTTAGGGCGGGGAGCATATCAAAGCGAAGGTGTTCTTCTGTCATAAAGGAGACAATATGAGCAAAAAAAACCGTGTCGAACACCCGATATACAGCTTTCTATCCACCGAAGTCGAGGGCTTCGATGCTCTGGCAGAGCTGGCGCTGGATATGCGCTGGTCGTGGAGTCATGCCACCGACCAGGTATGGAATCAACTTGATCCCGAACTATGGCAGCTGACACAGAATCCCTGGGTGGTTCTACAAACAGTGTCGCGCGGCCAGATAGAGCGTGTGTTGGCCGATCCGGTTTTTCGTAAGATTGTTGATGATCTGGTACAGACCCGACGACAAGCTATCGAAACACCCGCCTGGTTTCAGCAACATTATTCGCAGGTTCCGTTAAGCTGTGTCGCCTATTTCAGCATGGAATTCATGTTGAGCGAAGCGCTGCCCATTTATCCATGAGTAGCGCAAAACCCCGCCGTTCAGGGCGGGGATTGCAGCGGCCCAGTTAGCGAAACAATCTATTTTGGCGTTCTTTGTTGTTCAATGTATTGCCGAATGATTGCAATCGGCGCACCACCACAACTTCCCG
>JAURYJ010000073.1 GCA_030653985.1 Methylobacter sp. | reverse complement strand
AATTTGAAGTCTTTTAAAACTTAAGTTGCCGTCATGGAGAGAGCCGATATGCGTCCTCTGGTAGCAAGCGTTAAGTCTAACACGACGGAAGTATTTAACACGATGAGAAATACGAAACTGAGCCGCTTACATCACCGCCCTGAACGGCGGGGTTTTACGCTACACATGGATAATGTTTTAAGTTATCAACACGTTTTAATATTATTTCAATAATGAAATTCGACAAATTATCAATAAAAGCATTTCCAAAAAAAGTTAACCCTTCAACAGCCGCAGGTATTTTTCTAAGCATTATTCTCATCCTGTTTATTATTATAGTTGCTGCCAATGATCCGCTTTCTTTTATCAATTTGACCGGACTGGTGATTGTCATAGGCGGCACAATTGCTGCTATCTTGTTAAGTTATCCTTTAAGAGACATTAGACATGGATTGAAATCGGCAAAACTTATTTTCTTTTATGAAGACCTAAATCCCCAAAGGGAAGCAAACGAAATTGCCGCTGTTGCTCAAATGTGGTTTAACAGAGACACGCTTGCCATAGAAAATATCATCGACAGCATCAACAACCCCTATTTAAAAACCGGTTTCCAGCTTATCGTGGACAACACCCCGGTAGAAGACATCTTGTCGTTACTTAAATGGCGCATTGCCCGCCTGAGAGCCAAAGAGAAAGCCGAAGCTAATATATTTTACAGTCTAGCCGCCTATTCTCCCGCATTTGGCATGCTAGGCACCCTGATAGGCATGATAAATATGCTGCAAATCATTGAACTTAAAGACATAGCTGGCATAAGCTACAACATGGGCATTGCGCTGATTACCACCTTTTACGGCCTCATTATGGCCAACCTTATCTTCAATCCTATTGCCATAAAACTCGAACGACGCACTGAACAGCGCATTATGATTATGAGCATGATCATGGAAGGCATTACACTGATAGCAGCTCGTCGCAGCCCCTCATTTGTCCGAGAAACGCTCAAGTCATTCATCAAGCACTATGACGATGAATTAAAAGACTGAAGCCGTTCATCGGGGCTATAAATCCCAGCCTTGAATCTCACAAACCGACTAAGTCCTGCAAAATGAGTAAATATCCATTATCGAAATTACAGTCCTCACTGTCCCTAGAGGACCTGCTTAACCAACCGGACACGCACAACTCACAAAACTGGCTATTAAGTTATCTAGATGTATTTGTACTGATTGTCATGCTCGTCATCACCCTGATTACCTTAAGCGACTTAAACACGGAACAGCAACAAGCAGCCACTAAACCGCAAGCGATTAAGTCTAGAACAGTACCTGCGGTAATATGTCCTCCCGTTGTTGCAGCGACTATCGTAACCTGCCCTCCCCTCGTTGTTGCAAAAAACAAACCGGTTCAAACCACTGTGCCCATTGAAAATAACGTCGGGATCAAAACCGAAGCCAAAGAAAGCGACAATATCGCCCCTATTCCCGTCAATACGCCAGAAATTAACAGCGCCGATAAAGTCACAATAAAACCTATGCCCCTGCCGATAAACACTGAACAGGCAACTGTCAAGCCCACAGACGAAAACAAATTGCAGCAACAGCTAACAAAAGCCATTAATGAATTTGGTCTTAATAAAACCGTCAACATAAAAGTTACCCATGGCTATGCGCAGCTTGAGATTCAAGACAACGTATTGTTTAAATCTTCAGAAGCCGATTTAACGGTTCCGGGAGAAGCCTTAATAAAACGTCTTACCCCCTTATTAAAGCAAGCGGTTGGCCTAATCTTGATTGAAGGACACACAGACAATATCCCGATTAAAACCGCTAAATTCCCTTCAAACTGGGAACTGGGTTCTGCCAGAGCCACCAGCGTTCTACACCTCCTGGTCTCGCAACAATTAGACAGTAGCCGTTTGCGAGCCATTAGTTACGCAGACACCATGCCCGTTACCGACAATGCAACACCGAAAGGCAGAGAGAAAAACCGACGCGTCAATATTTTAATCAAATTTTCAGAACAATAAATCCAAGGACTTCCTTAAATAATCGAACAACCCATCCCCCAATTATTTAACATGCCGACGCGGGTGCTGTATCATAAAGCGGTACAATCTTAAAAAACGCCTGCGCTTTATCTCTTTCAAACCAATAAAGAAGGCGGCATCTTTATAACAAATAACCGGGGGAATTAATGACTGTTGGTGTTGATGATTTTAAAAAAGCGATGCAACTATGGGCTAGCGGCGTCACCGTTGTTACGACACACTCTGAAAAATTCGGCATTCAGGGCATGACAGTGACCGCCTTTTCAAGCGTTTCAATTAATCCACCTCAAATATTGGTTTGCCTCAATGAATCCGCTGACACCGGCACGGGAATTAAACAAAGCCAGCACTTTGCTGTCAATATTTTAAGTTCAACTCAACAAGACGTTTCCAATCAATTTGCCGGAGGCAGCAGCCAACAGCAACGGTTTGAAAACACCCCATGGACAGCGGGCATTACCGGCACCCCCATGCTGAATAACAGCCTCATGTCTCTGGAATGCAAAGTCATAGAAGAAGTTCGCGCGGGTACTCACTGGATTATAATCGGCGAAGTACAAGACTGTGTGTGCCGCGAGGGAGAACCTCTTTTGTATTATCGAGGTAATTACCAGCAACTTATGCCCCAACCATAACCCAAAAAATACCCTTTAAACCCTATCCAGCAAGGTAAATTTCGCAAAAAATCACGCCACTTAAAGTTTTTTTAATACCGGCATTATGGCCCTAATAGAATTATCTTTGAGCCTAGTTAAAATATTTTGCTCTGCTCATATCTTTAATGCTATTATTTGCCCCGGTTAGAGTTTGAGCCGGCTTTATTTATGAAGCTGGGATTTGTAAGCCAACAAAAATTGGCGATTTTTTAAGTAAGAGTGTGATATGTCAGAGCAAGTTGTAGGTACCGTTAAGTGGTTCAATGATGAAAAAGGTTTTGGATTTATTGAGCAGGAAGGTGGCAAAGATGTTTTTGTTCACCACAGTGCAATTAACGGCGCAGGCCGCAAGACCTTAAGAGAAGGCCAAAAAGTTACTATGGAAGTTACTCAAGGTCAAAAAGGTCCACAAGCCGAGAATGTAACCCCAGCGTAACAAACTCATATACTTGGCCCAAAGGTCTATCGACCTTTTGGGTCAAGCTTATATTTAGTCACCCAATTATGGCTTTTGTAAATATAGCAAGCCAAGGCTAAATACTAGAGCACTTTAAAAACTTTTCAGACAAAAAATTCGTTATATTCTAACGGTTTATCCTAAGTTACAGCTTACAGCTCATCCCTCCCCTCTTAATATATCTGATTTACATACCTGTTTAATTTGTTAGGGCTAGCCCATTAGCAATGGCAAAAACCTATTCAGATTAAGTCAGATTGCGTTAATTATTGCGCATTTTTACCTATTTTGAGCAATAGCATTTCTACTGGTTTTGTTTCCACTCAATAGAGTCTGATCAATCAAAAAGTGGGCCACTATAAACGCCACCGTCACCGTCACCCTTGTATATTAAAGACCTCTTCAACCACAAGATAAATTAAACCAAAAAGTTTATAGTGATAGCCGATTTCTGGGGAAGCCGTCCCACCCTAAAGCTTCGAGCTTGTATGTAGAAAGGCTCCCCACCCTCGTCATCCATG
>JAURYJ010000072.1 GCA_030653985.1 Methylobacter sp. | reverse complement strand
CGGCAAATAGAGTACAAGTCCAACTGGGGCGGCCGTACTTTTGTTGCCATTGACCAGTGGTTTCCCTCAAGCAAACGCTGTTCTTGCTGTGGGTACATATCGGATAAAATGCCGCTGGATGTGCGCTCCTGGACGTGTCCAGAGTGTTCAATAACCCTCGATAGGGATTGTAACGCGGCAGAAAATATCAAAGTCGCAGGGCTTGCGATTCTAGCCTTTGGAGAGAATGTAAGTGGCATTGGGTTAGTCCCTGTGTCCTGTTCTCGTTGAATTAGGAATTCCCTTCCTTTAGGTAGGGGAGTAGTCAAAGCGATAAAGATATTAATGGCGGGATCAACTCCGAAGTGCAATCCTGATAATAATGACTGTAGTTTCAGGACGGCTATATCATGCTGGTGAATCAACAACGTATTGCTGTGTCGTATGTAGTCCAAATTCGGTGGATTACAACTGTTTTTTTGGGGATGTTATTCAAAATCTTACGCTTCAATGATTTTACTCAAGTTCTAACATAAAAAGCGCTGGCCGCTCCCCATATCGTAAAATAATTCACAGATCAATATAATGATGGGAGACGACCAGAAAAACACAATTCTATTAAAAATTTGTTACCACCGACTTAAGTTCACCGTCGCTGGTTAAATTATTTAGTCAACTTAGCGCTCAACTGCCCTGACCACTGACCGAAGTATGCACCGGCTACAATAGAGATGGATATGACAATCAATGCATTATCCAAAGAAACACTCAACAGAACATCTTTGCTCAATTTACCGGGTGTTTGTAGCAAATAGGCAAATGTAGCCGAATACCCGAGTACGCTTGTTGGTATTGATGCCAGAGCAGGAATGTTTGCCGCAAGACACATAACTACGACTGAAAAAGCGACTGTAACCGCTGCCCAAAACGGAAAGCCAAGAATTGCTGAGGCGGGAATATTGGTGATTTGAATAGCAGCCAACCAAGCCATAAAAACACCAAAAATTCCACACACGATGGTATTTTTTAAGGCTTCCTTAGAGGCGCCGAGAAAAAAGTAGGTAGCCCATGCAATCGTTGCGGCCCATATAAAAAAGATACCGCTAAGTGGTCCCACCGCCAAAAATGTTGCTAACCCAGCCAGACCGGCAATACTGAGTGAAAGCGCTGTAAGATTATTCATAATATATTTCCAAAATTCACCCCACTTATTATTTAATTAGATTTCGCATTGAGGTGGTTCTACGAAACATAACACATTGGATTAACCTTATAGACCAAACTAAAACCAGTGCGGTTAAATATTAACAGATAATATTTTCACAAAACACCAACACTTAATTACTTTACAATCGACATGCAAAAGCCAAAATATCGGGCAACCTGAATAGATTTAGACATCAAAAAGCAGCAGATTCTCTACCTTATGCTAGAAAGCGGATGTTGACATCCTCCCCCACCTGAAGGAAGGGGATTCCTAGTTTCCTAAGAGTGAGTATGTATCGCTACTGCTCACTGGTTTCTGCTGCTGACGGCATTACTGCACCGTTCACTTCACAGACTAGCCCCGTCTGCCCGACGG
>JAURYJ010000067.1 GCA_030653985.1 Methylobacter sp. | reverse complement strand
AGCTTCAACGGCACGAGCAAGAACAGAGGATTTATGTCTCCTGACTTGGCTAACAGCGCCTCGACTGGCAGTACCGGATATTCCCTCCGGCAGGCTGACTTAGGGCGACTAGCGCCATCAGCACAGGAAAAATCGTACCCGGATGCAAAGGCAAAGTCAAGAGCACCCTTACATCCCCGACCTGAAGGACGGGGTTTTACGGACAAACTGATAAAATAATTATGTTATTAAACACCATCGCAAACCAAACTATCGCTCTTGCGGGCATTTCTCAGGCTGCTGTGCTAGTGCAACAACTGGCAACCACCGGCACCGCCGACTCGTCCGCCCTTGAAGCCAGCATAAGCAGTCTGTTCATCAGTGATGAACAGGGTGTAGCCAATGTCTATGGCGGTTTATCGGGCATTAATCTGGGGATTTTACAGCTTAACGATCAAATGACCGGTCTTAAAATCGCCAATCCTGAACAAGCACGCTATGCCGCGTCGCTGGTTTTTCTGGAGAATCAACTAGCCAAGCAACCGGCCATGCTGAAAACCATTTTTACCGGAATTGAACGCGCCCAAGCACAATCGGAACATTTTGGCCTACTCCATGAAAATGTACTGGCAAATCTCGGTGACATTTATCACACCACTGTCAGCACACTGCAACCGAGAATCATGGTTAATGGTGAACAGGAATACTTATCCAAGCCCGATGTCGTCAATAAAATACGCGCTTGTTTACTGGCCGGAATACGTTCGGCCATTCTGTGGAAACGATGCGGCGGCACCCGCTGGAAGTTCCTGTTTTATCGTAAAAAAATTCAAGCTGAATTACAAATCCTGCTGAAACAGCTTTAGCCTTCCATATGACTACCCTGATTGAAGCTGAACACCTGACGCGTTATTACGGCAAACATTGTGCCGTTAACGATGTCAGTTTTACTTTAGCCAAAGGCGAAGTGCTCGGTTTTTTAGGTGCTAACGGCGCAGGCAAAACCACCACTATGCAGATGCTATGTGGCAATCTAGCACCCAGCGCAGGCCAAATCACAATCAACGGCTTCGACCTGCTCGACCAACCCAAAGCCGCCAAACGGAATCTGGGCTATTTACCCGATACACCGCCGCTATACAAAGAGCTAAGCGTTCAGGAATTCCTGCTTTATTGCGCCAAACTGCACGGCGTAGCCAAAAATTCCGTTACTGATGCGATCAATCGAACCAAAGAGCGTTGCGGTTTAACCGAGGTTGCCGAGCGATTAATCGTCAATCTGTCCAAGGGCTTTCAGCAGCGCGTCGGCATTGCTCAAGCCATCTTGCACAACCCTGAAGTTATCGTGCTTGATGAACCGACGGTTGGTCTGGACCCCATTCAAATCCGGGAAATACGTACCTTAATTCGGGAGCTGGGACAAGATCATGGGGTCATCCTGTCTACCCATATACTCACCGAAGTGCAGGAATCCTGCTCCCATGTACAAATTATTCATCAGGGACAGCTGATTTTGAATGAAACCATAGCCGGACTTAACCGGCAAATGGATACCGGCACCCTGCAAATCACCACCCGGCTAGCGCCTGATATTAACAGCTTGCTAACGCTCCCCGGCATCAGTTCTATCGAAACCATCAGCGAAAACCGGATCAAAATTCATCACAGCGTCACCGCCAATCCGGCCGAACAAATTGCCGAACACATCATTACCGCCGGATGGGGATTACAGGAACTGACACCGATAAAAAGATCGATGGAAGATATTTTTATTAGCTTAACCCAAGAGCATCGCGAGTTATGAGCCTGATTTTAACCATTGCTTCCCGCGAATTCAGAACCCTGTTTTTATCGCCGATGGCCTGGACGATATTAGCTATATTACAATTCATTCTGGCGTTCTTGTTTTTAACCCAGGTTGAAGCCTTTACCACACTTCAGCCAAAATTGGCTTCCATCGAAGGCGCGCCCGGCCTGACTGACATTATCGTGCCGCCCTTATTCGGTAACGCGGCCATTATTCTGTTACTGGTCACGCCGTTATTAACCATGCGTCTGATTTGCGAAGAACGGCGCAATAAAACCCTGTCTTTGCTGTTGTCCGCGCCGGTTTCCACTATCGACATTATCCTCGGCAAGTATGTCGGCATACTCGGACTGATGCTATTGATCATTGCCCTGACCACCCTGATGCCGTTATCGTTACTGGGTGGCGGCGAACTGGATTTGGGTAAGTTGTTTGCCAATATCTTAGCCTTGTTGCTGCTGGTTACTGCGTTTACCGCAATCGGCCTGTTTATGTCCTGCATCGCAGGACACCCCACTGTTGCCGCGATGGCTACTTTCGGTGTTTTGCTGCTATTGTGGATTTTAGACTGGACATCCGGTCTGACAGATCAACGCAGCGAACTGTTTGAATACCTGTCGATTCTCAGGCATTTCCAGAACATCCAAAGCGGCCTGATCAGCTCGATCGACGTCAGTTACTTTTTGCTGTTTATCACCATTTTTATCGCACTCAGCATCCGCAGTCTCGACAATGAGCGCTTGCAAAAATGAAAATATCGCCTCATAAACACCAGCAAATTCGCTTGAAAAACGGGCTCATTATCCTGATTCTATTGTGCCTGCTCGGCACGCTGGCCTGGATCAGCACCCGCTACAGCTTTGAAACCGACATAACCGGCAATGCCGGTAATACACTGTCTCAGGCATCGCAAAAACTGCTGGAGTCGATGCCAGACGAAATAGTTATCACCGCTTTTATTAAAAAAGACCCCGCGCTAAGAAGCCAGGTTGCACAGTTGATCAACCGCTATAAACGCCATAAAGCCGAGCTAACGCTGACCTTTATCGACCCCGGCGCGCAGCCGGAAAAAATACGCGAACTGAATATAGGCGCGACCGGCGCGATTATTGTCGACTACCAAGGACGTACTGAAAAACTGAATTTTATTGACGAATCATCGCTGACCAATGCGCTGCTGCAACTGGCGAATGCCGATGAACGCTGGGTCACTTTCCTGAGCGGCCACGGCGAGCGTGCGGCTGACGGCATCGCCAATTTCGATTTAGGCCAATTCGGCAAAGAATTGGATCGCCGTAAAATCAAGGCTCAAACCATCAATCTGGCGACCATGCCGGACATTCCAGGCAATTCCGCGTTGCTGGTGGTCACCGCCCCCGTCGTGCCGTTACTGGCAGCTGAACTGGAACTGATCAAACGCTATGTCCAGCAAGGCGGCAACCTACTGTTGCTGACCGATCCGGGCAACCACCATTTGGACGCCTTGCAACAGCTTTTGGGTTTGCGCCAACTTCCGGGAACTCTGGTCGACAGCAGTTCCAAGCTTTACGGCATTAACGATCCCAGCTTCGTGCTCGCCAGCGATTATATTGCACATCCGATCACCCAAGGCTTTCAGACCATAACCGTTTATCCGGTTACTGCCGCATTAGCAATCGGCGAAGAAACAGACTTTCACCCCGTCGAGTTACTCAAAAGCGTCTCACAGTCATGGACAGAAACCGGCCCGATAGCCGGAAAAATTGTTTTCGATGCCGACGGCGACGAAAAACAAGGCCCGCTTGCCTTTGCCTATACATTAACTCGCGATCTTGGTGAAAAAACGCAGCAGCGCATCGTCGTGGTAGGTGATGGCGATTTTCTATCCAACGCCTATCTCGGCAATGTCGGCAATCTGGACATGGGCTTAAGAATGATCAACTGGCTGATTCATGATGACCGGTTTATCGACATCCCTGCCAAAGTTGCAACCGATAAAAGCCTGCAATTAAGCCAACTCAGCGTCGGCATCATCGGCTTTGGTTTTTTGATTATCATACCGGTGCTATTAATGGGTACGGGTTTCTATATTTGGCGTAAACGCAAACAGCGTTAAGGTGTGTCTGGTTAATTTGTCATCCTCATCGCTGCTGAATAGCAGGGCTTTTGCTTAATCCGATAAAAACGCAACAGTACACCGTCAGTGTCGTGCAACATTGCGATTCATCTGAATGATATGCGTGGCGGCGAGTAGATTCTCATTTGGCTGAAAGGTTCTTGAAAGCTTAGGTGCTATACAATGGCACCTGGTAACTGTTCGTTCCCCCTCATATGGCCCTAGGGTTCGGTCGTCTTGTTCCTCTCGACGGACAGGATTTCCGTGCTCCAGGGATGAACGGTTACCAATCACTTATCCAACATCTTCTACAAGGCCAAGGCGTTAAAAGGCACCCCGCATCCTGCAAAGCCGAGCTGAATGCCTGAAAATAGTCTCGTTCCAGCTTGCCGTGTCAGACTTATTCATTCTTTTGATGCTTTCGTAGACCGCGCCCGGTTAGCTTCGTGACATAACATTCACCTGAATTTGGGGATAAACGCTTATAGGGGACTGGAATCAGGCTGCTGTTTTTCAGGCGGTGCCGCTTTTTCCAGCTGACGGCGAAACTCGTCCAATTGCCGTATTAATTCGTCACTGAAGGATTTGATTTGTTGCTCAAACAAAGGAATTTGTTGTTCCAACTCCTTATTAATGGTTTCGCCTATCGCCCGCAGGCTTTTAAAAACATCTCCGAAAGGCAGGATTGAAAGATTATTGAGCGTTCGCTGATAATCGACTTTCCATAGATCATTTTCTTTTAATAAAACGGTATCAAAAAACAAATCCTTGTTGCTCTCAGGTTTTTTTAACGTCATGACCGTTGCTACCGTTGCATTGGAACCGTCGATTAAAATCACCCCGGTCTTTACTATCGCATCTTCCAGATTTTGCTGTTTAGTTACCAGATGTTGAGTCTCCTGGGTAGCGTATTTTCTGGCGGAGTCAATATTGCCTTCTGCCATCGCTTCCCAAAATGCCGTAGTAACCTGTTCAGGGCTTAATACCGCCTGACAGCCGCCCAACAAGAACAATAGGCTTAAAAACCCCGTCAATCCAGCCAGGCTTTTTTGGGTGTGATAACACCGGAAGCCCTTTAATAAAACGTTAGTTGTCGCCATTGAAAACTCCAGGAATTTTCTGCAAATTCAAGTAAAAGTTATGTGAAATATACGGTAGTATAACCCAACACAACACGACAAAGGGTTGTCGGATTACAGGGCTGCCCGGTATTGGTTTTTCGTAATGTTGAGCGTTCAAAGTATAGCTGTGCATCTAACCGAGGAGATATTTTATGGTCGACAGAAGACACTTTATCAAGAAGACCGCAGGCAGCCTGGCAGCGCTCGGCGGCTTGGCTTTGTTGCAACGATCGGGCCTGGCGGCTGCTACGCGCACGGAGGCATCAACGATCATCGAGAGGCTTCCCAGCAAAGAGGCACTGATTAAAAAAACGTATCGTCCGCCCAATTACGAAACACCGATCCATTATTTCGATACGCCGTTTACCCCCAATAACCGTTTCTTCGTGCGTTACCATAACGCCGTCATTCCCGAGGTAAAAACCAGCGAATGGCGGCTGCGCATAGGCGGCGATGCGGCTCGCACGCCGTTGGAACTCAGCCTTGAACAATTGCGCAGGGATTTCGAACAAGTCGACATCGCCGCCCTGTGTCTGTGCTCGGGTAATCGCCGGGGGGCATTTCAACCGCCTGTCCCCGGCATACAGTGGGGTTCCGGTGCGATGGGCAATGCGCTCTGGCGCGGCGTTCGCCTGAAAGATGTGCTCGCGGGGGCCGGAATTGACAAATCCGCGCTGGAAGTGAGTCTGGCCGGCGCCGATTCCGGTGTACATAAAACAACGCCGGACTTTGTCAAAAGCCTGCCGCTGGCGAAAGCGCTGGATGAAAACACCCTGATCGCCTTCGAGATGAACGGCGAACCTTTGCCTCACTGGAACGGCTTTCCTGCCCGCCTAATCATTCCCGGCTGGACCGCCACCTATTGGATCAAGCATCTGACTGCGCTTAATGTCATATCCAAACCCTTCGACGGCTACTGGATGAAGACCGCTTACCGCATCCCTAAGGATCGCTTCCCCAGCGGACAATTCAGCTCACAGGAAACCGCGGCCGATATGCCGATCACCGAAATAGTGGTCAATTCATTGATCACCAGTCCGGCAGACGGGCAGACCTTGCCTAACGCCAAGTCCATCGAAATCAACGGTGTAGCCTGGGACGGCGGCAATGGCATTGCCCGCGTGGACGTTTCCACGGATGGCGGCAGCAATTGGCAGCAGGCCACGCTGAAGCAGGATTACGGGCGCTTTTCCTGGCGCCAATGGCACTGGGTCTTTGAACCTAAACGTCCCGGAGCATGCCGGATTATGGCGCGAGCCACCAGCCATTCCGGTGCCAGCCAACCGCTGGAGCCTATCCCGAATCCTTCCGGTTACCACCACAACGCCGTGCAGAAAATCACCCTTCATCTGGCTTGAGGAGAACATGATGCTAAGACTACTTTTGTTGTTATCGTTTTTCGCCGCCAGCGCAACAGCCGGGGAAAGCCAAATATTTCTAAAGGACAGGCCGGGCAAAAACCAAGTCGTTGCGCAGTGCGCAATGTGTCACAGCCTGGACTATATCACCGAACACGCCCCGATTCCGGATCGGGCCGGCTGGGAAAAAACCGTCGCCAAGATGATCAATAGTATGGGTGCGCCGATTAATGATGCCGACAAACAGATCATTATCGATTATCTGGCCCAGAATTACGGGAAATAAGGATAAAATTTTGTGTCTTCCAACTTATGGTGGGCAGTCATGTCAACACTTTTCCGGACACAAAGTTAATTCAAATGAAATTTAATTGCTCACTTGGCGGGTTCCTACACATGATTACCCCGCGCCACAGCCGCGCCAAACACGCATATTCATGCATCGTTGCGCCTGAGGCGAAGTGAGTATTTACGGACTCGGTGCCGAGGGCGCGTCCGTACCGGAATAGAAATTGTCAAAGGTTGGGGAGACGCCCTCTGCTCTGTAACTCACGATGTGGACATAAGCAATCAAGCCACTCCTTCCACTGGTATAAGCACCATCCTCCGCCGCAGAAATACGATCTGTGTAGGTAGTGCCATCCGACATCATGATCGCTGCTCCGGTGCTTTTATCAATGATCTGACCCCAGAGAAAACCCCCGGATGACCAGAACTTTAGCCGGTAATCGCCGGATGGGTCAGGCGCTGGCACCATCAAACGGCCCTGGCCTTTAGTCAGAAAGACGGGGAAAGAGATTCCGCCCATGCTTTTAACAATCATCAACCTGCGTGAGGCAGGATTCCCATCTTTATCGTTCCTTAGCAGCAAGGCGTAACCCTTGGGAAGAAAAAACGACGGGATAGGCTCCTGCATTCGCGCCAAGAGTCCAATGTCTTCCCCCCAGTTGTAGGTCCAATTCAGCAAATCGGCCTCCACATGGAATTTGGTATGAGCTGGCTCATTCATATTGATGCTGCCAATACGGCCGGGGTTGAAGAGACTGCCCCAGGGACTCTTCATTTTATAAGCCACGCTACCCGACTCTATGGGAAACGAGAACTTTCCCGGTATCGGATTATAGCGTCTCCAACCATCGTCAATGCCATCGTTGAAGTCGTCAAAGGTGGCGGCGTGGGCGGTGGAAAGGCACCCCGCTACCGCCAGGCAGGTAAAGAAAAATCTAATGTTCAGTATCATGATCATGTTAATTCCCCGATTGATTGTTTTTTCTGATCTCAGTTTTTCGTGGTTATGACTATAGGGCTTTGACGTCCAGGTATGAAAAGTTGCGCTGATGTCTATCCTCATTCAATTTGTGGTCGTCTTCTCGCAGATTTTAGCTTCAATCGCTAGCCGTGATTCTTGCGTAACCATCAGCATTAAAAATAAAGGTAAGAAACATTGTTTTACGTGCTTAGGAACGTGCACGAAATAACTTGAGCAACTTGAAACGCTGATCCCTTTAGTACCGTGCTGTTAAAATGCAAACTTGCTCAAGTTAAAACATGCACGTTCCTTAGGCAAGACGCAAAAATAAATCGCTACTTTTGTAGGATGCGCTTCACTGCGTTCAGCACATCCTACCGGGGTATTTTATTTATTGCGAGTTACCTTAGACTTTCACCTTTAGCCTTTGATACAAATCACCGGCTCCAGTCGGGCGACTTTCCGGGCTAATCCGGCCCGGTCGGCAATATCGACTACCGCACCGACATCTTTATAAGCCAAGGGCGCTTCTTCGGCCACGCCGCGCATCGACGGACTGCGAATAATGATGCCTTGCGCCGCCAGTTCATCGACCAGTGTTCTGCCTTGCCTCTGCTGCCGACACCGGCGGGAACCTTGCGGTATAACGCATCGGCCAGCGCCTGTTTATGCGGCTGCAGCTCTGCGATATTAAGGCCGGTATGCAAGGTGCGCACGCCGCAGGAAATATCGAAACCGACGCCGCCTGCTGACACCACGCCGCCTTGATCGGGATCGAAAGCGGCGACGCCGCCGCTCGGGAAACCGTAACCCCAGTGTGCGTCCGGCATCGCATAGGCGGCTTCAACAATACCCGGCAAGGTCGCGACATTGGTGAGCTGCTGGTAAACTTTCTGATCCATATCCTGCAGCAATTGTGCATCGGCATAAATAATCGCCGGAACGCGCATGGCCCCGAAGGGTTGAATTTCCCAGCAGGTTTCGTCCCGTTGTATGCATTGACTGGTATCCATTGAATGGCTCCTCTAAACATCGACAACACATTGGGTAACCCATGTTCCATCAGCTTGCTGATAGACACGCAGTTCGGTAAAAGTAGCGCCCTTGATTTCCACGGCAGGTTGGTGTTTTTTCCGGTCGACGGTTTCGCCAAAGGCGGTCGCCGATAATGTGCCGTTATTAATAAAAACCTGATAACGCTTGAACAATAAGCCATGTACAGACATTTGATAAACCAATTCATTGATCCAGTTGACGAATAGCAACTCGGTATCGGGTGCGGCACACGTTATGGCGACGGCTGTTGAATCCAGAACCCGATCAGGAACGGTAACTACGGCGGTCATCGCGATGGCGGCTTGTTCGAACGCCTGCTCCAGCGTCGGCGCAATGCCGCGTATGCCGATGTCCGCTTGGTGTTCAAAATGTTCCCAATGGGGTGTTGCCGGTTTGTTGTTCAATGGCGGGTCTCGTTCTATGAAACAGGTCAGAAAGGTTTTAACAGTAAATAAAGGCCAATCCCCACCATCGCCAGACCGCTGATGAATTTGAGCCAGCGGCCTTCTTTTTCCTGTAGCCGATGTTGGCTCAGCGTGATGATGCCAATGGCTAAAATAATAACGTCATCGAACATATAGGCCAGATTGTACAGCAGCAAATAAGCGTAATAGCGGCTGCTATCCAGCTGTTTCAACGTCAGGATCCGGGTGTACAGCATCGGAAAACCGGAGGTGCACATGAATTCGACAATCTGCACCAAAATGGCCAACACAAATGCCCCAACCAGTGCGCCGGTAAGATTTTGCGCCTGAAGTATTTGCCGGATTCGGGCATATATATCCGGTTTGGCGGTATCGGGAATCGACAATGACACGCCCCGGCCGAAAAATCCGAAGTCCTTGAGATTAATCAGGCCGACCAGCAAGGCAATGCCCGCAATGGCGATTTCTGAAAGTCGGGATAGACCGATCAGTAAAAACAGGTTGAGCCAAGCCGCCATGAACATGAAATAAACCAGACCTTCGACAGCGACAAAGGTTCCGGCGATGGCGAACATCCGCATTCGGTCTTTCATTGATGCGAGCAACGAAATCATCAGCACCAATACCCATAGGGAGCAAGGATTGAAGCCGTCCAGTAGGCCGATTGCCAGCGTGAACAGCGGTAAACCGATCTCGTCCAGCGACAATCGGTGACCGAAAAAATCGATGTATTGCGCTGTCTCACAGGACAAAGCGGCTTTCGTTTCGCAACTGCCGGAATTATCCTGAATGTTCGGTGTTGGGACTTTGGTCAGCGCGCTACGGATAAGCTGATCGGTACCTGTCTCTTTTGAATAGCCGAAGATCAGTTGTCCGCCGACCTGAAAAGCGGGAACCCTTAGGGTCTTTATGCCCTGGCTTTTAGCAAGATGCTGTAAGCGCTCCAGTGCGGCGGGCTCTTGAATGACGTCATGAATAATGATGCTCAACGTCGGTTGTTCGCGTTTGATGGCCAGCAAAAACACCTCTGCGTCAGCGCAGTGTGGGCAACCCTTTTGTACGAAGACCTCGATATCGGCAGACTCATCAACTGTTGCCGGCAAAGCGCTTGTTATCCCGGCTAATGCCGCCTTGCCCAAACCGAAAGCCAAGAGCCATACAAAAACCAAAAGCCATCGGGCGATACCTGTGCCAGCTATTGTTTTCAAAGGAACTCCTCCGCAGTCGATAACTATTTTGTCGAACTGCTATTGAGCATATACTATCGATAGCTCGTGATAAATACGTGATTTAACCTATTGAAATATAATTAAATAAACTTATTGTCTGGGCAGTTGTTTGTTCTGAAATTCCTCACAGGAGCGCGCCATGAGAAGAATCTATTTTTTAGTTCCCACTATTGAAATCACCCATAAAATCGTCGAAGAGCTCCAGGCTAAGGGCATAGAAGACCGGCATATTCATATTCTGGCGGCACGGGACACGCCGCTTGAAGGTCTACCCGAGGCAGGGGTTACCATAAAAACGGATTTTCTTCCCGCCGTTGAGCGAGGACTCGCATTAGGCGGTTCAACGGGATTATTGGCTGGATTAGTCGGTTTGCGCTTTGCAGGATTTGCCATTGCGGGCGGGCCGCTTCTGGGAATCATTATGGCAGGAGCAACCATCGGGTCACTGATGGGCGGTTTAGCGGGAATGAATTCCGGTAATTCACGGTTAAGACAGTTTGAACAAGCCATCGAACAGGGCCAAATTCTGGTCTTGGTTGATATTCCGCGCGATCAGATTGAGACTATCAGGAAATCAATCATAAAACATCATCCTGAAGTAGAGTTTGAGGGTATCGAACCGATTCTTCCACCGTCTTATTAATGGACGTTACGCATAGGCAATAAGCGCTGATATTATATCAATGTGGGAGCGACGCCCTCGTCGCGACGAGGGCGTCGCTCCCACAATAATCTCAACTGTCCCGGTTTAAGTTAGACGCCAGTCGTTGCTGCAATTTTAGGAAAACACCAGGCCGCGATCCCGTACAACATAATGGCCAGCAAGATCAACACGGTAAAGCCGAACTGCATCGTAATCAGGGTTGCCAGTATGGCGAGGCACAACCGTTAATGCTCCAGGCCCAGGGTATCAGCGCTGGGGCGGTTTGGCTGATGTTAGCCAAGGCCATCGGAAACGGCATGCCCATAAAAAAACCAGCGGCGCTATCAATATTATAATATTCAGCCAGCTATTAGGCATCTTTCCTAAATAATGACGAGACTGGAATAGGCTACCCAAGCGTAGCGCGTGGTAGCGTTTCCGGCAAATTCGTGGGTGCCGGAACACCGATTCTCGCTATGACTTGATCCAGCCTACATGCTTAGGTAACTCGCAATAAATAAAATA
>JAURYJ010000066.1 GCA_030653985.1 Methylobacter sp. | reverse complement strand
AATGTTAAAAAAAGAAATTTCCGCGTGGCAAGAAAAAAGAAATGCTATTGCTCGGCCTATGGAATGGCGGTTTACCACGGAGGATGCACGGATAAAACTGAAGAAACTTTATCCGACATTATCAGATTGACTGAGTACTAGTATTCAGTCAACTTTATTCTGACGGTTAAGCAACTGGATGTGGGGGCGACTTCAGTCGCCACTGGGCGGCTAAAGCCGCCGCCACAGTTACAGGAACCCGTCATTTATAAATTGACTAAGTACTAGCTCTTCGTGATTTATTGATCAATCCGATTACTTTAATTGCCGTGCGATTAAGGTAATCGGATGCAGCACTTCCAGTACAATTCCACGCTCCCTGAGTCCCGCCGCTATATGCAAAGCGCAGCCTATGTTGGAGCTGAGCAGATATTCTGGCGGTTGCGTTAACGCGGCTGTTAACAGCTCGCCTAACAAGGCATCGGCCATTTGCGGATGATCCAGCATATAACTGCCCGCTGAACCACAGCATTGTACCGTTGCAGGTAGCGGTGATAGCTTAATATCGGGGATTTGTTGCAGCAGCTTTAGCGCTCCTTGCTCCTCGCGCATCACGTTTTTTAACGAACATGGTGTATGCAGGCACACCGATGCGCTTAATGGCAGCAGTTGCTCGCTAAGATTACAGCCTGATTTGATTAAAAACTGACTGATATCAACCACTTTTCCGGCAAATTCAGCCTGTTGATATTCCTGCATCTGACTGCCGCAACCGCTGGCGATAGTGACTATCGCATCCAGGTTGTTATCGGCAAAAGCACCGCAATTGGTTGCCGCCAGGCGATCGTAAGTTGCTTTATCGCCATCATGCAAATCCAATGCGCCGCAACAGCCTTGCCGTTCGGGTACGGACACATTAAATCCTGCTGCGGTTAGCACCTTGATGGCCGCATTGACGGTCTGATGATCCAGCAAAGCGCCCATACAGCCTATAAACAAGCCTACAGTGCCCCTGATTTCGGCAGTTGCCGGATAATGCGACGCCAACGCTGTCGGTTCATGATAATCGGGTAAGAGGCGATCAACCTTGTCCAGTCTTAACAATCCGGGCAAGTTTAGCGAGCGAGCCATTTTTTGCAAGCGAGTGGTTTGGTAAAGCCTTAAACCTGATTGCGCCAGACGCGCGGCGGTTTTGTTATGGGAGACTCTTTTTAATAGCGACACCGATAGCGTCGCATCGCGTTCCTCCCTGATTTGTTCGCGAAAATTATTAATCAGCCGCCCATAAGGTACGACAGCCGGGCAAACCCGTTCACAAGAACGGCATAACAGACAGTTGTCGATATGCTCAATCAGCTTTTTTGAGGTGTCCAGGTGTCGGCCTGCCCAAGCCTGAATTAACGCAATGCGGCCCCGGGGCGATTCGTTTTCGTTTTGGGTTTGAGTGTAAGTCGGGCAATGCGGCAGACATAAGCCGCATTTAACGCAGATGTCAGCGTCGGCTAATAAATTATTCATGGTGTTGTACGGTCATTGCGTTAATTATTTCAGCGTATTCGTCCAGTTTCGGGCGATATAAAAACAGCCCTAAGGCGGACAGGCCGGTGAAGATGTGCAAGGTGTTGAAACCGTCGCCTAATACAAACATAAGCAAGCCAAAAACCCCGACAACTTCAATCAGCGACATCGAAACGATAACCGTCACCAGGTAACGGCTTTTTGCCAACGCAACCGTTCCCTGCGTGGCATGAGCATGCGGCATGGTTTGATTCAAGCGCAACTGAATGTGCCGGATCAGGTTAGTCAGCGGAAAGGTCGCGATCGCAACAATATACAATACAGTTCTAATCAGCACCCGCTGCGCTTCAGGCAATGGTTGTCGCAGCTGTTCGCCCAAGGTATGACAAACAATAATATAAGCCGCCAGCAGGGTAAACATCATGCCCACAATAACCCAGGGCAGGACAAGATTGGATTTTAAGTGTTCGCGATTAAGCGGGTTGTTCACGTTGATTCCTGTTAAATGAAGACTGTCGACTATGATAGCAAACCGTTGTTGTTATGGGGCCTGAATTTGCGACGGATCAAACAAAGCCTGCTTAAAAACATCAACGGTTTTATCAACCACCTGTTTGCGTTGATTCTCGATGACGCCGCCCCAATGGCTGGGCATAGTGATTTTTTTGTCCCAGTCCTGCACTGATTGATGAGTCGTGGCTTTAGCGGTATCCAGTTGCGTAAACGTATCTGGCGGTAAGATTTCTGACAGGTATTTTTGGGCAAAATGTAACACCAATGCCTCTGCGGTTTCTTTATTCATAATCATATTGTTGCGGTAATTACAAAGATTCTGAGGCATCATCGCCTACGGTGAACGCGGCTTTGCCTGTCCACTGCACTGAATATTGACCAACGCGGCGTTTGCGTTCCAGGGTTTTACTGACGGCCTGACGCAGGCAGTCAAGCATGACTTGCGTGTCCGGGCTCAGGGTTAGATTTGTGGGGTCGCTCATGATTGAACCTCCTGCTGCAATGGCATGAAAAAATCAGCATCATAGGATGTGCCGACGATAGGAGGCGCATCATTCTGCAATAGCATGAAAAAATCAGCACCATAGGATGTGCCGACGATAGAGGGCGCATCATTCTGCAATAGCATGAAAAAAATCAGCACCATAGGATGTGCCGACGATAGAGGGCGCATCATTCTGCAATAGCATGAAAAAAATCAGCACC
>JAURYJ010000060.1 GCA_030653985.1 Methylobacter sp. | reverse complement strand
AAAAGCAAAGTCAAAAAAAAACCCCACCGAGGGATAAACCTGGATGGGGTTTGCTATAAGAGCCTGGCGATTCCCTACTTTCGCATGGCAAACTGCCACACTATCATTGGCGCTAAGCGGTTTCACTGCCGAGTTCGGGATGGGATCGGGTGGGCCACGCTCGCTATGGTCACCAGGCAAACTGGTTTGGCAGGTCAGTCCTGCCGTCATTGAGTCGGAAAAAGGCGCGCTAGGTGTCTAGGGCGTCGGCTTCTGCCGTCTCTTTGGAAATCTGTACACGTTCTCGCATAATAAAGCGTTGGTCGGCTATTACCACCCAAACCGATTGGGTGTTATATGGTCAAGCCTCACGGGCAATTAGTATCAGTTAGCTTCATCCATTACTGGACTTCCACACCTGACCTATCAACCTGGTAGTCTCCCAGGGCCCTTCAGGGGACTCATGGTCCCAGTGAGTTCTCATATTGGGAGGGGCGTCCCGCTTAGATGCTTTCAGCGGTTATCCTGTCCGAACATAGCTACCCGGCGATGCCACTGGCGTGACAACCGGAACACCAGAGGTTCGTCCACTCCGGTCCTCTCGTACTAGGAGCAGCTTCCCTCAAATCTCAAACGCCCACGGCAGATAGGGACCGAACTGTCTCACGACGTTCTGAACCCAGCTCGCGTACCACTTTAAATGGCGAACAGCCATACCCTTGGGACCTGCTTCAGCCCCAGGATGTGATGAGCCGACATCGAGGTGCCAAACACCGCCGTCGATATGAACTCTTGGGCGGTATCAGCCTGTTATCCCCGGAGTACCTTTTATCCGTTGAGCGATGGCCCTTCCATACAGAACCACCGGATCACTATGACCTACTTTCGTACCTGCTCGACTTGTCCGTCTCGCAGTCAAGCACCCTTATGCCATTGCACTCATCGCCTGATTTCCGACCAGGCTGAGGGTACCTTCGTGCTCCTCCGTTACTCTTTAGGAGGAGACCGCCCCAGTCAAACTACCCACCATACACTGTCCCCAATCCGGATAACGGACCTAGGTTAGAACTTCGAACATACCAGGGTGGTATTTCAAGGTTGGCTCCACAAGGACTGGCGTCCCTGCTTCGAAGCCTCCCACCTATCCTACACAAATAGGTTCAAAGTCCAGTGCAAAGCTATAGTAAAGGTTCACGGGGTCTTTCCGTCTAGCCGCGGGTATACGGCATCTTCACCGCAATTTCAATTTCACTGAGTCTCGGCTGGAGACAGTGTGGCCATCGTTACGCCATTCGTGCAGGTCGGAACTTACCCGACAAGGAATTTCGCTACCTTAGGACCGTTATAGTTACGGCCGCCGTTTACTGGGGCTTCGATCAAGAGCTTCTCCGAAGATAACCCCATCAATTAACCTTCCAGCACCGGGCAGGCGTCACACCCTATACTTCCTCTTTCGAGTTTGCAGAGTGCTATGTTTTTGCTAAACAGTCGCAGCCACCAATTTATTGCAACCCCTTTCAACTCCAGCAGCAAGTGCCTTCACCTACTCGGGGTGAACCTTCTCCCGAAGTTACGGTTCCATTTTGCCTAGTTCCTTCAGCCGAGTTCTCTCAAGCGCCTTAGAATTCTCATCCCATCCACCTGTGTCGGTTTGGGGTACGGCCACTGGTAACCTGAAGCTTAGAGGTTTTTCTTGGAAGCATGGCATTAATCACTTCGTCGTCCCTAAGAACAACTCGTCATCACGTCTCAGAATATGGATACCCGGATTTGCCTAAGTATCCTCCCTACACGCTTAAACTGGCACTTCCAACCGCCAGCTGATCTAGCCTTCTCCGTCACCCCATCGCAGTTACTACTGGTGCAGGAATATTAACCTGCTTTCCATCGACTACGCCTTTCGGCCTCGCCTTAGGTACCGACTAACCCTGCGTCGATTAGCGTTGCGCAGGAAACCTTGGATTTTCGGCGTGGGGGTTTTTCACCCCCATTATCGTTACTCATGTCAGCATTCGCACTTCTGTTACCTCCAGCCCACTTCTCAATGTACCTTCGCAGGCGTACAGAACGCTCCTCTACCGCCACACTAAAAGTGTGACCCGTAGCTTCGGTACTATGCTTAGCCCCGGTAAATCTTCCGCGCAGACCGACTCGACCAGTGAGCTATTACGCTTTCTTTAAAGGATGGCTGCTTCTAAGCCAACTTCCTGGCTGTCTATGCCTTCCCACTTCGTTTACCACTTAGCACATCATTTGGGACCTTAGCTGTGGGTCTGGGTTGTTTCCCTCTTGACGATGGACGTTAGCACCCACCGTCTGTCTCCCGTGCTCAACACTTCTCGGTATTCGGAGTTTGCTATCGCGAGATAAGTCTAGACGACCCTCCCAACGATTACAGTGCTCTACCCCCGAGAGTGATACACGAGGCACTACCTAAATAGTTTTCGAGGAGAACCAGCTATCTCCGGATTTGTTTAGCCTTTCACCCCTATCCACAGCTCATCCCCTAATTTTGCAACATTAGTGGGTTCGGTCCTCCAGTGCGTGTTACCGCACCTTCAACCTGGCCATGGATAGATCATCCGGTTTCGGGTCTACGCCCAGCTACTGAACGCCCTGTTCAGACTCGCTTTCGCTGCGCCTCCCCTATTCGGTTAAGCTCGCAACTGAACGTAAGTCGCTGACCCATTATACAAAAGGTACGCAGTCACCCCACAAGGAGGCTCCCACTGTTTGTATGCATGCGGTTTCAGGATCTATTTCACTCCCCTCCCGGGGTTCTTTTCGCCTTTCCCTCACGGTACTGGTTCACTATCGGTCGATCACGAGTATTTAGCCTTGGAGGATGGTCCCCCCATCTTCAGACAGGATTACACGTGTCCCGCCCTACTTGTCGCACGCTTAGTTCCACCAACGCGTTTTTACATACGGGGCTATCACCCACTATGGCCGGAGTTTCCAATCCGTTCTGTTAACGTGTCAGCTAAATCGTGCAGGCTTGTCCCATTTCGCTCGCCACTACTTTGGGAATCTCGGTTGATTTCTTTTCCTCGAGCTACTGAGATGTTTCAGTTCACCCGGTTCGCTCCACATGGCCTATGTATTCAGCCAAGGGTACCCCGAAGGGTGGGTTTCCCCATTCGGACATCTCCGGATCAAAGCTTCGTTGCCAGCTCCCCGGAGCTTTTCGCAGGCTCGCACGTCCTTCATCGCCTGTGATCGCCAAGGCATCCACCACATGCACTTAGTCACTTGACCCTATAACCTTGAACTCTCTTCCGAGACTTCACTGCTATAGGTGTGTTTGTCTCTCCTGTATTCGACAAAAATACAAGATTCACGCTGCTGCTTTTACACAACAACGTTAAGACGCAATCAAACCCATGTTTAATCCGTGTCTCATCAACACAGACCAAACTTCTTCTTCCACTTTGTTAAAGAACTCACAGCCTCACCGTAAACGGTGATCAATGCGCACTTCATGCGCATTGATCACGATTCACTGCTTTACTCTGTTGTATTTGGTGGAGGATGACGGGATCGAACCGACGACCCCCTGCTTGCAAAGCAGGTGCTCTCCCAGCTGAGCTAATCCCCCGTCGAAACCCGAGTACCTGCGCATCGCGGCGTTGCAAGATTGCCTGTTGGCACTAGCCAACGGCGCAATCTTGCGCCTTGCGCTGCTTGGCTCTCAAGCTTCGACGTTCCGTCTCACTTGGGAGCAAGCATCTCAAACTACGTGTCTGGTGGGTCTGGTTGGATTCGAACCAACGACCCCCGCCTTATCAAGACGATGCTCTAACCAACTGAGCTACAGACCCGTAGTCTTCCAAATACAACAGCCTTTAAGTGTGAGCACTGAGCCAAGTTCGCTCTAGAAAGGAGGTGATCCAGCCGCACCTTCCGATACGGCTACCTTGTTACGACTTCACCCCAGTCATGAATCACTCCGTGGTAAGCGCCCTCCCGAAGGTTAGGCTACCTACTTCTGGAGCAACCTACTCCCATGGTGTGACGGGCGGTGTGTACAAGGCCCGGGAACGTATTCACCGCGACATTCTGATTCGCGATTACTAGCGATTCCGACTTCATGGAGTCGAGTTGCAGACTCCAATCCGGACTAGGACCGGCTTTCTGGGATTTGCTTACTTTCGCAAGTTCGCAGCCCTCTGTACCGGCCATTGTAGCACGTGTGTAGCCCTACCCATAAGGGCCATGATGACTTGACGTCGTCCCCACCTTCCTCCGGTTTATCACCGGCAGTCTCCCTAGAGTTCCCGGCATTACCCGCTGGCAACTAAGGACAAGGGTTGCGCTCGTTACGGGACTTAACCCAACATCTCACGACACGAGCTGACGACAGCCATGCAGCACCTGTCTCAGAGCTCCCGAAGGCACTCTACTATCTCTAACAGATTCTCTGGATGTCAAGGGTAGGTAAGGTTCTTCGCGTTGCATCGAATTAAACCACATGCTCCACCGCTTGTGCGGGCCCCCGTCAATTCATTTGAGTTTTAACCTTGCGGCCGTACTCCCCAGGCGGTCGACTTAATGCGTTAGCTGCGCCACTAAACCTGTATATAGGCCCAACGGCTAGTCGACATCGTTTACGGCGTGGACTACCAGGGTATCTAATCCTGTTTGCTACCCACGCTTTCGTACCTCAGCGTCAGTTCTAGTCCAGGGAGTCGCCTTCGCCACTGGTGTTCCTTCAGATATCTACGCATTTCACCGCTACACCTGAAATTCCACTCCCCTCTACTAAACTCTAGTCCGCCAGTTTCAAATGCAGTTCCCAGGTTGAGCCCAGGGCTTTCACATCTGACTTAACGAACCGCCTACGCACGCTTTACGCCCAGTAATTCCGATTAACGCTCGCACCCTCCGTATTACCGCGGCTGCTGGCACGGAGTTAGCCGGTGCTTCTTCTAAAGGTAATGTCAAGAGACAGGGTATTGATCTGTCTGTTTTCCTCCCAATTGAAAGTGCTTTACAACCCTAAGGCCTTCTTCACACACGCGGTATTGCTGGATCAGGCTTGCGCCCATTGTCCAATATTCCCCACTGCTGCCTCCCGTAGGAGTCTGGGCCGTGTCTCAGTCCCAGTGTGGCTGATCGTCCTCTCAGACCAGCTATAGATCGTCGCCTTGGTAGGCCTTTACCCTACCAACTAGCTAATCTAACGCAGGCTCATCTGTTAGCGAAAGGTCCGAAGATCCCCTCCTTTCCCCCGTAGGGCGTATGCGGTATTAGCGTGGGTTTCCCCACGTTGTCCCCCACTAACAGGCAGATTCCTACGCGTTACTCACCCGTCCGCCACTCGTCAGCGCCCGAAGGCCTGCTACCGTTCGACTTGCATGTGTTAAGCATACCGCCAGCGTTCAATCTGAGCCATGATCAAACTCTTCAGTTTATATCATTTTGCCACTCAATAAGATGAGTAGCCAATCTTGGCTCGACTACAGATTCAAACGTTTATAATTTCTTATCCACGTAAGTTCTCATGTCGACTATTTATTACAAACGTAAATAGCTCGTCACAAGCACCCACACAAATTATTTTGATCAGATTTTTAAAGAGCGTCGGAGTAATCCCCGGTTGAGCTGGACAATTATACAGAGCCAATTCAGTTTGTCAACATCTTGTTGGCGGTGTTTTTCTTGCCGTCCTTGTCGAAGCCGTTTACCGAACCCCGAAGAAGCCGACGATTATAACCTACTCAGTCCGCTTGTCAACATCCTGTTAACTTTTATTTGTTGCTGCGTCTCTGCCAGGGCCTTGACCCCGGAAGAGCTGCGTATTATACAACGCCTTTTCATAAGGTCAAGCAGTGATGACACAATAAGCCAGGGCAATCGGGCTTAAAAATACTTGAAAATAGAATTTAGATGATGGGGTAATAATCCTATCATTTTGATTTTCAATGATAGCAAAACCAACACCTTCTATTATTCATCACTTTTCAAGCATTGAAGACCCCAGAGTAAACAGGCAAAAGAAGCATCAACTGCAAGATATTTTCTTTATCAGTATTTGCGCTATGATTTGTGGAGCTGATAACTGGGTTGCTGTTGAAGAATTTGGCCTAGCTAAAGAGGAGTGGTTCACTGAATTGCTTGGCTTAGAGCATGGCATACCCTCGCACGACACCTTCGGCGCAGTTTATGCAGCCATTGATACCGACCATTTTAGTGTCTGCTTTTCCCGCTGGGTTGCTGATTTAGCCAACATAACCGAAGGGGAAGTGATTGCGATAGATGGCAAGTGCTTAAGGCGCAGCATAGACAAAGCTTCAAAAAGAGCCGCTATTTATATGGTCAGCGCTTGGGCGCAACAAAACAACCTGGTTTTAGGTCAGGTTAAAGTCGATGATAAATCGAATGAAATCACGGCCATCCCAAAGTTACTGTCACGGCTTGATATAGCGGGAGCCGTGATTACTATCGATGCGATGGGTTGCCAAAAGAAAATTGCCGAACAGATTAAGCAGCAAGGCGGTGACTATGTCTTTAGCCTGAAAGGCAATCAGGGCAACCTGCATGACGATGTTAAAACATTTTTTACTTCGTCTTTATCTCCGGCAGTTGCCTCTGTTAGCTATGATGGTGATCATGGTCGCATTGAAACCCGCACCATTCGTGCGACAGCCGATATAGCCTGGCTGCGAGAGCGGCATGACTGGAACAGCCTACAAAGCATTATCGCCGTCACTGCCAAAAGAGAAATCGGCGACAAGGTTACTGAGGAAACACGCTATTTTATCAGTAGCCTGGGGGCTAATGATCCGAAGCGATTAGAGCATGTGGTGCGAGCGCATTGGGCTATAGAAAACAATCTTCACTGGGTTCTTGATATAGCCTTTGATGAAGATAGCAATCGTACTCGCAAGGGACATAGTGCTGCGAACCTGGCTGTCATCCGGCATATTGCCCTGAATCTGATCAAGACTGAAAAAACATCTAAGGTAGGCATCAAGATCAAGCGGTTAAAGGCCGGATGGGATAGTGATTATTTACTTCGTGTCATCGGGATGATTTAAGCGCGATTGCCCTGCTTACATCCCCGACTTGAAGTAAGGGGTTTTACAGACAAACGGATAAACGCGCGCTTACTTCTATGCATTATCTATCTTGCTCTTTCCTCAATAGATCGAGACACTTGCCTGCTTTTGAAAAACTGGAAAACCAACCTTTAACGCCGGAAATGTCTCTACAGAGACTACCTAATGAAAAACAACAAATTGCAGAAACAATAAGTTTTTTATCGCGCTAAAACCATGCACATTCTTTCTATAAAATACCGTTACATCCAGTAATTACCCTGATTTTTAAACCCAACTCACCCGCATTTTTCTGTTTGGTTAACGCTTAGCACTAATAACTCACCAAAATCAAACTTGAGCTTTTCAACCATACACGATAATATTGATTCAATACTATATTGGAGCCCAACATAATGAAAACAACAAAAAAACGCCTACCTAAATCAGTCCTTATCGGCTTAGCCGCTATCATTTTGCCGCTTGGAGCGCAGGCGGCCTCCGATACAGGCAAAGACATGCACAAATTATACGAGGACAATTGTGCCAGTTGTCACGGCTCAGACCATGGCGGATTTATTGCCCCCGGGTTAAACTCAGAATCACTGAAAGGCCGCAGCCCTACGGCTTTACGCACGATTATCATGGCCGGCAGTTTCGACACCTTGATGCCTCCGTTCTTCGGTCGCTTATCGGATGACGAGATTCGCGGCTTGGTTAAACATCTACAAACCACACCAAAACTTGCCAATCCGACCTGGACCATTGATGACATTAAAGCATCAGTAAAAGTCTATATTAAAGATGAAAGCACCTTGCCAGCCAAGCCGACCTATGAAATCGACAGCATGGACAATATTATCGGTGTGGCAGCACGCGGTAAATATGGCCGCGGCTCAGGTTCAAAAGCCGTGTTCATCAACAGCGTTACCCATCAACAAATCGGTGAAATTGCTACCGGCACTGCCGCGCACATCATCGACTATGACCCCGCCAACCCGCGCTGGGCTTATGTAAAAAATGATACCGCCGAAATTTTTAAAGTCGATTTATATTCCATGCAAGTGGTGCGCAGCGTTAAAACCGGCTTCAACGGTCCGGGGCTTGGCGTTTCCCGCGACGGCAAATACATCATGGCCGGTTCTTACGTACCGCACAACGCCGTCATTCTTGATGCCGCTACCCTGGAACCGCTAAAAACCTTTGAACTGGAAGGCATAGATCCTGACGGTAAAATGGTCAGCTCCGATTCCGGTATGGTCATCGGCACACCGTTTGCCGATATTTTTGCCATCGCGCTGGAAAATGCCGGTCAAGTCTGGGTAGTCGATTTAAAAGAAGGCTTTCCTGTCACTAAAATCGAAAATGTGGGTCGCCATCTGCATGATGCCTTTTTAACTCATGGCGGCAGCAAGTTGATGGTCGCCTCTTATGATGACAGCATCGTCACCGCGATTGATTTAAAAGAGCGCAAAATCATCAAAAAACTGGATGCCGGTTGCGTACCCCACGTTGGCGGCGGCGCGGCTGTTGAAGTTGACGGCCGCACCTTAGGGTTCGGCACCAATTTTGGCGATTGCGACAAAATGGTGGTCAGCGTCTGGGATCTGGACAAAATGGAAGTGGTGAAACAGGTTCCCGTTTCTGGCGGTACTGAATCGCCTGCTGCTCATGCCAACGCACCGTATGTCGCCGTGGACATTATATCTAAGGACAGACGTGCGCGCACCATTCAGCTGATCGACAAGAAAACCCTTGAAGTGGTTAAAACGCTGGATGTAGGCGGTCACGCTTATTTCCCCGAATACAGCGCCGATGGCAAATTCCTGTATGTCAGTGCGGGCTACAGCGGTGACGAAGTCGTCGTTTATGATTCGACCTCTTTAGAAAAAGTGGCCTCAATTGCGATGGAAAGCCCAGCCGGTATCTTCTCTCACGGCCGGGTTAAATACATGACACGCGGACTTTCACCTGACGAAATGAAAGGGGCAAAATAATGAAATTCCTGGCACTTTCAAGCACATTAATGCTGGGGCTGTTATCCGCCCAAAGCGTTAATGCGGCGAGCATTTATGCAGGTCATGCCACAGCGGCGGCAGTTTGTTCGCAATGTCACGGCATTAAAACCCCTTCAGCCGATGCGCCATTCCCACCTTTAGCCGGGCGCGATGCGGACTATTTAAAAACGGCGCTAAAACAGTACCGCGACAAAACCCGAAAATCCGACATTATGAATGCCATTGCCGGTTCGTTAAGCGACAGCGACATTAGCAATGTGGCAACCTACTATGCCAGGTTAAAACCGTAACATTCATGAAAAAATCGCTGCTTTTAATGTGGGTTATGCTAGCTACTTCCGCTAACGCCAGCTTGGCCAGCGAACCATCACAGGACAGGAAAATCACGCTCCGCAACATGCTCAAACAGGATTGCGGAGCGTGTCATGGCCTGACCTTAAAAGGCGGTATGGGGCCTGCTCTATTGCCCGAAGCGTTAGCCGGAAAGTCTGATGATTTTTTGATTTCAACTATTCTTAACGGACGCCCAGGCACCGCCATGCCGCCTTGGCAGCCGTTTATCAGTCATGATGAGGCGGCTTGGTTGCTTGGGATTTTACGCAAGCCTTAGCCTTACATCTCACAAACCTTCGCGTCCTTTCGCGACATTTATTTTCCGTTATGAACAGGCTACTACCTCTTTTAACCTTGCTATTCTCTTTCAATGCGATCGCAGAGCTGCGCGCTACCGGCGACCTAGGCATCGTCATCGAACGGGAAGACGGCAATGCGCTGATCATTAACACCACCGAGCATAAGCGCCTGGCCAAGATCGAAAAGCTGGGCGACTTGTCCCATGCATCCGTAGTTTTCTCCCGCGATCAACGTTACGCCTATGTTTTCGGCAGGGATGGCGGTTTAACCAAAATCGACATGCTCAAGGACAGCATAGATAAGCGTATCATCCAGGCCGGCAACAGCATCGGCGGGGCGATTTCCCAGGATGGCAATCTCATCGCCGTGTCCAACTATACCCCCGGCGGCGTTAAAGTTTTTTCAGCCGACACGCTGGAACTGGTTGCCGATATTCCTTCCGAGTATGGCAAAGGACTTAGCTCCAAAGTGGTCGGCCTGGTTGACGCACCCGGACAACGCTTTGTCTTCAGCCTGTTCGATGCCGGTGAAATCTGGATGGCTGACTTTAAAAACCCTAAAGCGCCGATCATTAAAAAATTCCCAAACATCGGCAAACAACCTTATGACGCATTAGTTTCACCAGACGGACACTATTATATAGCCGGATTATTTGGCGAATCGGGAATGGCGCTGCTGGATTTATGGAATACCGATGCCGGAGTCAAACGCATCTTACCCGACTACGGCAAAGACGATGAAAAACTCCCCGTTTATAAAATGCCGCATCTTGAAGGCTGGGCGGTAGCCGGTGACTACTTGTTTGCACCCGCGATAGGTCAACACAAAGTCCTGGTCATCGACAAAAATACCTGGGAACTGCATGACACCATTGCAGTTGCCGGACAACCGGTTTTTGTGATGGCTAGGCCCGATGGGCGGCAAGTCTGGGTTAACTTTGCTTTTCCCGATAACAATCAAGTACAGATTATCGATGTCAAAGACCTGTCTCTCAGCAAAACCTTGTCGCCAGGAAAAGCCGTTTTGCACATGGAATTCACCCCGCGCGGAGAACAAGTCTGGCTTGCGGTAAGGGACGATAATCAACTGGTGGTTTACGACACCGAAACCTTGCAGGAAATAACCCGCCTGTCCGCCAACAAACCCAACGGCATTTTCTTTAGCTCACGTGCGCATAAAATCGGTTTATAAGCCCATGTTGACGACCTTACACAAACAGCTGCTCAACGACTATCAGCACAATTTTCCGCTATCGCCCAGGCCTTATCAGGACATCGCTGAGGCGTTGGGCGTGACCGAAGCCGAGGTTTTATCGACATTTACCGAGCTTAACGATAATAATTTCATCAGCCGCATCGGCCCGGTTATTCCGCCCAATCATATCGGCGTCAGCGCTCTGATCGCAATGGCCGTGCCCGAACAGCATCTGCAAACCGTTGCCGATAAAATCAGCGCCCACCCCGAAGTCAATCATAACTACGAACGCGAACACCGGTTTAACCTCTGGTTTGTGGTCATCGCTGCCGATGCAGAACATTTAGATGCTTTGATTGATGCCATCGAGCAGGAAACTTCGTATCCAGCCATGCTGCTGCCGATGCTGGATGATTTTTTCATTGATTTGGGTTTTAAGCTGGATCTGAACAATGATTGAAGCCAGAGATCGTCAACTGCTTGAACATATTCAACTGGGACTGCCGGTTTGCTCAAAACCCTATGCCGAAATCGGGCGGTTGTGCGATATGCCCGAAACCGAAGTCATCGAACGTTTAACTCGGCTTAAACAACAAGGCCTGATCAAACGCATGGGCGTTATCGTCAAACACCGGCAACTGGGTTACCGCGCCAATGCGATGGTCGTCTGGAATGTACCGGACAATCTGATTAAACAGCTGGGCGGACATATCGGCCGGTTTCCGTTTGTAACCCTGTGTTATCAACGCCCCAAACAGCCTGAATGGCCGTATAACCTGTATTGCATGATTCACGGCAAAGACAGAGCCACCGTTTTGAAACAACTGGAACAATTGGTTGATGCTTGCGGCTTAAGCAGTTTTGACCAAGAAATCCTGTTCAGCAAGCGCTGTTTTAAACAACGCGGCGCTGTTTATAAAAATACGGCTGTAACTCATGGATGACATAGACAAGAAAATCATCAACGCCCTGCAAGACGGCTTTCCAATCTGCGACGCGCCTTATCGACGAGTTGCCATGCAACTGGAATTGACCGAACAGGAACTGATAAACCGGTTAAAAGCACTGCTGGATAACGGCACCCTCACCCGTTTCGGCCCGTTGTATAATGCCGAACAAATGGGCGGCGCCTTAACTCTGGCAGCCGTTAAAGCGCCAAAAGAGCGTTTCGATGAAATCAGCGACATCATCAACGCCTTTCCCGAAGTTGCGCATAATTACGCGCGCAACCATGAGCTGAATATGTGGTTTGTGATTGCCACCGAAACGCCCGAACAAATCCAGAAAACCATCAACGCAATAGAACAACAAACCGGCCTTACCGTCTACAACATGCCAAAAAACCAAGAGTATTTTGTCAACCTGAAACTGGAAGCCTGAGCATGCTTGACGAAACAGACCGCAAAATCATCCAGGCAACCCAGGCCGGTTTACCGTTAACACCCCAACCCTATCAAGCTATTGCGGAACAACTCGGACTGACCAGCGATGATGTGATGCTACGACTGGCAGCCATGCAAAACAGCGGCAGCATTCGCCGTATCGGCGCAGTACCCAACCACTATAAACTGGGCTATCGTTTTAACGGCATGACCGTGTGGAATGTTCCTGATGAGGTCATCGACGAACTGGGGCAACAAGTCGGGCGACTGGATTTTGTCAGCCATTGTTATCATCGTCCCAGGCATTTGCCCGAATGGCCGTATAACCTGTTTGCGATGGTGCATGGCAAAACCCAGCAAGCAGTCGACAAACAGATTCAGCAGATTGCCGATCTGCTTGGCGACTCTAATCTGGGCTGCGACGTGTTATACAGCACCAAAATTCTGAAGAAAACCGGTTTCCGCACAAGTAATCGGCCCGTAACTGACTAGGAAACTCATTATGTTTAGATTAAGCCAATACATGCGGGAACTGATAACGCCGACACCCTTAAAACCGGCGCGTAAACCGGCGGCTCCGGTCGTTATCTGGAACCTGATCCGCCGCTGCAATCTTACCTGCAAACATTGCTACACGACCTCCACCGACATCAATTTCCCCAACGAATTAAGCACACCGGAAATCTATACGGTCATGGACGACCTGAAAGCCTTTAAAGTGCCGGTGCTGATTTTATCCGGCGGCGAACCGTTGTTGCATCCCGACATCTTCGCGATTTCCCGCCGCGCCAAGGACATGGGCTTTTATGTCGCGCTATCGACTAACGGCACCAAAATTTCTGCGGCTAATATCGACGAAATCGCCGCCATTAATTACCAATACATCGGCGTTAGTCTGGACGGCATCAAAGATACTCACGACCAATTCCGGAGAATGAAAGGCTCATTCGACCAAGCCTTGCACGGCATTCATTTGTGTCTGGAAAAAGGTATCAAAGTCGGCTTGCGCTTTACCTTAACGCAGGATAATGCCCATGATTTTCCGGCCTTATTACAGCTAATGGATGACCACGATATCGACAAGTTCTATTTGTCGCATTTGAATTACGGCGGTCGCGGCAATAAAAACCGCAAAGACGATGCCCATTTTTCAATGACCCGAGACGCGATGAATTTGCTGTTTGACACCAGCTATGAGTGGCTTAAGGCAGGCAAAGACCGGGAATTTGTGACCGGCAATAACGATGCCGACGCGGTTTATTTTTTACACTGGGTAGCGCGGAATTTCCCCGACAAAGTCGAACACATCCAAGCCAAACTGGAACAATGGGGCGGCAATGCCTCCGGCGTTAATGTCGCCAATATCGACAACCTGGGCAATGTCCATCCCGATACCTTCTGGTGGCATTATGAGCTGGGCAATGTCAAGGAACGGCCGTTTTCGGAAATATGGCTGGATACGACCGATCCGTTGATGGCTGGTTTGAAACAACATCCCAGACCACTCGAAGGACGCTGTGCAAGCTGTCATTATCAAGCAATTTGCAACGGCAACACCCGCGTCAGAGCCGCGCAAACCACAGGAAATTTTTGGGCTGAAGATCCCGGCTGTTATCTGACCGACGGCGAAATAGCCTAGGAAGCTGTCGGTGCTAAAGAGTACCGACAAAACACCCTAAGCGACTGATAAGGAGCGAGGATTAAATACACGCAAAGGACGACCGACCGACCGGCCCTACGCCTTCTTATTTAATTTTCATTCCTAAACAGAACACGGTCATCAATACTCTGCATCTTGACATCCTCCCCCACCTGAAGGAAGGAGATTCCTAGTTTCCTAAGAGTGAGTATGTATCGCTACTGCTCACTGGTTTCTGCTGCTGACGGCATTACTGCACAGTTCACTTCACAGACTAGCCCCGTCTGCCCGACGGTTGGTTTTACTTTTTAAAACGGTTATTCAGGACTTCACACGGTTAGCTTGGTTTTCGCTGATTGTGCTTTTGAAGCCTTTTAAAACTTAAGTTGCCGTCATTGAGAGAGCCGATAGCCTCCTCTGGTAGCAAGCGTTAATTCTAACACGACGGAAGTATTTAACACGATGAGCAATATGAAACTGAGCCGCTTACATCCCCGCCCTCGACTGCATGGATGCAGGAGGTAGAGTAACGCAGGAGCGGTTACCGAAAACGGCAGGGTTTTACGCTACTCATGGATAAAATGATCGCTCTTAAATTGGATTTACGACAGTATGTTTACCGGAGACAGGTGCAATTAACCAGCGCCCGTTTGCACCAAGGGCAAACGACTAACTTCCGCACGCCTGGCGGCGGTTTTGCTCACGTTATCGTGAGTACAGAGGAGCGGGCAAGGGCGAATTCATTCGCCCTTGCCCGCTCTCGTCCACATGACTTAATCGAGAGCTAGATTCTTTAAATAATCCAGGAAATCACCCTTTAACTCTTCATGCATCAAACCGAATTCAACAGTTGCCTGCAAATAACCGAGTTTTGATCCGCAATCATAGCGTTTGCCTTCAAACTCATAGGCCAACACCTGTTCATCGCTCATCAAGGCAGCGATAGCATCGGTCAATTGAATTTCGCCACCGGCACCGCGCTGGGTTTGTTCAATTTTGTCGAAAATGGCCGGTGTTAAAATATAGCGACCGACGACCCCTAAATTTGACGGTGCATGTTCTGGCGCAGGTTTTTCAATAATGGTTTCAACTTGGCCTACCGCTGGCGATAATTCCTTGGTTTTGACGATGCCATATTTGTCGGTTTCTCGAGGATTTACCTGTTCTACGCCTAATATGCTGCACTGATGTTTATTGTATTGTTCAACCATTTGGGTGATGCAGCCATCGCCGTTACGATTAGCGATCAAGTCATCGGCCAAGATAACGGCAAACGGCTCGTTACCGACGACAGACTTGGCACAAAGCACAGCATGACCCAGTCCTAATGCCTCTGGTTGACGAATAAACACGAATGACACATTCGGCGGCATCATCTCCTGAACCATTTTCAATATTTCGGTCTTGCCACGGGTAGTCAGTTCATTTTCCAACTCGTAGGCTTTATCGAAATGATCCATGATCACGTTTTTGGTTCGGCCGGTTATAAATATAATCGTATCGATTCCAGCCGCTACCGCCTCTTCAACGCAATACTGAATTAAAGGCTTGTCCACAACCGGCAACATTTCCTTAGGACTCGCCTTGGTAGCGGGTAAAAAGCGGGTTCCGAGACCCGCAACCGGAAAAACTGCTTTTCTTATTTTTTGATTCATTTAAGACATTCTCGACAATACAGATCATTAAAAATCAAATGCTAGGCTCAGTATTTGATCATCCCTGCCCCTCAAAAGGAGCGATTATAAGGGCGACTGCCAGCAGTAGCTGCTTTAGGCAAAATCTCCCTCTATTTTTATTTTACGCTAAAAAATTTTCAACCCATGCTGTAAAAACAGCCGGTTGTTGCACATGCAGCCAATGTCCGGCATCGGCTATGGTACTGAAAGTCGCCTCCGGAAATAATGAGTTTATATCTCCCGGCTTAAGGAAGTCTGAATCGCCTCCTGCGATAAACAAAGCCTTGCCGGTAAATGGCGCTAAATGATCGGCATTCGGAAAGGCGGAAATATTGGGCGCCATCCGCTGAAAAATATCCAGATCAAGCCGCCAGCAATATTTGCCGTCTTTTAGAATAAGATTTTGTAGCAGAAACTGGCGATAACTCAGCTCGGGTATGCGCGACGCAAGCAGCGATTCGGCCTGTTTTCGGTTGCTGAACCCGGCCAACGGCAGCGCTTTTAATGCAAAGACAGTGTGATCAAAACTGTGTGTGTAGCTGACCGGTGCAATATCCGCAACAATCAGCGTATCCAGCCTGTCTGGAGAGGTCAGCGCAAACCACATGGCTACCTTACCGCCCATGCTGTGCCCCAGCAAGCTGGCTGTGTTTAAACCCCGCTCATCCATAAATTGCAATAAATCTGCGGTCATGGAAGGATAATCCATCAATGGATGATGCGGCGATGCGCCATGATTGCGCATGTCCGGCACATACACATGAAACCGGGCAGATAATTTTTGGGCTACCTGCCGCCAGTTACGCGAGGAGGCAAAAAAACCATGCAGAATAATCAGAGGGCTGTTATCCGGGTTGCCGAATTCCTCAAAAGCCAGTTCCATAGTTTCCATCAGGCAAATACGAATAATGCGCCCATCAAGCCGCCGAAAATGCCGCCCCAAACCACCAGCCATCCCAGATGCTGACGAATGATGGCCTGAACCATTTCCTTAACCAGTTGCGGGGTTAATTCATTCAGGCGCTTATCGATCACTGTTTCAATTTTGCTAATAATATCGCCGCCGATTTTGTGTGCATCCAGACCTTGCTTTAATGCCGCTTTAAACCGGTCTGACTCGACCATTTCGGTCAGCGTGATTTTCATTTTTTCGATAAACGGCTCTTTTAACGGTACCAGCGCTTGTTCACCGCCCATCATCGCTAACATGCCGCCAAACGAAGAGCCCATAATCGATGATACTAAGCCTTCGTAGACCTTGTCATAATCGACCGCATTCAACAAGGGCTCCAGATTCAATAAACCTTTGCCTTGCTGTTCCTCAGTTTCGATAAACTGCTCGATATTATTTGCGGTAAAAAACTGCTGCATCATCAGCTGTTTGATGGACAATTTAAATTCTTCAAACCGGGCCGGTATAACGCCTGAACCGTATAAAAAAGGCACTTTCTCAAACAGCATGTAAATAGCCAACCAGTTGGTAATGGCTCCGGAAAGCGCAAAAAAACCGATGGATTTGATTAACGCCGACTGTACCGGGCAAATATAGCCGGTAACAATGATAGCGACCGCAATAAAATTGGTAATAAAGCTTTTGTTGAATAGTTTGTTCATTCTGGGTAATAGTTGTTATCAAATAACTGGCTCAATGTGTAAGGAGACTCTTCTGGGAAGTCATCTTCATCTAACCCTGTTTCTTTTGCGGCTTCAAGTTTTGCCCGATAGTAAGCCTTGAAAAAAAGCTCATCAAGCTTGCTTTTTAGACTGGGGTTGTCTTCCAAAACGTCCAAGCAGCTGACCCGCTGAGCTTTGATAGTCAACTCCCAGCTTTTACCGCGCCTTACAGGTTGATATTGCCATTTTAGTAAATGCGTAATCAATACTATCATGCGGCTTTCCAATGACCTTTTTTCGCTTCTCCCCATGCTCTCTACTTCCTCTATCAGGTTTTTAATATCTATCTCTTGCCAATGTCCAGTTTTTAAAAGATCCGCCTGTTCTACCGTCCAGCCGTAGTAGTCTGTTTGGTAATCAATCATGTTTTTACTCCTAGGTTTCTATGGTATTTTTGGTCGCTTTCTTGACGCACATAGCGCTATCCTCAGGCCTGCTAGGGAGCGCTTATTATTTTTCATCGTTTCTTAATCAATAAATCCGTAATAGTGCCCGCGATCATTTCAGCGGAAAATCCCAACGTTTCTGCCAAGGTAGGATGCGCATGTACCGTTAATGCCAAATCTTCAACACTTGCCCCCATCTCCAAAGCCAATACGGCTTCGGCAATCAATTCACCGGCATGAGTGCCGACGATACCTGCACCAAGAATACGGCCGGTTTGTTTGTCAGAGAGCAATTTGGTCACGCCTTCTTTGCGTCCCATGCTTAACGAACGTCCGCTTGCCGCCCAAGGGAAAGCGGCTTTTTCATAGGGGATGCCTTGCGCTTTAGCCGCATTTTCAGTCAAGCCCATCCAGGCGATCTCAGGATCGGTATACGCAACAGAAGGAATGGTTAACGCTTGCCACTCGGTCGCCATACCGGCAATCACTTCGGCCGCTATCTTGCCTTCATGCGTGGCTTTATGCGCCAGCATCGGGTTACCGACCACATCGCCGATCGCAAAAATATGTTTCACGTTGCTACGCTGTTGTTTATCGACGCTGATAAAGCCGCGTTCATCAACATTAACCCCGGCTTTATCGGCATCAATTAAATGACCATTGGGGCGCCTGCCCACTGCAATCAGAACTTTGTCGAACACCTCGGTTTCTGGAGATATTTTACCTTCAAAGCTGACTTTCAAGCCTTCCGGCAACGCTTCAATATCGGTCACCTGGGTTTCCAGGAAAATATTGTCGTATTGCTTTTTGATCCGTTGCATTAACGGTCTGACTAGATCCTTGTCGCAACCGGGGATAATTTGATCTTGCATTTCTACCACGGTGATCTTGCTACCCAGAGCATGATAAACGGTCGCCATTTCCAGGCCGATGATGCCGCCGCCGATAATCAGCAGTTTTTTCGGAATGCTGTCAAGATTGAGCGCATCGGTGGAATCCATCAGCCGGGAGTCATCATTAGGAAATGACGGTATTTTTACCGGTTGGGAGCCGACCGCAATAATGGCCTGGGCAAACTCTATGGTCTGGGTGTCGTCGCCGTCTTCAACCAACAATTGCGTATCGGAAACAAAACGCCCAACGCCTTTAATAACAGTGACATTGCGCTGCTTTGCCAATGCCGCCAAACCCGTAGTGAGCTGGGTACTGATGTTATTTTTCCAGTTGCGCAGCTTGTCCAAATCAATATCAGCTTCGGCAAAACCAATTCCGGCCGGCTTGATTTCTTTGGCTTCATTGAGCACCGCCGCCACATGCAACAGGGTTTTTGAAGGAATACAGCCGACATTCAAACAAACCCCACCCAAAACCGGATAACGCTCGACCAGGGTGACTTGCTTACCTAAATCGGCCGCACGAAACGCCGCCGTGTAACCTCCAGGGCCACCGCCCAGCACTAGAACTTCTGTTTTCAATCGCACACCTTCAATTTGAGTAATGAGAATTTATCGACGCCTGAAAAACGGATAAACATAAGGCTTTAATTTAATTTTTTAATGCTGACGAATTTGTTTTCGGGCGTTAACTCTATCTCAAAATAGCCATTGATGCCTTGATTGGTTAAAAAAGACTGTATTCTGCCCGCCGGAAAGACAATTCTTCTGCCATCATCGGCAACGACAGAAACATTTTTGGCCATGCCTTGATAGACCTTAAGATATTGGTCAGATGACAGAGCTAGGGCAAAGCGAATGAATTGATGCTGGGGCATGATATAAGCAGGATTAATTAACCACGAAGGACATCAAGATAAAAAACTTCCTGTACTCGGTGTTCTTCGTGGTTTTATGCTTTTAAACTTGAGTTAACGGTTATTTTGTAACGCGGCAATGCGCTTTTCCAATGGCGGATGGCTCATAAACAACTTGCTCACACCGCTGCCGTTAATACCGAAAGCTGCCAATTGTCCCGGCAGATCTTCCGCTTCGTGTCCGCGCTGTAAGGCGCGCAGAGCGCCAATCATTTTTTCCCGTCCGGCCAACTTAGCGCCACCGGCATCTGCTTTAAATTCCCGGTAACGGGAGAACCACATCACCAGCATGGACGCCAAAATTCCCAGCACAACTTGAGCCGCTATCTGGGTGATGTAATAGGCCGGGCCGCGACCGCGTTCGGTTTTAAACACCATCCGGTCGACAAGATGACCGATAATGGTGGCGAAAAAGAACACAAAGGTGTTTACTACGCCCTGCATCAATGCCATCGTCACCATATCGCCGTTGGCAACATGACTGATTTCATGGCCGACAACCGCTTCAACCTCATCGGCGTTCATGTTTTGCAGCAGACCGCTACTGACCGCTACCAATGCACTGTTTTTGCTCATGCCGGTAGCAAACGCGTTGGCGTCAGGCGTTTGGAAGATACCGACTTCCGGCATACCGATACCCGCCTGCCTAGCTTGTTTGGCTACGATGTCGATCAGCCACTGCTCGGTTTGATTTTGAGGTTGTTCAATAACGTGCACTCCCATTGCTCTTTTTGCAGACCATTTAGACATGGCCAAAGAAATAACGGAGCCGCTCATACCGATGATGGCCGACATGACTAACAGAGCATTCAAATTAAGGTCGATGCCTTGAGCATCCAGCGTGCCGCTTAAGCCCAACACATTAAAAACAATACTAACCACAACCAATATTGCCACATTGGTTGCCAAAAAAAGAAAAATACGCTGCATATGCTTAAGCCTTTTTGATAAGTTAAGGTTTGATCAATATGGGGGGTGAATAACACATTCCAACCCTCCTAAGAATGCGACTATAATCTAAATTTATTGATGGAGGATATTCTGATGTCTATTATAAAAGTAATACTGTCTGCTTTGTTTTTAATTACGCCTTATTTAGCCTTTGCTGAGCAAAACAGTCATCAGGACATGCTAAAACAACTGCATGTACCGGCAGGATTTACCGTGTCTATTTTTGCCGATAACCTGCCCAATGCTCGCAGTTTGGCTTTGGGTGATAACGCTGTGGTGTTTATCGGCACGGGAGCTGAAGGCGCAGTTTATGCGGTACAGGACAGCAATAGCGATGGCGTAGCGGATAGGCGTTATGTTATCGCTAACGGCTTATACATGCCTAACGGCGTTGCCTACAAGGATAATACCCTATACGTGGCAGAAGTTAACCGCATTATCCGTTTCGACCGTATCAGCCAGCAATTAGCCAGTCCGCCTAAACCCGTTGTAGTTTACGATCAATTTCCATCAGAGCGGCATCACGGCTGGAAATATCTTCGCTTTGGCCCCGATAATAAGCTGTACACGACCGTCGGAGCGCCGTGCAATATTTGCGAACCTGAAAAACCAATCTATTCATCGCTGGTCAGGTTAAATGCCGACGGTAGCGGCTTTGAGATTCTTGCCAGAGGCATCAGAAGTTCGGTGGGCTTTGACTGGCAACCGGAAACCGATGCCTTGTTTTTTAGTGATAATGGCCGTGATTACATGGGCGATGATTTGCCGCCCGATGAACTTAATCAGTGGACGACTACCGGCGAACATTTCGGTTTTCCTTATTGTCACGGGGGCGATACTCCTGATCCTGAGCTTTCTGCCGGTAAAACATGCCGACAATTTACCGCACCGGTATGGAAGTTCAAGGCGCATTTGGCCCCCTTGGGGCTGCGTTTTTATCGGGGCAAGCAATTTCCGGTCGAATTTAAAAATCAGTTATTTGTCGCAGAACACGGTTCATGGAACCGATCCGAACCGCACGGCTATCGTGTTGTGTTGGTGAAATTCAAACAAAGCAAGCCGGTTGCCGAGCAGGTTTTTATTGACGGCTGGTTAACTAAAACCGGCAAGGTGCTTGGCCGTCCTGTTGATATTCTGGAAATGCCAAATGGCAGCCTGTTAATTAGCGATGATAAGCGCGGTGTCATTTATAAGGTTGAGTACCAAGGTAATCATGGATAAACAATTTGAAATCTTAAGCAAGGACATCGTTTATCAGGGCTTTTTCCGCGTCGAAAAATACCGGCTTAAACATACGCTGTTTGGCGGCGGATGGAGTGCTGAAATAACTCGCGAATTGTTCGTGCGCGGCAGCTGCGTTGCAGTTCTGTTATATGACGCCGACACCGATAAGGTGGTACTGATCGAACAGTTCAGAGCCGGAGCAATTTTAAATCCAGATAAAACCTGGCTAGTGGAAATTGTTGCTGGAGCCATCGAAGCAGGTGAAACTGCGGAGGAAGTCGCTTATCGAGAGTCCTGGGAAGAGGCCGGCTGTGAAATTCAGCAATTGATGGTCATCAATGAATTTTATACCACACCGGGCGGTTCATCCGAGTGGATCACCCTATTTTGTGGAAAAGTCGATAGCACTCAAATCGGTGGCATTCATGGCTTAGATCATGAAGACGAGGATATTTTAGTACGCGCTGTTGATTTTGACGAGGTCTATCATATGCTGGAAAACGGCGAAATAGATTCAGCAATACCTATTATTGCGATTCAATGGCTAGCATTGAACAAACAAAAACTCAAACAGAAATGGGGATATAAAAATAAAGGAGGGTAATTCTTTTTACTTTAAAAACGTTAACATTAAAGCTCTGCATAAGTTTTACAGAGCCCTAACACACTAACGATTAATCGACTATCTTACATTTATCTCGCGAAGCATCCACCCTATCACGAAGCTCCTTACCGGGCTTGAAATGAGGCACATGTTTTTTTGATAAGGCTACAGATTCACCTGTTTTAGGGTTCCGCCCCATACGAGGAGGACGTAAATGTAGCGAAAAACTACCAAAACCTCTAATCTCGATTCTTTCCCCGGAAGATAACGCCTGATTCATTTGTTCAATGATACATTTTACCGCTATCTCTACATCTTTCTGTGCCAGATGCGGTTGATGTTTGGCAAGAGCTTCAATTAATTCTGATTTTGTCACATTCTATCCTGCGAAAACAAACAAATAAAGCAACTGCTCAGCAGTTAGAATAATGGATTACGGATAACACAGATTAGGCAGATAATTACTGATGAAATAACAAATAAATCTAAGTCATTAACTGATTAAAATCCGTTTAAATCCATCTAATCAATGTCGCCTAGAGGCGCCCACTTTTAGCATCCGTGTCCATTATAAAATTGGCTCTGTTGACTAGTTACTCAATAAAATTAAAAGGGGCAGGTATTGTACATACCCCTTATGATTTTTATTTTTCCAGTTGCTTAAAGAGATCAGCAAAAGTAGATGTAGTCGATGTAGATGCACTAACCGATTGCTGAGAATGATCTTTAATAGTGTGAGTCTCTTCATCGCTATCTTTAGCTTTAATAGATAAAGAAATTGATTTACTTTTCTTGTCTACGCCAATGAATTTAGCTTCAAGTGCATCACCTTCTTTTAACAAGGTTCTGGCATCTTCAACACGATCACGTTGGATTTCAGAAGCACGTAAATAGCCTTCGACATTGTCATCTAAAGTGATAACCGCACCCTTAGCATCAACTTCTTTAACCGTTCCCTTTACCAAGCTACCTTTTTCGTGTGTAGCCAGAAAGTTTTGGAATGGATCTTGTTCAAGTTGTTTAATACCTAAAGAGATACGTTCGCGTTCGGAATCAACCGCTAAAATAACAGTTTCCAGTTCATCACCTTTCTTGAAGTCGCGAACCGAAGCTTCGCCTTCATCTGCCCAGGAAATATCAGACATATGAACCAGACCATCAATACCGCCATCTAAGCCGATGAAAATACCAAAATCAGTAATTGACTTGATTTTTCCGGAGATTTTATCGCCTTTGTTATGCGTTGCTGCAAATTCATCCCAAGGATTGGTTTTGCACTGTTTCATGCCTAAAGAAATACGACGACGTTCTTCATCGATTTCCAGAACCATCACTTCGACTTCATCGCCTAATTGAACGAGTTTAGAAGGGTTAACGTTTTTGTTGGTCCAGTCCATTTCAGAAACGTGAACCAAACCTTCTACGCCTTCTTCAATTTCAACAAAACAACCGTAATCAGTCAGATTGTTGACTTTACCAAATACGCGTGTGCCCGCAGGATAGCGACGAGCAATGTTTTGCCATGGATCTTCACCCATTTGCTTCATGCCTAATGAAACACGATTTTTCTCTTTGTCGTATTTCAGAACCTTAACTTTAATTTCTTGACCGATTTCTACACACTCGGACGGATGACGTACGCGTCTCCATGCCATATCAGTGATGTGTAACAGACCATCAATACCGCCAAGATCGATAAATGCGCCATAATCAGTCAGGTTTTTAACTACACCGGTAACGACTGCGCCTTCTTCCAGCGTTTTCAGTAATTCTTCTCTTTCTGCGCTGTATTCTTTTTCTACCACAGCACGACGAGACAGAACCACGTTGTTACGTTTTTGATCTATTTTTATAACTTTGAATTCCAGATCACGATTTTCTAAGAAAGTCGTGTCTCTGATTGGGCGAACATCAACCAATGAACCAGGCAAGAAAGCACGTAATGCACCAACAGACACAGTGAAACCACCGCGAACTTTGCCGGTAATTCGACCGACAATGGTTGCTTCTTTTTCAAAAGCATTTTCAAGTTCTGACCAAGCTTTATTTTTCTTCGCTTTATCACGAGAAAGAAGTGTAGCACCAAGGCCGTCTTCAAATAAATCAAGGGCAACCTCGACTATATCGCCAATGGCAACTTCTAATTCACCATCGTTATTGAGAAACTGCCATTTTGGAATGACACCTTCTGATTTAGAATGCGTACTGACGATGACCATATCGTTTTCGATATCAACAACCGTACCCATTAACATGGCACCAGGACGCATTTCCGTCTTGATTAGACTTTCTTCAAATAATTCAGCAAAGCTTTCGCTCATTTTCTATTCCCACGCCTGTCGAAACTCGAACAAGCTTTTTCTTTATCAAAGTTTAAAAAAAAGATCACACCCAACCATTTGAGGTGACCACGTAAAAAATCCTTAACGGATTAAATTCAGCACTTCTTCAATAACAGTCTCTAGCGTCATATCCGAAGAATCGATATAAAGCGCGTCACTGGCCATAGCTAACGGAGCGGTTTTACGCTCCATATCCCGGCGATCACGTTCTTCTATCTCGTTTGTTATCTGTGCAAGGTTAGCACCAATCCCTTTTTCTATCAACTGTTTATATCGTCTTTTAGCTCTTTCAGCGGCGCTGGCCGTTAAAAATACTTTATTTTCAGCGCCTGGAAAAACCACTGTCCCCATGTCACGCCCATCTGCAACTAATCCTGGCAAGCGTTTAAAATCTTTTTGTTTTTGCAATAAAACCTGCCTGACTTCGGGAAGCGCCGCAACAATGGAAGCCGCATTACCGGTATTTTCAAGGCCTAGTTGGGCGGTGATGTCATTCCCATCGAGTCTGACGACCAATTCATCACCACAATCAAATTCCAACACCATCGTCTTAGCGATATTGACAATGGCGACTTCATTTTCCAAATCAACATGCTGTTTTAATGCCGCAACCGCCAGCGAACGATAAATAGAGCCGCTATCCAGATAATTCCAGCCCATTTTTTTAGCTACCGCTCGGCTAACCGTGCCTTTTCCGGCACCGCTAGGGCCATCAATTGTCAATACCGGAATATTCATTACTGTTCCCGGCAAACAAGATCAAGACCTAAACGTAAGGCCAGGTCTCTAAATTCGGGGAATGAGGTATTCACATTTTCACAATCATGGATAGTAATGGGCGCACTAGCACGCAAACCGGCAATTGAAAACGACATCGCTATTCTGTGATCGCCATGAGATACAACCTCGCCGCCGCCTATAGCACCGCCCTGAATAATCATGCCATCTTCGGTAGGCTGGGCATCTACGCCCAATATTTGCAGACCGTCTGCCATCACTTGAATGCGATCCGATTCTTTTACCCTGAGCTCTTCCGCTCCGGTTAATCGCGTCTGGCCTTCTGCGCATGCTGCGGCGACAAACAACACCGGAAACTCATCGATAGCCAGCGGCACCAGATGCTCGGGAATATCTATACCTTTAAGAGGACTGTAAACAACATGCAAATCAGCTACTGGCTCACCGCCAACCGTGCGCTCGTTAAGCACTTCAATGTTGGCACCCATCAATCTGAGGATGCCGATGACGCCGGTACGCGTCGGATTAATACCTACGTGTTTCAACAACAGATCAGAACCCGGTGCAATAGACGCCCCAACCAGGAAAAATGCCGCCGATGAAATATCGCTGGGCACATCAATATCGCTTGCCGTCAAACTGCCTTCAGCAGTAATGCTGACTTTATTGCCTTGCCGCTTAACCGGATAATTAAACCCTGACAGCATCCGTTCGGTATGATCGCGGGTAGGCGCCGGCTCGGTAACGCTGGTTACGCCTTGCGCGTACATGCCTGCCAGCAATAGACAGGACTTAACCTGTGCGCTGGCCATTGGCATCGCATAATTAATGCCGGTCAACTGCCCCGTCCTGCCGGTGATATGCAAGGGTGCTGTGCCGCGCTCGGTGGTTTTTATATCGGCACCCATGGCGGCCAACGGCTCCGTGACCCGTTTCATCGGTCTGCCGGATAATGATTTATCGCCGGTTAATACCGAGTTAAATGCCTGACCTGCCAATAAACCGCTCAGCAAACGCATGGACGTACCTGAGTTGCCCAGATACAAATCTTTTTTAGGCGCTTTTAAACCATGCTTGCCGACACCGTGTATGGTCAATTCGCCATTAACCGGGCCTTCAATTTCAACACCCATATCACGAAAAGCCTGCAAAGTTGCCAGCGCATCTTCCGCTTCGAGAAAGCCTTTTACATGAGTAACACCCTCTGCTAGCGAACCCAGCATGATTGACCTGTGCGACATAGATTTATCGCCGGGCACGCGTGCCTCACCGTGTAATTTACCGCCGGGTTGAACCTGAAATGTGATTGATTTTGACATATTAATTAGTATTGAACTGATCAAGAAAGCGTTGCCGAGCATTTCTGGCATACGTAAAGGTTGCAAAAAGTTGCTGGCTATCATCATTTTCCAGCAAACATTGTATTTTATCTAATTCATCCTTTAACTGCTCAATTAAAGGAATAATTTCATCCTTGTTAGCCGTACAAATATCCTGCCACATCGTAGGATCGCTGGATGCAATCCGGGTAAAATCTTTGAACCCACTGGCCGCATATTGAAAAATCTCGCCCTGTTCGTCTTTATGCCCGAGCATATCGACCAGCGCAAAAGCCAGAATATGCGGTAAATGACTGGTTGCTGCCAACACGCTATCATGATGCTGCACCTCCATCACTGACACCAACGACCCCAGTCCTTCCCAAAAACTTTGAATTTTTTGCACCGCTTCAGGCTGAGTATTTTCAACCGGTGTGATAATCAGGCGTTTATTGACAAACAAGTCATCCACTGAAGCTGTAACGCCGCTTTGCTCTGCTCCAGCAATCGGATGAGCAGGAACCAGGTTATCAGGAACCCTACCGAAAACCCGCTCTGCTGCGGCGATAACGCTGCCTTTGGTGCTGCCCACATCGGTATAAATCGCGCTATCCGACCACAACGATTTAAGCTGAGAAAAAATGCTCTCGATGCTGGCAACCGGCGTCGCAATGACCACACAATCGGCACCATGAACGGCTTTTTCCAACTCCAGAGTATAGTCATCAATAACACCCAGGCGCTTTGCCGCTTGCAGATTTTTCTCATCGGACTTCCGTCCATAGCCGATTATGCGATGGCATAAACCCTGCTGCCTTGCAGAACGGGCAATAGAGCCGCCGATTAAACCGACGCCGATGATGCAAAGCCGGTTAAACATTAGCAACCACTGTAGCGGCGAATTCTTCGTGTATTCATAACACAGATATAACTTCAGTTAATGCCTGCAAAAACAGCTCATTTTCCGTCTGCGTACCTATGGTGATGCGCAGGTGATTGGGCAATTCATACACACCAACCGGCCTGACGATAACGCCTTTGCGGAGCAATGCCTCATAAATCGGCATCGCAGGCTGTTTCAGGTCGACCAATACAAAATTACCTGCTGACGGAATCCATTCCAAAGCCAAAGCTTTAAAGCCTTCGGTTATCAACTGCATACCTTGAGCATTAACGGCAAGGGTATTTTGCAGATGCTCAGTATCCGTCAACGCGGCTTCGGCAGCGGCCAAAGCCAGCATATTATTATTAAAAGGCTGACGCACCCGATTCAGGATGTCGGCTAGTTGCGGACTGGATAAGCCATAGCCAATACGCAACCCGGCCAGCCCGTAAGCCTTAGAAAAAGTACGTGTAATCAATAGATTAGGGTATTTTTTCAGCCAGGCTATTGAATTTCCCGCGCTTTGGTCACCAACAAACTCACAATAGGCTTCATCGAGCACACAGATGCAAGTGTCCGGTAATGCCTTAATAAATACTTCCAAATCGGTATGACTCAACAAAGTACCGGTAGGATTATTCGGATTCGCGATAAATACCAAGCGTGTTTTGTCGGTAACCCGTTCCAGCATCGCATCCAGATCGTGACCGTAATTCAACGCGGGAGCCACTACCGCCGTAGCGCCAACTGCCTGAGTCACCAACGGATACACGGCAAAAGCATGCTGCGAAAAAACCACCTCAAGTTCGGGCGTTAAAAACGCTCTGGCTACCAACTCCAGAATTTCGTTAGAGCCATTTCCCAACGTAATCTGGCTTATATCAACAGCGTATTTATCAGCTAGCGCGGACTTTAAATTAAAACCGTTGCCATCCGGATACAAGGCCAAATCCTTCAAAGTCGCCTGTATCGCGGCCAAGGCTTTTTTTCCGGGCCCTAAAGGGTTTTCATTAGAGGCAAGCTTTATGATGTTGGTAAGCCCCAATTCACGCTCAAGTTCTTCAATCGGCTTACCGGGTGTATAAGGGATAAGTTTTTGCACGCCGGACACGGCAAGATTATAAATTTTATCAGTGTTGTTCATGAATTGCCTTTGGGCGAATTAATTCGCCCCTACAGCCGAAAGGATGAAGGGGAAATGTTTACAGTACGGCTTTAGGATAAGAACCTAAAAGCTTTAGCATATTAACGTTGGCTTTCAACAGTTTCAGCGCCTTAGCAACATCGCTGTCATCACAGTGACCTTCAATATCGATAAAAAACACATAATCCCATAATCCCTGACGTGACGGCCTGGATTCGATATGCACCATGCCGATATTCAATCTTGCAAAAGGCTCAAGTATTCTGTGCAACGCACCGGGTTGATTGCCTGTAGAAACGACCAGAGTGGTTTTATCGTTACCCGTTGGCGTCGATATTTGCTGTCCGATAATAATAAAACGGGTGGTATTATTGGATTCGTCTTCGATATTCTTTTCGATGACATTTAATCGATAAATTTCAGCCGCAACAATGCCCGCTATGGCAACCGCCTGTTTATGGGTTGATGCTAATCTTGCCGCCTCGGTATTGCTATTGACCGCAGTTCGCTTAGCATTGGGCAAATGGTTATCCAGCCACTGCCGACACTGCGCCAGTGATTGCTGATGTGAAAACACCTCGGTGACTTCATCCAGATTATCTACCAGCCCCATCAGATTTTGATGCACCCTGATTTCAACTTCGCCGCATATTTTGAGCGGTGAAGCCAAAAAACGATCCAGCGTATGACTGATGATGCCTTCGGTGGAATTTTCGACCGGCACCACGCCAAACTGGCAGTTACCATTTTCCACCGCATTAAAAATATCGTTAATCGTTGTCGCCGGTACGGTTTTAACCGCTGAACCGAAATGTTTAATGGCAGCTTGCTGGGTAAATGTGCCCTCAGGACCTAAATAAGCCACATCCAGCGGTTTTTCAAGCGCCAAACAGGCCGACATCAATTCCCTGAAAAAATGAGCCGCCGTATCATCGGTTAACGGCCCCTGATTTAAGTCTTTTATGCGCCGCAATACCAATGACTCGCGATCAGGACGGTAAAACGACCCTTGTTCACCCTGTGCAATTTTGGTCTTGGCAACTTCCATTGCGTACGCTGCACGTTGATTCATCAAGAGCAGAAGCTGCTTATCGATGGCATCAATTTTGTCTCTTAACTCAGAAAGCGGAGTAACGGATGGCATGGAAGTATCCTTAGTAGCCTGATTCAATTTGTAAGCTGTCGATTAATGGCTGCGTTCAAATTCAGCCATAAAATCGATCAAAGCCAGCACACCGGCTTCCGGCATCGCATTATAAATACTAGCCCGCATACCGCCCACTGAACGATGACCTTTCAACTCAAACAAACCATTGGCTTCTGCTGCCGCCAAAAACGGTTTATCCAGGCTTTCGTCGGCCAGAATAAAGGGGACATTCATTCGTGAACGTGAGGCTATTTCCACCGGATTGGAATACAAAGTCGACTGGTCGATGGCCTGATACAGTTTCGCCGCCTTAGCGATATTGCGTTGTTCTATGCCTTCAACACCGCCTTGCTCTTTTAACCACTTAAGTATCAACCCGACCAGATACCAGCTATAGGTTGCCGGTGTATTCAGCATCGATTGATTTTTTGCCTGTTCGGCATAGTTAAAAACTGAAGGTACCGTTTTAGATGCATAACCAATTAAATCATCTCTGACTATCACCACAGTCACGCCTGCAGGGCCCATATTTTTCTGGGTTCCGGCGTAAATCAAACCGTACTGACTAACATCAATCTTGCGCGATAAAATATTAGACGACATATCCGACACCAGCGGCAGACCCAAGCTATCTGGGCAAGTCTGGAACTCCACGCCGTGTATGGTTTCATTAGAGGTGTAATGCAAATAAGCCGCTTCGCTATCAATAGCCCAGCTGGCCGCATCGGGAATGGTGGTAAATTTTGACGCTTCCGAACTGGCGCTAACTTGCACTTCGCAATAAGCCTTGGCGTCCTTGATCGCCTTTTCCGACCAGGCGCCGGTATTCAGGTAACAGGCCTTGGTCTTGCCGTTCAGGATATTCTGCGGTATCAACGAAAACTGTGCCGTTGCTCCGCCTTGCAGGAACAAAACCTTATAGTTTTCAGGAACGGCCAGCAGCGCTCTCAAATCGCTTTCCAACTCTTCGGCAATACTGGAAAAATGCTTGCCGCGATGGCTCATTTCCATAACCGACATGCCGCTATCGCGCCATTCCAGCATTTCTTGTTGCGCTTGTTGCAATACCGATTCAGGAAATGCAGACGGACCTGCGCTAAAATTATAAACTCTGGACATTACGATTCCTCACCTGATTCACTGTCGTCATTGGTTGTTTCATCCGATGCATCCGGCTCTGATTCGGCATCGGCTAAAAGAACGTCTTCTTCTTCATCGGCATCATCCACCCCGGCTAAACCTTCGATACGATCAACGCCGATGACTTTTTCCTTTTTACCCAATCGAATAATCGTTACACCCTGGGTATTTCTGCCGACCACCGAGATGCCGTCAACCCGGGTACGCACCAGGGTGCCGCCATCGGTAATCAGCATAATTTCGTCATTATCATTGACCAGCACCGCGCCAACCACAGCGCCGTTACGCGCCGATGTTTGTATCGCAATCAGACCCTGGCCGCCGCGTTTATGGCAGGTAAACTCTTCGAGTTTGGTGCGCTTGCCGTAGCCGTTCTCGGTGATGTTCAGCACCGTACCTTCGGTCGAGATAATCAGGGAAATGACTTTTTGCCCTTCCTGCAAACGAATTCCGCGCACCCCGGACGCCGTTCTGCCCATGGAGCGCACATCCGCTTCATTAAAACAGACCGCCTTGCCGGTGCTGCTGAACAACAGCACGTTTTGCTGCCCATCGGTCACAGCAACGCCCACCAGCGTATCGTCTTCTCTTAAATCGATGGCGATTTTACCGTTAGTGCGCTGACGCTCAAATTCCTTTAACGGCGTCTTTTTGACGGTACCCGCCGAGGTCGCCATAAAAATGAATTTAGTGTCGGTAAACTCGCGTATCGGCAATATCGCATTGATTTTTTCGCCCTGCTCCAATGGCAGCAAATTGACGAAAGGTTTGCCTCTGGCGGCGCGACTGGCAACCGGCAACTGATAGACCTTCAGCCAGTAAACTTTTCCCCGAGAGGAAAAACACAGAATAGTATCGTGGGTATTGGCCACAATCAGCTTATCGACATAATCCAGTTCTTTAGTTTGCGTCGCCGACTTGCCGCGACCGCCGCGCCGTTGCGCCGTGTAATCGCTCAACGGTTGTGATTTGACATAGCCTTCGTGCGACATGGTCACCACCATATCTTCTTCGGTAATCAGATCCGCCTCGGACAAATCCAAATGATTTTGCAAGATTTCGGTACGGCGCGGGTCAGAATACTGATCTTTGATAGCGACCAACTCTTCCCTGATGATTTCCATCAGGCGAGTATCGCTACCCAGAATAAACAGATACTCATCAATTTGTTCCAGCAGCTGCTTGTATTCATTGACTATCTTGTCCTGCTCCAGACCGGTCAAGCGATGCAGACGCAAATCGAGAATAGCCTGAGCCTGGGTTTCAGACAGCCGGTAAATCCCGGCATGAATACCGAATTCTACGGCCAAGTCTTCCGGCCGGGAACGATCCGCATCGGCGCGCTCCAACAATGTTGAAACCAGCCCAGCATCCCAACTTTTTTCCAACAAACCGACTTTAGCCTCGGCCGGATTGCCCGCCGATTTAATCAGCGCAATCATCTCGTCGATATTGGCTAACGCCACCGCAAGCCCTTCTAAAATATGCGCTCTTTCCCTGGCCCTGCGTAGATTGTAAATGGTTCTGCGGGTAACGATTTCCCGCCTGTGATTAATAAAGGCGCTGATAATCTCCAGAAGATTCATGCAATGCGGACGACCATCCAGCAGGGCAACCATATTGATGCCGAACACAGTCTGGAATTGCGTCTGCTTGTACAGATTATTTAATACCACCTCGGGCATTTCGCCGCGACGCAGCTCAATCACCATGCGCATGCCGTCTTTGTCCGATTCATCACGCAGACCGGAAATGCCTTCAAGCTTGCCCTCCTTAACCAGCTCGGCAATTTTCTCCAGCAATCTGGCCTTGTTGACCTGATAAGGCAATTCCGTGGTAATAATCGCTTGCCGACTGCTGTCGCCGATATCTTCAAAATGACAGCGTGCGCGTAAATAAATTTTGCCCCGACCGGTGGTATAAGCACTGTAAATACCGGCAGCGCCATTAATAAAGGCGGCGGTAGGAAAATCCGGCCCCGGGATATGAGCCATCAAATCATGCACAGTAAGATCAGGCTGATCGATCATCGCCAGACAGGCACCGACCACTTCAGACAAATTATGTGGCGGAATATTAGTCGCCATACCGACTGCGATACCGGATGAGCCATTAATCAGCAAAGTCGGCACCCGGGTCGGCAAAACCTTAGGCTCAGACTCCGATTCGTCATAGTTCGGCGCAAAATCGACGGTTTCCTTGTCAAGATCGGCCAGCAATTCATGGGCGATTTTCGACATCCGCACTTCGGTATAACGCATCGCCGCAGGTGAATCGCCGTCAACCGAACCGAAATTTCCCTGTCCGTCGATCAGCATATAACGCATCGAAAAATTCTGCGCCATCCGTACCATGGTGTCATAAACCGCCGTATCACCATGAGGGTGATATTTACCGATCACGTCACCGACGACACGCGCCGATTTTTTATAAGGCTTGTTCCAATCATTGCCAAGCTCGCTCATTGCATATAACACGCGGCGATGCACCGGCTTAAGGCCGTCTCTGACATCTGGAAGGGCTCGACCGACGATAACGCTCATGGCGTAATCGAGATAGGATTGTTTCATCTCGTCTTCGAGATTGACGGGTATTATTTCTTTAGCGAAGTTTGACATTGATCCCTATACACTACAGTGTGCAGTTCATTTAGAACGGCATGGTTTCATGACTAAGTACGAACACACTTATCCTGATTTTTCTTGTTTTAAGTGTGACTACATGGCATGAAATAAGCCGCAGATTATAACAAATTGTCGCAATTGTGTCGAAGCTGATAGCGTTTTATCTCTTACACTGCAATCGATCCCGTTTTGCTTCAGACAGAGGGCAATTAAAACAACGCTGATTAACTGTATCGTGCGCGTTGCTTAGCTTAGGGCGCACGACGCGACTGACTTCCTCATCAGCCGAATATTTCCGACAAAAAGTTTTGCATCGCTATCCACGAGCGCCGATCCGAGTCAGGCTGATAGACAGCACCCAATACGGGATCATTGGCAAGCGGATTAGTAAATCCATGCAGTGTATTGCCGTAGGTATGCAACTGCCAGTCTGTACCTGCATCGGTCATTTCCTGCTCGAAGGCCAGCACTTGCTCAGTCGGAACCAACGGGTCATCCCGACCATGTAAAGCCAAAATCGTTGCCTTAATCGCGTTATTCTGGGGTTTTTCAGGCGCAGCCAGCAAGCCATGAAAACTCACCACACCCTTAATATCAGCGCCAGCTCTAGCCAGATCAAGCGAACACAAGCCGCCAAAACAAAAACCAATCGCGGCGATTTTACTGTCGTCAACCCAAGGCATTAATCTCACCGCCGCCAAAGCCGCTTTCATGCGCTGTTGCAACATAACGCGATCAGCCATAAAAGGTTGCATCAGCTTCATATTTTCTTCAGGACTAGCCCCTAAAACACCCTTGCCGTACATATCAACCGCAAAACCGACATAACCCAAAGCGGCCAATTTTTTAGCTTTCTCGGCAACAAAATCATCCCGCCCCGTCCAGGTATGATTAATTAAAACCGCCGGTCTGCGGCCTGAAATTTCATCATCAAAGGCAAAAAAAGCTTCCAGTACGACATCGCCATCCAGATAAATGACGGTATTCGATATTATTGCCATGACATTACCCCGTTGATTTAATCCGACCCGATTCCTGCAAGGTTTTTAAAAAACCGGCAGAGGCCTGTTCAATCATATCCAACACCCGCTCAAAACCGTATTGGCCGCCATAATAAGGGTCAGGCACCTGGCGTTCACCCAGCTGCGGCGCATAATCGAGAAAATATTTGATTTTGGTTTTGTATTGTTCAGGACAGGCATTGATCAGTATTGAATAATTTTCATCATCCATCGCCAGCACAAAATCGAAATCTTCAAAATCCCCGTTAATGACTTGTCTGCCACGTAAACCGGATAAATCAATGCCTCGTTCAAGGGCGGCCGCTTGGGAGCGTAAATCAGGCTCTTTGCCAACATGGTAAGCATGAGTGCCTGCCGAATCGATCGTGAAACATACTTCCAAATCATGATCTTTGACCAGCTTGGTAAACACGCCTTCCGCCGTAGGCGACCGGCAAATATTGCCCAGACACACAAAAAGAACCTTTATTTTTTCCATATTAAATAAGACCGATGAGTTAATTATAATGGCGCACATTGTAACGCCTGAACAAAAAAATGGGCAGATAGCTAGAGACAGGTCACCCCTTAAGTTTTATTGCCATTACCTAGCGTCATCAAGATTACCATCAACAAAACAATAACCAGCACCGGCCAAAAATAAGGCGCCATGATAAAAATACCGATCAATGCAGCAAATATTACGCCAATGGCAGCAATCTTTGGCATCCGTAAAACGGCTGAAAAATCGGCCAAGCGTAAGGTCAGTCCCATGCCCAACATGATAACGCCGAGCCCGATCGCAATATAAGGCTGAAACCATAGCCATGCCTCCGGTTGCCACCATGCCCAAAAACAGCCGCTTACTATCCACAATGGAAACCACTCGGCTATTTTTATGCAGTTCCGTTGCCAACCTTTTAACATGGTGAGGGGTTCCTTTCACGCAAAGGGCGACCAACCGGTCGCCCCTACAATTTATCGTATATTACATTTAATTAACCCAGTTTTTCGCGGTAATAATACGTGTTTTAAAAGCGGCTTTCGCGACAAAATCGCAAAAGGCTTCGTCGATGATGTGTTGTTCCGCCAGTTGCTGAAAGCTAAGTTCGGCATCAATGGCGGCTGACTTTAGCAGGATAAGTTCGGTTGCCGAAAGCGTATGACCCAGCCATGCCGCCAAACTGTCTGAGCTTATATCCCAAGATGCCGGAATGCCTGCATTATCGAGCTCACTAATATCCGGTGACCAAATGACGGTTTTGTTCCGGTTTTGCGGGTTTTTAATGGCTGCGATATTTTCAGCAACAGCGAAATTGGGTTTAAGCCCATTAAACAGCAAGGCCATTTGCTGCATGGCTAAAAGCGCCATGTGGTGCGCGGTATTATCGTTGAATTGCCACTGTTGTTGGGCCAGTCTGACCTGATCGGCAAACGCGCCGCCGCCGGGAACAATAACGACTGCCCTGCCCTGATAGTTTTCCTCTACCGTATTCAAGCAGTTAGTCAAAGCACCCGAGCGGGACAGACTGCCTCCGAGTTTGATAACGATCATGTTACGTCCGTTTAAAGGTAAAGTTAACTTTGCGTAAATTGCTGCAATAAATCGAGCATGGCTGCCGCTTTGTCAAAACTCTCCTGATACTCGTCTTCTGCTACGGAATCATTGACGATACCGCCGCCTGCCCAGAAACGAATGGTGTTTTCTGAATGCACTAGGGTTCTAATCGCAATATTGGTGTCCATATTGCCGTTAAAGCCGATGTAGCCGATAGCCCCGCAATAAACGCCGCGCCGGTTGGGTTCAAGTTCTTCTATAATTTCCATGGCCCTGATTTTAGGCGCGCCGGTAATCGATCCGCCAGGAAAGCAGCTTTTTAACAAATCCAAGGCGTGCTGATTTTCTGCCAATAGGCCGGTTACGGTGCTGACCAGATGATGTACGGTAGCATAACTTTCCACATCGAATAACATCGGCACTTTGACCGAACCGCTCTTGCAGGTTTTACTGATGTCATTTCTGAGCAAATCGACAATCATCAGATTTTCCGCCCGGTCTTTGTTACTGGCTTCCAGGTTTTTTATCTGCTGCTGATCTTCTGCGTAATCAAGTTTCCTTGGCCGCGTACCTTTAATCGGCTTGGTCTCGACTACACCATCGGTCAGTTTTAAAAAACGCTCAGGAGATGAGCATAAAATCTGCACTTCGGGCAAATTAAGATAGCAACTGAAAGGCGCAGCATTCAATTTACGCAAGATTTGATAAGCCGCCCACGGATCGCCCTCGCAATCGGCTACAAAACGTTGCGCCAGATTCACCTGATAACAATCGCCTTCCCTGAGATAATGCTTGATTCGGTTAAAGGCATGAACATAGGCATTCTTGTCCATATTGGACTTAATTTCACCGACGACTTTGAACATAGGTTCATCCGACCTTACCGGTAATTGGCTGAACTGCTTGATCAAGTTTTGCCATTTTTGCTGTTCGCACTGCCCTACCAGATAACTTTTTTGCTGATGATGATCAATAATCACGGCCCACGAGTAGATCCCTACCGCCATTTCGGCAATATGTTCGGCATCTGCCGCAGTTTTAGGCAATGCTTCCAATCGACGGGCCAAATCATAGGAAAAATAGCCAATGGCTCCGCCGTTAAACGGCAAATCATCATTTGACGTAAAGTCCGGAAACTGACAAAGCTGTTGTTTAACTAAATCAAATGGGTTTTCAGTCGATGTGAGTGTCAGGTTATCACTGGTAATCTCGGTTATCTCACCATGTGTGACCAAGGTACACACTGGCTCAGCCACGATAATATCGTATCGACCCTGATGGCTGCCGGGAAAACCGCTATCCAAAAAAACGGCCCATGCTTTATCTGCACAAAGAGAAAACAGTTCTGCACTGTCAATAAAATAAGGGAGAGGGGTCATACGTTGATTCGGTGAGAACATGTTTATGAGGAGACTGGCTATTCAATTGATGTTACGTACTGTCCACGAAAAGCACGAAAAAGCTTTAGGTTCAACAGATGCGTTAAATGCGTGGAGTACAAAGCGGAGCTATGGGTTTGGCTTAACCTACCCTCGACACACGTCATTTGTATCTAAGTAGGAGCGGCTAAAGTTGCTCCTATATTTTTCATGCTTTTCGTGGATAGATCATTTCGATTGGAGACAACATCATTTACCGATAAATTGTCCGAAAGCACGACTGCCTTCTCCGGTTTCAATGGTAGCTATCACTTTCAGGGTTTTGGCATCGATCACCGAAACAGTGCTGTCAAACCAGTTGGCCACATAGACATGCCGATCATCAGGATGAGTGTTGATGCCTTCAGGTTTGTCGCCAACGGTAATCAGGGCTATTTCCTTTAAGGTTTCTATGTCAATAACAGAAACCGAACCATCATTCTGATTAGTCACCAACAGCCGACTATCATTAAGCGCCAGCGTTGTTGCATAAGGCAACATATGGACCTTTATGGTAGCAATGGGCTGCATCCGCGCTGTTTCTACAACGGTTACGTCATCACTTTTTACGTTGGCAACATAAATGCGCTCACCTCTGGCATCAAGGGTAAGTCCAAACGGATGAGTCCCAACTGGCACGGTTTTTTTAACCGTCAGTGTATTCAGATCGATTTTTGAAACTGAATTACTGATTCGGTTAGCGACATATAACCAGCGATTATCAGGACTGACAATTAAACCAGATGGCGATTCACCAACAGCGATGGTTTTAATTAACTGTAGACTTTTCGCATCAATAACCGAGACGGTATTTTCATACCAGTCTGCTACATAAATGCGCTCACCCTTTGCACCAACAGCAATGCCGAGCACGCCGTCATTGACAATAACGGTGGCGATCACTTCGCGTTTTTTGGTATCTACAACCGCAAAACCTTTGGCCTCCGGCGTACTGACGTAAACTTTACTGCCATCAGGAGCAACCGCAACCCCAGCGGGTTTACCGGCAACAGCAATCGTATCCACTACCGTGCCCGTTGCTGTATCAATAACAGATACGCTATCGTCTAATTGATTGCTGATGTAAGCAAAAGGCTGTGCTGCAAGCGGTGTAGATAAAAAAGCTGTAGCTATGCACATCGCTACAGCTTTATAGTTCACTAGGAACACGCTTACTTTTCAGCTAAAGCTTTCAGATGAATTAATCCTGTTTCCAGAACGGCTTTTACTGCGTTATTAGCGGCTTCGTCGTTCATTTCTTCCGGTGGATTATTGTTCATGTAGGCACGGTAGTAAGCGGCTTTCCAATCAACTTCAGTACTACCACCTTTTTCAGTTAAATCAATGCTTGCTGAATAGTCAGTTACGGGTAAAGCGGGAACTTCTTCTTCTGCGCCGGCATGAGTAATCTTTTTACTTGAACTCATTTCAGTAATTTTATAAGCATAAGACAGTTTCTTGTCGTCATACTTTTTCAATTCTTCAGTAATCGTGTTGCCGTCTTTTAAGGTTAAAACACGCGTCGCACCTTTGGTATTGCCGCCCTGAATGCTGGTGTTAACAATATCAGGATGCCAGGACATATCACCAAAGTCTTTGATAAGAGCCCAAACTTTTGCAGCAGGTGCATTGATAGTGATTTTCTCAGCGGTTTTTTGACGCACAGGACCATGAGCACTGGCTATTGAAGTAAAAAAGAACAGTAAAACTGAAACAAATAAAGCAATTTTTTTCATATTAACTTACCTTCCGGGAACATAAAAATCTAAAACCCACATTATATGACAACCAAGCTCTGCAAGCATCAGCTTAAGCTAATTTAAAACATAATAGGAATAATATGTTTAAAAACAAGCCTAATATATTGTCAACTATTCACCGACTCAATCAGTCATCTGAACCATGGAATTTATAGGATTAGCCGTCAAAGAACAACTGCTAGTATAGCTATTCGGTAATTGCAGTTGCAGTTACCGATTTAATTTAAATAGGCCATTTTAATTCAAGCACTTGTTTTCAATAATAGCCAGTTTGTCAGCTTGAATCCCGAGTAATAATTCGCCTTTTAACAAACCGACCAACTCCCTTCCGGCCATGTTAAAACGCCAACCATGCAATAATGGACATTCATTACCGTCATTAAACAGCAGTTCTTCCAGATCTTTACGTGTCGCAAGAATAACGGGGTTTAATGCATTTTCTTCAGCCCGTATTCTAACCAGTGCCGTTAAAATATCCAATACCGCTTCTTGTTGCTGCGTTTTTTTTACAGGTCGTCCCTTTTCATTTAAAGGTATCGGTGCACGGTTCTTGGCAGTCATAATTAATTGGCACAGTTCTGCGCCATAACGATTAGCCGTACGTTCATTAATGCCTCTAACATTAGCCAATTCACTCACTGTTTCCGGTTGCAGCTTGGCTAAATCGAACAGCATCTCATCACGCAACAGCCAACTCTTGGGACGATCATCAGACTGTGCCGTATTTTCCCGCCATTCAGCCAAGGTTTGAACAATCGACAGCTGTTTTCCTGTTAGTTTGTTTTTACCTTTAATTTTTAACCAAGATTTTTCAGGCTTTACCTCATAAAGATCGGGATTAGACAATTCAGCAAAATCACGCTCCAGCCAATCACTCCGTCCCAACTCAGCTAATTTCTGCAACATCATTTGATAAATCTTGCATAAATAAATGACATCATCCGCAGCATATTGAATTTCCGCCTCTATCAACGGCCGCTTGCTCCAATCAGCCCGAGTATGGGCCTTGTTTAAATTCACATTTAATAAACTGGAAACCAGCATCGCATATCCCGGATTCTCCTGAAAACCCAGCAACGGCGCAGCAATTTGGGTATCAAAAATCGGCTCAGGTAATTTTCCGGTTAATTGATAAAATATCTCTAAATCCTGACGACAGGAATGAAATACTTTTACGATGGATGGGCTGTATAAAACTTCAAAAAGAATATCCAGGGACGGTAATGCTATGGGGTCAACGCATGCCACCCATTCCGGCGTCGCTATTTGCAGTAGGCAAAATTTTGGATAATAGGTTTTTTCCCGTAAAAACTCCGTATCAAGCGCTAACCAAGATTCTTTTTTTATCTGTTCACACAGCTTCGCCAGCTGATCAGGCGTATTGATGTATTGTATAGTTGTCATAATGTTAAACGAGCAGTCGTTAAATTAAGGGTAAAACTCATGTGTCTTACCCTTAATAGTGGTTTTTCATGTTAATGGTGAATTACCCCGCCCTAAAGGACGGGGCTTCTAACGTCAATGGCACGAGCAAGAACGGAGGGTTTACGCCCTCTGCCTTGGCTAACAGTGCCTCGGTTAGCAGTACCGGCGATTCCCGCCGCTATCATTCTTTGCGCT
>JAURYJ010000049.1 GCA_030653985.1 Methylobacter sp. | reverse complement strand
CCACAACCACCGCGCACAACCGAACGCTTTAGCCAGTTTTTCAACTTGGTTTGTGTCTGGATATATGCGTATTTTGGTGGCTGCAATCATGTTTTTATAGTAAATAATTATCACTGCAAAATCAAGAGCACACTTACATCCACGCCCTGAACGGCGGGGTTTTACGGTGCTTTTAGATAAAGCACCAAAGTAGACGCTTTTAGGCAATACAGGAGCAACGCAACAGTGTGCAGAGAAGATTAACCTTTGAAATCCGTTCGTTCGAATTAACAACTACTGACTCGCTCGGAGCCGCTATTGCCGGACGAACGAACACGTTGTTTTCCTCGTCGACCTTGGTTTTTGTCACGTTTTTTATTACGTGCTTTTACCCGCCTTATGTCCAATTTATGTTGTTTAATTTCCACTGATTTTAAATGCAGAAAAATATCCTGAGGCATTTCATCGGGCAACTCAACAAGCGTATAGTCACCTTGTATATTAATATTATTAATATTATTTTTGTCAACTCCAGACTCATCAATTAACACCTTTTTAAGCTCTTCCGAGTTAATCTGATGTTTACACCCCACACCCAGGCGATAGCGAACCATTTTAATACCCGGTTGGGCAACCACAGTCCCTGCTGTCCTTACATTCATGGGTTGTTCTACCTCCACCACGGGAATCATAACTCCTGCTCTGACCTCCATGGATGAAGGCAATGCCGCAACACTGTCGGGAACAGTCACAGCCATGCGGTCTTTATGATTGCTGTTCATTTGTTTCACTATCTTGACGACCTAACCGCACTAAACTGTTTCAAAGTCTATCCTGATAAATTTCCACAAAACCCTCGTCACGCAATCGGCGAACCCAAAGCTCTGTTTCTTCTTCGATTTTCCGCTTCCGAATAGCCTCTCTGACTAAGTTCTTTTTAAACTCATTACTATCGTCCTTATTTTCCCGGCCTAAGACTTGAATGATATGCCAGCCAAACTGCGTCTGTATCGGCTCACTCACTTCATTAATGCCGAGATTTACCATGGCTTCTTCAAATGGCTTAACCAAGTCACCAGGACCTACCCAGTCAAGTGAACCGCCTTTTAATGCCGAACCTTTATCATCTGAATGCGCCCGCGCCAAGGCGGCAAAATCATCACCATCAGTAATGCGAACTTTTAGTGCCAACAAGCGTTTTTTTGCCTCGGCATCATCAATCAACTCATTAGTTTTAATTAAAATATGCCGAACTTTGGTTTTGATAATCATGTGATTATCCATGCCTTTCAACTGCAACATTTTAATGACATGAAAGCCGCTCGGACTGCGTATAGGGTCAGACACATCGCCTTGCTTCATTTCCCTGATTTCATTAACAAACAAGGTGGGTATTTCACTCATGGCACGCCAACCCAGATCACCACCCTTTAGGGCATTTGCATCTTCTGAATCACTTATTGCTGTTTGGCTGAAATCTTGTCCTGCCCGCAGTTTCTTAACCAGATCATCGGCTTTGCTCATTGCACGCTGTACCTCTGTCGATGACGCACCTTCTTTGACTGCAATCAATATATGGCCTAAATGATACTGCGTAGACTCTTCGCCAATTTTATCCTGGGTTTCCAAATAGTGTTCAACCTCGCGGTCAGTCACCTTAATACGTCCGCCTATCTCTCTGCCGCGTAATTGATTAATAACGATTTCGTTACGCATATTATCCAAAAAACCTTGATAACTAATGCCCTGCCCTTCCAGTTCTGCTCTGAATTGTTCGACATCCATATTATTTCTTCGGGCTATATCTGCAGTCGAACTGTTAAGCATTTCTTCGCTGACGGTAATCCCGGCTTTTTCCGCCAGTTGCCGCTGGAGTTTATCAACAATCATTTTTTCCAGCACTTGTTTACGCAGTATGTACGCAGGCGGAATCGCGGCCTTACTCTGCTGTATTCTTTGCTCAATCACCGTAACTTCTTTTTGTAATTCCCTCTCAAGAATAACGTCATCTTCAACCACAGCGATAATGGTATCGAGAACTTCGGCGTGCACTAAAAAGCTGCCAAACAATAAATGACACAGCAGCACTGCAACAATAGTTCTTTTCATATTTTCTTGTTTGATCATTCTTGAGGTTTCCGATAACCATAAATTTGATTTTCAAAAAACTGATCCAGTTTTTCGCCAATACCCGTCAATCCTTTAAGTTCTATCTGAAAAAACACGCCTGTCTGGCTTATACCAGTAGCATCGACTATAGGCAAAAAGTCAGGCGTATTTGGATTTTGATTAAGGTTTATACTATTAATCCAACGTCGCCCAATAACACGAAAACGCCAACAACAATTTTCTTTTTCCAAGCCAAAAAAACTTTCCTGGGTAGAATTGTTCAGCAATGAATACGTCCAACGCCCAACCACAGACCAATTATCATAAACCGGCCAGTGGAAGGAAGTATCACTTTGAATAATATCATAAAGTCTCTTCCCCGATAAATCAGGGATAACCGTATTTTTTCTATAACGATAGCCCAGATTAACAATCTCACCCGGCTCATTAACATAATGCAAGCCAGCGTTATATCTAACGATATCATTAAGATGAGGATCCCATTGTACTCCAGAATTCACTGAAACATGATCAGTCAGTCCAGCATTCAACTCAGCTACCAAAGGCGATAATGGGTTGGTTTCTATAGGGTAACCAGGCAAAGTCACTTTTCTATCCTGAAAATAAATAATCTGACCCACACTGAGTTTTAGCTTTTCCTTACCCGATGTAGCATCAACCAAACGTGTGGTTAAAGCTGCTGTCAGCTGATTAGCATCCTGTACCCTATCTGTGCCGCTAAAGCGGTTTTCCAAGAACATGCTATTAAATGAAAAATCAGTCAATGCCGTATCAAATATCGGAATGTCGTTCTGATCTGTGCTGGGAACATATAAATAAAACAATCGGGGTTCAAGGGTATGCAGATAAGATCTATTGAAAAAATTCACGTCTTTTTCTGTATACAGACCGCTATCGGCAGAAAAAATCGGCAGAGTTCTTGATAGGTTGCCACTGGCTAATACGCCACCTTTAGGATTGTTTAGCGCATACTGGGTATGTTGCAAAGACAATTTTGGCGTTAAAAAAGTACTGGCCGTTTGCAACGGAAAACTGACTGACGGCTTAACATTGGCTCGCTGTCCATTGATGACAGAGTCATGTTGAAAATACACATATTCGGCATCCATTAAGGTATTCAATGGCATAAAATCGAATGAGTGATTTAAATTCAGATTAACTTGTGGCAATCTCCGATAGGGTAAGCGCTCATTGGTTATCGCTTTATCAATCGATTGATAATTATCAACATGGCCTCTTAAAGAAACCCCCTCGTTTGCATAACCCAAGTTAGCCTGGCTTACAAGATAACTGTTGTACGTCGAGGTACTAAGAGCATTACCCAAATCAGAGAAATACTCTTTATCCGACACATAATTCAAATCAAAATTTGAATTAATATGTGGGGTAAATTGAGTGTTATTTTTAAGCGCTGCAAAATACCTGGAATTGTCGCGAAGACTGTCATTAGGCATGAATTCCAGGTCCGTCGTCCCAGCGGTCATCTCTGTCAAATAACGGAAACCGCCGCCCAGTATGGCGCCTCTATTTGCCAGATATCGCGGCCGTAAAGTTGCATCAAAATTAGGCGCTATATTCCAATAATACGGCGTTTCCAGCCTAAATCCGCCCCGTTGCGTGTTGCCAAATGAAGGCGCAAGAAAACCGGAAAGTCGTCTGTCATCTATCGGAAAAGAAAGATAAGGCGAATAAAATACAGGCGTACCTTTAAATTCAAGCCAAGCATTTTTAGCCGCGCCTTGACCGGTCGTTTTATTCAGTTTCAGCTCAGCCGTATGCACGACCCAATCCTGATTGCCGGGTCGGCAGCTGGTATAAGCAACACCTTTATAGCGCGTTAAGGAGCGACTTTCTTTATAAATTGTTTTAGCTCGACCTCTGAGCGGCGTAGACGGGGAAATAAACAAAGCCTCCCTTAATCTAGCCTGATCGGACGCCAAGTTAAGTGAGGCTGATTCACTGTGCAAGGCCAATTCATCTTCACTGTAATAGACGCTACCCTGTAAATCCAATGTCTCCGAAATAGTGTCGTAACTCGCTTTATTGGAAACCGATCGCTGATCCGCGCGGGTCATTTCAACATTACCGACATAACTGTAAATTTCATTGTCGAATATTTCTGCATAATCAGAATGAATATCCAACGGCGACACCTCCCTCAAATCCTTTTCAGGTACAAAACCCGGTTTCCCACCACCAGGCGCAGTACAGTTTAGCCAAGGATCATATTTCAGTTGCGACTTAAGATTGCTAAAGGTTTGCTCTTCATTATGATCAAACGCCGGCGTGAGCAAACTGATACCCTGCTCATAGGTTTCAACAGGCCGCGCCTGTGCTTTAGGATCGGTACCGACCAGCTTACAATCCCAGTTTTTACCCTCGGTATTAGCATCGCAACTCCAGCCTGGACGATTGGATTCAGTTTGAAGCAGTTTTTTTGAATCAGGCGTCACAGGTAGCGGATTGACTGGCTTGGACTCTGCGCTAACTTGCCGGGTGTCTTTATCGGTCTCAATACTCTCGGAGCGTTTTGGAGCGCTGGGTTCAAGCTCTGCACTCTCAACTGGAACGGGCTCGGATTCAACGTTTACCGGCTCTGCCACAATCGGCTGAATCGTTGTAATAGCCTCAGGCTGCACGTCTTTAACCGGTTCAACCTGATCAGGAATTTTTGCCGCACTGGTTTTATTTGCAGGTTTTTTTTCACCTACACAAACCCACTCTTTGGTATCCTTACTTTGCACGCAATTCCAGAGCGCCTCATTGGCAACGCTGACCGGTGTATAAATAGAAGGTAAAAAAAGCAAAAATAAACGACGGCGCATAGGTAATATCAAGTTTAGTAGCGTAATGGATCATAAATCGAATAGAATGCCGGACGCTTATTTTACCTTACTACTACAGCATTATACTAATCTATCCTAAACATCATGATGCCTGAAGATTTAAGATCAATATCGATGTTTGACTGGCTTGAGCATGATTTATTACTCACCATCACCCATTGCGAAATCGCTTCCAGCGATGCCAGCTTCCGGCGTTACTTTCGGGTAAAAACCTCGGACGGACAATTCATTATTATGGATGCCCCGCCAAGCAAGGAAAACATTGAACCTTTTATTAGAATTGCCGAACTGCTGACGCAGTCTCAGGTCAACGTCCCGATCATATTTCATCAAAACCTGACTGACGGCTTTTTACTGCTGGAAGACTTTGGTTGCCAATGTTTTCTGGATCAACTTAATGCGAGCACTGCGACCGATCTATATCAAAGCGCTTTCGACAGTTTATTCAAACTGCAAACCCAAACACCCGTACAACACGCCGGACTGCCCGACTATGACCAGGCGCTACTGCGCAGAGAATTGGCTATTTTTGACGAATGGTTTTTAGATCGATTTCTGGGTATTAAAATCCCCTCAGCTGTTTGGGAGAACGTCAACGCCTTGCTCACGGCATCAGCCCTGGAGCAACCAAGAACCTGTGTACACCGGGATTATCATTCCCGCAACCTGATGGTTTTAAACGACGATTCACCCGGAGTCATCGACTTTCAGGATGCCGTTATCGGCCCGATTACCTACGACTTGGTATCGTTATTGCGCGATTGTTATATCGCCTGGCCTGAACAACAGCTTGAACAATGGCGATTCAACTACTTTGAGCGACTCCTGCAAGCAGGACTGATTCAGTGTAGCGAAGTCCAGTTTAACCGCTGGTTTGACCTGATGGGACTCCAACGCCATCTTAAAGCCATCGGCATTTTTTCTCGTTTGCACTTAAGAGACGGCAAGTCCAATTATCTGGGCGACATACCGCGCACACTGAACTACGTCACTATCGTGTGCGCGACCTACCCTGAGCTTGCCAAATTCAATGACTTTCTGCATGCCCATGTATTACCTGCATTGAGCGAAGTCGAAATATGAAGGCTATGATTTTAGCGGCAGGGCGCGGCGAAAGAATGCGGCCATTAACCGACCACACGCCCAAACCTTTACTGCAAGCCGCCGGCAAACCGCTGATTGAACATACCATTAAACAACTGGTTGCCGCCGGTTTTAATGATATAGTCATCAATCATGCCCACCTGGGCTTACAAATAGAAGAACGGTTAGGCAACGGCAGTCAGTTTGGCGCCAGCATAAATTACTCACCGGAAGGCGAACACGCATTAGAAACGGCAGGCGGCATCATTAACGCCTTGCCTTTATTAGGCAACGAAGTATTTTTGGTCGTCAATGGTGATATCGCCACAGACTTTGATTTTTCCGAACTCAAAAACCTGGCAGTCGATTTGGCTCATCTGGTTCTGGTCGATAATCCAGCACATCACCCAGAAGGCGATTTCAGCTTGGATAATACCGGAGTGGTCGTTGCAAACAGCAGCGAACCATTCACCTTTAGCGGAATCGGACTGTATCGCCCAGAACTGTTTAATCACATAGCCACAGGCCCCCGTAAACTAGGACCCGTGTTACGGCTAGCAATAGAAAATCGCCAAGTTTCAGGGCAAAAAACAAATGGCTTCTGGATGGATATAGGCACGCCGGAACGTTTGCAAGAACTGGATTTTTATTACACACAACAAAGGAAACGATCATGACCGAACATGTTTACAAAAAAATAGAACTCACCGGATCATCAACCATTAGCATCCAGGAAGCCATTGAAAATGCGGTGAGCAAAGCTGCCGAAACCATCACAAACATGCGCTGGCTTGAAGTTATCGAAACCCGTGGACACATAGAAAACGGCAAAGTCGCACACTGGCAAGTCACCATTAAAATAGGCTGTGCTCTGATCGAATAAAAACAGTGTCATTGAGGTGACCGCTAATGAATAAGCCAAACGAAAAAAGCCAAAATACCGTATGGCATCGTGCCACCGTCACCCGGCAACGGCGCCAACAAAAAAACGCACATAAATCGGTGGTCCTTTGGTTTACCGGCCTATCCGGCTCCGGTAAATCAACACTGGCCCATGCCGTAGAAGAACACTTGCATCAAAATGGTTTACATACCTTTGTCCTGGACGGCGATAATGTGCGCCACGGCTTGTGCAGCGACTTGGGCTTTAGCGATAAAGACCGCAAAGAAAATATCCGCCGCATCAGTGAAACGGCAAAGCTTCTGCTTGAAGCTGGCGTGATAACACTTACCGCATTTATATCACCCTTTAAAGCGGAGCGCGCCATAGCAAGAAGCCTGATGCCGCATGGCGATTTTATCGAAATTTATTGCTGCTGCCCGTTACCGATTTGCGAACAACGGGATGTTAAAGGACTTTATAAAAAAGCGCGGCAAGGCGAAATAAAAGACTTTACCGGCATTTCTTCGCCTTACGAAGAACCTGAAAACCCGGAGTTAAAAATCGATACCAGCCAACTTTCGCTCGAACAGAGCATACAACAAGTCATATCGCTATTACGCGCTCGAAATATCTTATCCATTCAGGAATAAGCGCATGCATTTCGATGTTTTCAATGGCGACGCTGACGGTATTTGTGCACTGATTCAACTGCGCCTCGATCAACCGCTGGCATCAAAGCTCATTACCGGCATTAAACGCGATATCCAGCTACTCGATAAATTTACCGCAAGCTCAGGCGACTACGTCACCGTGCTGGATATTTCCCTGCAACAAAACAGTGTTCGGGTTAATGCGTTTTTAAACAACGGGGCGCATATTTTTTATGTAGATCACCACCAGTCGGGCGACATTCAAAAGCATCCTCATCTAAAAACGCTGATTAATACCGACAGCGCCGTCTGTACCAGCCTGCTAATCAATCAGCACCTAAAAGGGAAATACCCGTTGTGGGCAATAACAGCCGCCTTTGGCGACAACCTGAACCACAGCGCCGAACAATTGGCCGCCACCCTACACCTAAATCCAGCAAAGCTCGACATCCTGAAAAACCTAGGTATTTATATTAATTATAACGCTTACGGCAGCTGCATGGCTGACCTGCATTTTGCACCGGATAAACTGTATCTGGAAATGGCCGATTTCCAATCGCCTTTTGACTTTATCAGCGACAATCCGCACCTCTTTGCTCAACTGCAACAGGGCTACCAAGAAGACATGACTAATGCCAGGAGCATTCATCCTGAATACCAAAGCGATGCGGTCGCTGTATTCATCCTGCCTGACACTCTCTGGGCAAGACGCGTTAACGGCGCATTCGGCAATGATTTAGCCAACCTAAATCCTTCCAAAGCCCATGCCGTGATCACTTATAACCAGAACAATAGTTACCAAGTTGGCGTCAGAGCGCCAGCATGTTACAAAAATCAGCCCAATAAAGCCGGCGCCGACGAACTATGTGCCAACTTTCCAAGCGGCGGCGGACGCAAAGCTGCTGCCGGCATCAATCATTTACCTTCCGATCAGCTTAATGTTTTCATTCAAAAGTTTGAGAAATTTTATTCCTGAGTAGCTGGTACAATAAATAAAACACTAACCAGACCGCCGGAATCAACACGCATGAACTCATTGACCCATAAAACCCGTTCAGATTCATCCATCCCCAACCGACTGGAAAAACTGCAATACATTAACCTGCAACTGGCAGCGCTGGGTCAACCAACCTGTGCCGTGGAAAACGACCCGCAATATCTTAAAATTGCCGAGGGTTTGTTAAAGAATTATTCCCAGCAACGTCGCCTGCTGGCACTGACCAACTACCGCTGTCCAGCCGACCGACGCATACAGGATTTCTTTAACCATTACTTGACTGAAAACGGCGTATCCGTTGATCAGAATGCATCCATCAGTTTGCCGGGTGAAACCTTTGTGCTGGAACAGAAAGGACTGGCAAGAGAACTCTCCCTGCCCTTCCAACACAATGAATTTCATTCGGCTTATATCGACTCTTACCGGATACAGCAAGGGGTGCTGCATAATCCGCAAAATGACCGGCGCACCACCAAAGGCGTATTCCATATTGCCGCCGGTGGACTTCCGGTTCCGGCTGATAAAAACGAAGTGCCGGTAGCAACTTACGCGGCGCTGCTCCGCGAAGCTCTTTCGCCTCCGGCCGACCTGTTGAGCCTGCCTTTTACCAGCGCCCAACAAAACAGCGCAAAACTCTGGGTGTCGTCGCTGATGCGGCCTATCGTGTGCCCGGAAATTTCCGATACTATGCCAGTCAAAACCATGGAAGTCCGCTTTTTTGCCCCCGGCGGACTGGTCGCCAACCTGGATTTTGTTGAATCCATTTTCGGCAATGCAGGCAACCCGTTTCTGCCCGAGAACGATGCGGCATTAGATAGCGCTCATTGGACCGGACATACCGGCTGTATTATTCTCGCGCCGCATCTGGTTCATTGCCGCAAACAAGCGCTGGGACTGCCGCATGTTGATGATGCCACCGAGCGCCAGCGTAAAGACGGCATGTGCTGGGAGCATGAAAATGATCTCTACAATAACGGCCAGCCGTTTAAACTGGTCTGCCGCAACATGCAGGGCGTGATTGTCACTATCATTGCCGACAACTATTTCGGCTACAGCAAAAAGGAAATCAAATCCCAGATCAGTTATTCGGCTAATTTATACGGCGGCTGTGAAGAAGAACATTCAGGAGGTGCGCTGGCTTTCCCTAGAGTCATCCTTGGGGAAATCTTTTTACCGCATAGTTCCTTTATCGGCGAACAGTATTCTTTCGATAAAGTTTGTCGGCAACTGGCGGCTGTCATAGAGACTAATGAACAAGGCTACGCTATTGATAAGAACCATGCCGACATCATTTACATCCCCAATTCGGCAAAGATCAACATTCAACTACAGCAAATCAGCTGGACGCATAACAGGCAGCCGCAAACACTTAAACTGCTATTCAACCACACTTATGTGTATCCCAATGGCTTTAAAGTCCACATGGAACGTCACCCTAATGCGCCCAGCTGGCGCTTGATCGGCACCCATCAGGAAGGCACTTTTTGTCATAAACCGAGCACAGTATCCGGTGGCGGCAAGTCGGAAATCTCAAAATCCATTGCTGGAGCGACTATTTTTGGCGCCGTCTTTATCGATGATTTCGACAAAGACATGGCGATAGTCACCCAACTATTCGAATACGATTACGCCTCACGATTTCGAGATCCGGCACTGCACGGCCTTGATCAACGTCACTTACTCAGCAGCGAACGGAGCCTGGGTTCGGTAATCAAGCTATTGACGCCATCGGCAAGCCAATATTCAGATACTTATAACCAATGGCTGGAGGAAATTCCCCGACATATCCTGGCGGTGGTACTGATGATCAAACGTTTTTACAAGGAAGAATGGCAATCGGACTGGAGGAAACATTTCTCCGTCGACATGGTCAACAGCCACCCGGGCAACGAACTGAAATTTCAAGACCGAAAACTGATCGCCAGCTATCTGCGCGTTGGTTTTGACGAAAAAGGTGCGTGGCGGGTATTCAAACTGCGCCAGGATTTTATCGCCTCGGCCAAAGTCCAGATGGAAGATGATATTTCCGCATCCACCGTGGTGCCTGCCCGTTATTTAACCGGACTTAATCCCGACTATAAAAACCCCAGCGTTAAACTGGTCGAAAACTGCGAACAAAGTTTTTTTCAGCGTCCTGATGATGCGATTCATCGGGGTACCGATTTACAGACCGAACTGGATTTTTCGGGTACCGATAACTTCATCTCCAATTTTCAACCGCTGACCCCGGAAGATGCCCGCGAGTTTATCGAAGATGTTATTCACTTCGACAAATTCAGCGCACCGATGCAAAACGTCATCACCCAGGCCGCAGCAGGCCAAGAGGGCGAGTACTTCGTCTCCTCGGCGCATCCTCGTCTGGTTGACGGCAAACCCAGTCTCAATGTCCGCTACCTGCAACTGCGTCCCGACATTACCGACCCAAAAGCACGTTATATTGCCGAGCAATCCACGCGTTTAGCACGGGGTCTTAATGCCGATCAAACCGTTTATTTTCCGGTTAACTCGGTATTGACCGGACGGCGCAATAATCCTGCCGACCTGGAGGCGGGCATCCGGCCGCTGGCTATCTATAATCCGATCCATTACCAGGAATTGCCTGAGCTGTTTATGGATTTTATTTGCAGCCTGACCGGAAAATCGCCTTCTACAACCGGCGCGGGCTCCGAAGGCGCATTGACCAAAGGCCCGTTCAATGCCGTATCTGCGACCGCCGACCTGAACACCGCGCTGGTTTCATTCATGCTGTGCGGCTACGACGGCTTTTCCACCGCGGCAGGATTCATCGGTTCACAGCGTCGTATCGATCACGACATCAGCCTGCTGATTCCGGAAATCTGGTCACGCCTGCCGGTAGCCGAGCGCGACCCGCAGTATTTGATTGAACAGGGTCAATTGGAAAAACTGGAAGATTTTGAATACGAGGGCCGCACTGTTTTCCAAAGCCGTCTGGGTTACCGCATTACCGAACGCTTTGTGCATACCAATTTCGGCAAAATGTTCGATTACCCAACAGCAGTATTCGACGAAGCCATGTTGAAACCGGAAACACAAGATCTGCAGAGCTATGTTGACGGTATCGACAATGTTTTTGAGGCGCAGCAACGGGTAGCGCAACTGTATTTTCAGGACGGCTCCATTGATGATGCCTGTCCGCCCTTAAAAGCGCTGCTGCATATCATGGCTCACGGTCACTATGCGGGAAAAACCGTCAGCGCCCCCGATATTCGCGCCCTGTTTACCCGCGACTATTTACTACAAAGCGAGTGGTATCAACAGCGCCTTGAGATTAAACAGCAACGCGACAGTAAGCTGTGGCAGCAACACCAGACTTATATCCAGCAGCAATTGACGGCAACGGAACAGAACGATTCATCACCGGCTGTCCTTGCTTGCGCCCCTTCGGCGGATGGGTCGACCGTTCGCGCCGAGTTAAATCAAAAACTCGAAGCGGCAGAACGGATGCTGGCCGAGATCAACGATCCGGCTTATCTGCAACAGCTACAAGGCACTTTAGGGGCGGATTGGGTACATCATTCGTAGGCAAGAATAAGCCGGTTTGAGCGACACCAGAAACGACTGTTTCCGGAAATTACCACGAAGAACACGAAGTTTTCAACCTATTGTTATTGGCTTTATGTCCTTCGTGTCTTCTGCGGTAAATAATATCTTTCTACTGAAAACCAAGAGCCCAAGCAAAAAACAAGCGACTTAAACTTGATTTTTCAGGACGTAACAAGGCTTTCCGCCATAAAACGAACCAGCTGTTCATGTCCGTTATTGTCAATATCTGCATAGCGCAGTCCAATTTTGCAGTGATCGCTGGACATACGCCGAGAAAAAATCACATGGCACCGTGCGACTATCTTGGATAACGATTCGTCATTATTATTAGACAGATTCAACTCGACAAACACGGATACCGGTCTGCCGTCACGGACAAAACTCCCTCCCGGCGTAAGCATGTTCCGTTGTCTGATATTACACTCTACACTTAGCCCACCTATGGATACATCTATCACAACCACCTTAATGCACACGCCATCGCCAGTAGTAACCATGGCGGAAACCTGCACAGGAATCCTTTGATAAAACCTACGCTCCATAACTATCCACACTTAACTATTATCAAAATCACTTAAAAATTTCAGTTTAAAAAAAATTATTCCGCTGTAATTTAAGGAATTCTCACCACGCTGCCATAATTTCATGATTCACCGTGCTTTTGCCTAACGATCAAATAATTGGTTCGCCTTTGGCTAGTTTGGGTAAATTGCCTTCCAAACCCATTGCACTACGCATCACTTTATTTTTAGCCGGTAAAATTCGTTCGGCTAAGCCCAGTCCAAAGTTGCGTAAAAACTTGACCGGCAACGCCTGATTGCTGAACACTCGGTAAAAAACATCCATGATCGTCATCATTTTCAGGTTTTCATTGCGGCGCATTTTTTCGTAACGCCTTAAAACCGTCAAATCACCCAACTCAAGACCTTGCTTATGAGCCTCAATGAGAACCTCACCCAAGGCCGCCGCATCCAGCAAACCGATATTAACACCTTGCCCTGCCAATGGATTGATCATATGCGCCGCATCACCGACCAGAACCACACCGGGTTTAACATAGCTTTGCGCATGTTGACGTTTCAACGGAAAACTCGCCGTTCCCAAGATAGCGTTAACCTTGCCCAGACAGTCAGGAAATGTTGCCGTCAATTCGCGTAGCAACTCGGCGTTAGGTAATGCTTTCAACCGGCTTATCTCATCCGGCGAGTTATACCAGACTATTGATCCGTAATACCCGGTTAACGGCAAAAATGCCTGCGGCCCGCTAGGCACAAAGCGCTGCCAGGTTATATCCTGCTGCCCGTAATCCGTTGCGATATAAATCACCAGCGCATGCTGCTTATAATCCCAACTGCTTACGCCCAAACCCACTGTTTGCCTAACTCTGGATTGGCCGCCATCTGCGGCAACCAACACTTTTGCCGACAAAATCCGGCCATCAGCCAGTTCCACTACGCTCAGGTTTCCAGCAGAATAGTTGATTTTATTAATGGTAGCCGGGCACATCAGTTCGATATTGGCAAAATCGTGTAACCTCTCCAATAACGCCAGTTGAGTCACCCTGTTTTCAACGATATAACCCAATTCGGAATAATGAATATCATCACTGCAAAATTCAGTGTCCCCTGCGGTTTCCCAGACACGCATCCTGCGAAACGGACAAAGCCTGCGTTTGACCACACCATTCCAGGCACCTACAGTGTCAAGGATATTTTTTGACGCAATACTCAGCGCAGAAACTCGTAAATCATGCGGCTGATCAGCAGCAAAAGCTTGCGGAGGAACACTTTCTATCACCGCCACTTTTAATGAACTTCCGCCAAGACTACAGGCAACAGCAGCGCCAACCATGCCCCCGCCAACAATTACAACATCAAAATTTTCTTTCATCGGGAAAGCTCCAGGATACCCGGTCCTTTCACACTGTACTTGCCATGGAAATGGCTTAGTACATTGGGGAAGACCCTTGCGATCTCAGGTCGGGGAGGAATGGTGTGCTTTTGTTTTTGTTTTTGCATTGTATCACCTATATATTGACTTTCACATGATTCAA
>JAURYJ010000028.1 GCA_030653985.1 Methylobacter sp. | reverse complement strand
CCAAGCAGGCGGAAGCGGCTAAAGCCAAAGCCGAAGCAGCCGCCCAAGCCAGGGCCGAAGCCAAGCAGGCGGAAGCGGCTAAAGCCAAAGCCGAAGCAGCCGCCCAAGCCAGGGCCGAAGCCAAGCAGGCGGAAGCCGCCCAAGCCAAAGCCGAAGCAGCCGCTCAAGCCAGGGCCGAAGCCAAGCAGGCGGAAGCGGCTAAAGCCAAAGCCGAAGCAGCCGCCCAAGCCAGGGCCGAAGCAGCCGCTCAAGCCAGGGCCGAAGCCAAGCAGGCGGAAGCGGCTAAAGCCAAAGCCGAAGCGGCCGCTCAAGCCAGGGCCGAAGCCAAACAGGCGGAAGCAGCCCAAGCCAAAGCCGAAGCAGCCGCCCAAGCCAGGGCCGAAGCCAAACAGGCGGAAGCAGCCCAAGCCAAAGCCGAAGCAGCCGCACAGGCCAGGGCCGAAGCCAAGCAGGCGGAAGCGGCTAAAGCCAAAGCCGAAGCAGCCGCACAGGCCAGGGCCGAAGCCAAACAGGCGGAAGCAGCCCAAGCCAAAGCCGAAGCGGCCGCTCAAGCCAGGGCCGAAGCCAAACAGGCGGAAGCAGTCCAAGCCAAAGCCGAAGCGGCCGCTCAAGCCAGGGCCGAAGCCAAACAGGCGGAAGCAGCCCAAGCCAAAGCCGAAGCGGCCGCACAGGCCAGGGCCGAAGCCAAGCAGGCGGAAGCGGCTAAAGCCAAAGCCGAAGCGGCCGCACAGGCCAGGGCCGAAGCCAAACAGGCGGAAGCGGCTAAAGCCAAAGCCGAAGCGGCCGCACAGGCCAGGGCCGAAGCCAAACAGGCGGAAGCAGCCCAAGCCAAAGCCGAAGCAGCCGTACAGGCCAGGGCCGAAGCCAAGCAGGCGGAAGCGGCTAAAGCCAAAGCCGAAGCAGCCGCTCAAGCCAGGGCCGAAGCCAAACAGGCGGAAGCGGCTAAAGCCAAAGCCGAAGCAGCCGCCCAGGCCAGGGCCGAAGCCAAACAGGCGGAAGCGGCTAAAGCCAAAGCCGAAGCGGCCGCCCAAGCCAGGGCCGAAGCCAAACAGGCAGAAGCAGCGAAAGTGGCAGCAGAAAAAGCAGAAGCTGCTAAGGCCAAAGCCGAGGCTGAAAAAGCGGAGGCGGCAAGGATGGCTGCAGAGCAAGCGAGAATGGATGCGGAGCAAGATCAGCTGGCGATAAAAACCGCCGCCGCAGCCATTCGGCAAAAAGTAGCCAGAAGCTGGATTCGACCGGTTTCTGCTTCATCAGGTTTAAAGTGTACCATTCAGGTTAGGCTGATGTCCGATGGTACGGTGATAGATGCAGTGGTTGTTACCAGCAGTGGTGATGCTATTTTTGATCGTTCAGCAGAAAATGCTGTACATCGAGCATCGCCGCTTCCAGTGCCAGCAGATAAAGAATTAGCAGCCAAAGAATTTAAGTCATTTAAGTTTTTGTTTGATCCAGACCGCTCCCGATGATCTGAGGCACGGTATTTATATAAAGATGTCGTTGATGCGTCAGCGTCGGTTATTTAACGGTTAAGTTATTGAGGATAAACAAGTGAGTTTTTTTAGACAATTTTTGTTGATATGTTTGGTTGGTTTCTATATGCCAAGTAGCCACGCAGAGCTGACCATTGAAATTACTGAAGGTATTGAAAGTGCCTTGCCTATTTCAATCGTTCCTTTTGCTATGCAAGGGGCATCGGGCGTTCCAGTTGATGTGAGTTTTATAGTGGATTCGGACTTAGGGCGCAGCGGTTACTTTAAAACGCTGGATAAGCAAAGTATGCCAGGTAGACCCAGTACGGCGGAAGCGGTTCAATTTAAGGACTGGCAGGCTATAGGCCAGAGTTATCTGGTTATCGGTCAAATAACTGAAGACCATGGGCAATACAATGTTCAATTTCAGTTGTTTGATGTCTATAAGGGCGGACAGCTGATGGGCTATCGAATGACCTCATCAGCGGCTAATTTGCGCAGAACGGCTCATCAAATCAGTGATCTTATCTTTGAGAAATTAACCGGTAAGAAAGGGGTTTTCAGTGGTCGAATTGCTTACATTACCAGCAGTAGACAGGGCAAACAAAGCACCCATAAGCTGCAGATTTCCGATGCGGATGGATTTAATGCGCAGACCATAGCCTCATCGGTGGAGCCGTTGATGTCCCCTGCATGGTCGCCTGATGGTAGAAAGATAGCCTATGTCTCATTTGAGAAAAAAGCAGCTGCCATTTATGTTCAGACCTTAGCGACCGGCGATAGAGCAAGAATTGCTGAATTCCCCGGTATTAATGGCGCCCCTTCGTGGTCGCCGGATGGGACAAAATTGGCTTTGACCTTGTCTAAAGATGGCAGTCCTGATATCTACACTTTAAACCTGCTGACGCGATCTTTAACCAGATTGACTACAAGTTTTGCCATTGATACTGAGCCTACTTGGTCTCCTGATGGCGGCAGTATTGTCTTTACCTCGGATCGAGGCGGAAAGCCGCAACTGTATATTATGTCTAGCCAGGGTGATGATCAAAAAAGACTTACATTTTCAGGGAATTATAATGCCAGCGCCAGTTTTTCACCGGATGGTAGAAGTATAGCCATGGTACATGGAAATGGCAGTGATTATCGTATTGCGGTGATGGATATGGCAACCAAGTCGATTAACGTCATAACCGATGGGCGGTCGGATGAATCGCCCAGTTTTGCCCCGAATGGCAGTATGATTTTGTATGCATCCCGGAAAGGTAATGCAGGTTATTTATCGGCCATATCATTGGATGGTAAAATGCAGCAGAAGCTGGTGTTTGATAGTAATGATGTTCGGGAACCGGCATGGGCACCCTAGTTCGATTGGGCTTAATATATTTTTTGTAAAATTAAATTAATAGACTACTTTTTGGGAATTAAAATGAAATTGAATAAAACAGTATTGGCATTGGCAATAAGCGCGGTAATCCTGTCGGGTTGCAGTGACGATGAATTGGATACCAGTCTTACTGACGGTACTCAAAATGCAGCCAGTGGTATCAACGATGCATCAACCAGTGGTTTTAATAATGGATCAGGCTTTCCCGGCTCAGAAATGAGTGGTTCGGGCATGTATCCGAATGCCGGTATAGGCCCTGAATTCAGCGATCCAAGCAACCCGCTGTCAAAGGGTACTATTTATTTTATGCTGGATAGCAGCCAGGTTCAAAATGATTTTGTTCCGGTCATTGCGGCGCATGCCCGCTATCTGATGGCACACCCTGATCAACACGTGGTCATGGAGGGTCATGGTGATGAGCGAGGTTCTCGTGAGTACAACATTGCACTGGGTGAGCAGCGTGCAAAGTCCGTAGCCAGTATGATGAAAGTTCAAGGTGTTGCTGACGATCAGTTAAATGTCGTCAGTTATGGCGAAGAAAAACCGGCGTCATTCGGACATGACGAGGCGTCTTGGGAGCTTAATCGTCGTGTTGAATTAGTTTATCAAGGCAAATAAATGAAGGCTCGTCTTATCATGTTGCTGTGTGTTTGCGGTGCAGTCCATGCAGAATCTTTACCGCCCGTTATTGATAATTCAATGTATCCAGTGGGTGAGGTTAGTGCTGTACAGCCCTCATCAGGTAATGGTCTGTATGAAATGATGAGGCAACTGGAACAATTGCAAACTGAAGTGCGGCAACTGACAGGTAAGCTAGAAGAGCAGACTTATCTTATTGCCGAGATAAAAAAATCTCAAAGTACGATGTATTCTGATTTTGATCAGCGGATGCAGAGTCTTGAGCAAAAAGCCGAAGCGGTTAAGCCAATAGCAGCCGATGAAAATCCTCAAATGCAAGAGGGCTCAGTTGAATCGGAAGCTAAAATGGTAGAACCGCCGGTTGATGCTCCAGAGGATAAGCAGGCTTCCGAGCAGGAACAGAATGCTGTGCCAGTCGCAGGTGAAGTTCCTGCCCCTAGCCTACCTCCTGTAGGCGAAGCTACCGCTCCTGCTAACGCCCCTCGCCTACTTCCTGTAGGCGATGAGAAGCAGCAATATCAGCAAGCGTATGAAGCACTTAGATACGGACATACTGCCAAGGCGATTGTTGCCTTTAATGCCGTGCTCAGTAAAAACCCCGGTAGTGAGTATGCAAACAATGCTCAATATTGGCTGGGTGAGGCTTATAGGGTTAATCAGGATGTTGATTTGGCGCGTAAGGCTTTTAATGACGTGGTTGAAAAATATCCGGACAGCACAAAAGTGCCTGATGCTTTATTGAAACTCGGGTATATCGAAGTTGAGCAGAAAAATACAGTCAAGGCGCGCGAATATTTAACGCGTGTTACCGTAGATTTTCCCAGCTCGACAGCGGCTCGATTGGCGGCAAAGAAATTACTTTTACTTGATGATATTAAATAAATAATAGCTGTGAGTTTATTACGTATAACTGAAATTTTCCATTCGTTGCAGGGCGAGTCGAATACAGTAGGACTGCCTACCGTGTTTATTCGGCTCACCGGTTGTCCGTTAAGATGCGTTTATTGCGATACGGCCTATGCTTTTACCGGTGGTAAAAAAATAGAGATTGATGCTGTTATTGCGCAGGCTGAGCAGTACGGAACCCAATATATCACCGTAACCGGGGGTGAGCCTCTGGCGCAACCTGCTTGTCTTGAGTTAATGACAAAATTGCTTGATAAAGGCTATTGTGTTTCGCTTGAAACCAGTGGTGCGCTTGATGTGTCGGCAGTCGATCAGCGTGTTGTCAAAGTTATGGATCTTAAAACACCCAGTTCAGGTGAATTAAGTAAAAATCTTTATCAAAATATTGAGTATCTGACTCAAAAAGATCAGCTTAAGTTCGTCATCGGTAATGATGAGGACTATGACTGGTCAAAAACCATTTTAATCGAATATGACTTGCCTAATCGTTGCCAGATATTGTTTTCACCCGTGATGGGGCAGCAAAATCCAACCGAATTAGCCGAAAAAATTCTTAAGGACAGATTACCTGTTCGCTTTCAACTTCAACTCCATAAGATACTTTGGGATGACGCCCAAGGTAAATAAATCGATATGCAAAAAAAAGCCATAGTCCTGTTATCTGGCGGATTAGATTCAATTACCGTCCTTGCGCTTGCAAAAAAGCAGGGATACAAATGTTATGCCTTAAGCTTTGATTATGGGCAGCGGCATAATGCCGAACTGATAGCGGCCGCGCAGATAGCGGCAGATTATCAAGTCGAAGATCATAAAGTCATCAAGCTGGGCTTAAACTCGATTGGCGGTTCCGCGCTGACCGATGAGCACATTGCCGTGCCAAACACCCCGCAGGAAGGTATACCGGTAACCTATGTGCCCGCAAGAAATACCATATTTCTGTCCTTTGCCTTGGGTTGGGCAGAAGTTTTAAAGCTGAGTGATATTTTTATCGGTGTTAATGCCGTCGATTATTCTGGCTATCCGGATTGCAGGCCTGAATTTATTAACGCATTTCAGCAATTAGCCAACCTTGCCACCAAGGCGGGTGTGGAAGGCGAACATTTCACCATACACACTCCATTGATCGCACTCAGTAAGGCAGAAATCATTAAGCAGGGTGTGGCGTTAAGTGTAGATTACCGGCGCACGGTATCCTGTTATTCTGCTGATGAGCAAGGGCGCGCATGTCAAGTATGCGATGCTTGTCGTCTAAGAAAAACAGGGTTTACAGAGGCGGGCATAGCAGATCCAACGCAATATCAATTAAGTTGATAAAGTTGTTGCAAGAATAAAATTAATCCGTATAATAGGCATTCTTTGTTGGGTCGTTAGCTCAGCCGGTAGAGCACCGCACTTTTAATGCGATGGTCGCGCGTTCGAATCGCGCACGACCCACCACAACAAAGACTTCTTAAATCAAGGACTTCAACTAAATGCCATCGGTTGAAAACGCTTTAAACTTATAGGCAGTACACAAATAAATGCGCAAATCGCGCTTTATTTATTGCGCACTCATTGTTTAATACGTTTATTCGAGACCGCAATCATGGCAACTATCAGAAAATTATCAAACGGCAAATATCGCGCCGACATTCGAAAAAACTACACATTCATTCAAGCCAAAACCTTTTTAGCAAAAAAAACAGCTGAACAATGGGCATCTGATATGGATGCTAATATTGAAGCAATATTAAATTTAACCCCAAGTAAGATAAAAAATCTTACGCCAGAAATTGTTAGTGAAATGGGTGGTTTAGATTTATTTCAAAAACTGGGTATCGAACTAGGTTCTGTTGACGTTTCACCTCAGCCATAAAAGCACCGAGGAAAATGACAGCATCCCCATGTAATTAATAGCTTTTTTCTCATATCGTGTAGCAATTCTGCGATAGTGCTTGAGCTTACCGAACATACATTCAATCGCATGCCGCTCCTTATAATGCCAATAATCGCACTCGATTTCTTCTTTTCGGTTCGATTTAGGTGGAATAACCGCTTTTATTTCACGACTGGCTAACCACTCCCGTAACTCGTTCGTGTCGTAGGCTTTGTCTGCTAAAACGGCTGAAGCATTAACATTTTCCAATAAAGATATGGCTTGCTTGCATTCAGCCTCTTGCCCACCTGTCAGGATGAATTTGATGGGTATGCCCAAGCCATCACAAAGCGCGTGAATCTTACAACCAAACCCACCTTTGGAGCGCCCGAGCGCTTCATTCTCAGCAGAGCTATATGCCGCTCCAGCTGCGCAGGCATGTGCCCTAATAACTGAGACATCCATAGAAACATCTTGTAAATCAGCGTCTTCAGCAAGATGGCAGAGAATTTTACCCCATATACCATTGATGCACCAACGTGAAAAACGCTTGAAGATGCTATTCCATTTACCATACGTTGCCGGTAATACACGCCACTGTGCTCCCGTACGTAAT
>JAURYJ010000044.1 GCA_030653985.1 Methylobacter sp. | reverse complement strand
CATGGTTAAACTCTTGGGTGGATAGTGAAATGTGATGAATTTCAATTATATCCAAATATACCCAAGAGTTTAACTTTCATTTATGCGCCTATCTTACTGTTATTAAATGAATAATGCTGTTTAAGGTAGCAGTATTAGGGTTTGAGGCGAGTGATCAGCTCTCGTGTTTTGGACTCGCCCATGTCCAGAATATCCAACTTGATAATGTCAGCAAATTCCACCAGCGGCATCCATGCATCAGAAAAGACAAAGTCATCCAGGGCAATGATATAGCCTAGATTTGACAGTTCTGTTAGGTTGGCGACGATGGTCATGTCGATTTCAACATTTTCCAACACTTCAACAACAATCCGATCTTTAGGAAGTCGTAAAGGGGTTTTATCCAGGATGTTTTGCGTCGTAAAATTAATAAAGGCTTTGTGAGGGCCCACTATGGCGTTGAGGCCAAGTTCTAAAATGGTATCGGTAATGACCTGATTGGTCGCTTGCGTAGCGCCATCCTTATCATTTAAGTCGAAATCATTGCCCCTAAAAAGGAGTTCATAGGCGTAGATATTCAGCTTCTGGTCAAAAATCTGCTGTCGCCCAATTATAATGTCTGCCATTTTAATTGTAGAGGTGTTAAGTTTAACTATCTTTAGGTCGAATTTAACGTAAAACTCGAAATAAGGGCGGATTTATACCATGATTATCGACTATCAGTCGAGTATGATACGGTAATACTTCACTGCACAAGAGGGCATAAAAATGACTGAATCTATATCGTTAACCGTTATCGGTATGAAATGTGGCGGTTGTGAAACCAATGTGACGACTAAACTGAAAGCCATTGATGGCGTGTTGTCGGTTAAGGCATCGAGCAAAGACAAGGAAGTTAAGGTCGACTTCGATGCTGAAAAAACCAGCCTGGATGTTATTAGCGCCGCCATTATTGATGCGGGTTTTACCGTAGAGACAGCGTAATGAGTACCAACACTTCCGAGAATTTGCGCTTATCTATTTTAGGCATGAGTTGCGCCGGCTGCGTCAGCACCGTTGAAGGCGCATTAGCGGCAGTTGACGGTGTGACCGAAGTCAGCGTCAATTTTGCCGATCATTCCGCCGCAGTTAAAGGCCATGCCGACCCTGAGTTGTTAATACAGGCGGTTAAAGCCGCCGGTTACGATGCGGCGGTGATGGAGGGTTTTGAAGATCCTTCCGAACAGGAAGAGCAAGAGTTGCAACGCTATCGTCAGTTGATGAAAAAAGCGGCTGTGGCGGGAGCTTTCGGACTATTGCTGATGGCTGCCGATCATCTTGACGGGTTGCCAGAAATTGGCTCAGCAATCGGTTCATGGGTCTGGCCGGAAATTGCGCTGATCACCTTAAGCGTCATGATGTATTCAGGTTGGCATTTTTACAGCGGCGCCTATAAGTCGTTAATGCTGGGACAGGCTAACATGGACACCCTGATTGCGCTGGGCACCGGTTCGGCTTGGTTGTATTCGTGCATTGTGCTCGATTATTACGACACCCTGCCGTCCCTGGCTAAACATGCCTATTTTGAAGCTGCGGTAATGATTCTGGCGTTTATTAATCTGGGCTCCGGCTTGGAAACCCTGGCTAGAGGTAAAACCTCCAGCGCTATTCGTCAACTGATCGGTTTGCAGCCGCGTACGGCGCGGGTGATCAGGGATGGCGAAGAAATTGATATCGCTATCGAGCAAGTGGGCTTAGGTGAAACCTTGAGAGTCAGACCGGGCGAGAAGATCGCCGTTGACGGCGTATTGCTGGAAGGACATTCCACGGTCGATGAGTCGATGTTGACCGGCGAATCGTTGCCGGTAGAAAAAATCGTGGGCGCCCAGGTGGTTGCCGGAACCATGAATCAGAGCGGTAGTTTTTTGTTTACCGCAACCCGCATCGGCCGCGATACCGCATTAGCGCAAATCATTAATAGTGTCCGTCAAGCGCAAAACAGCAAACCGGAAATCGCCCGTCTGGCGGATAAAATTTCCAGTGTTTTTGTCCCGGCTGTGGTCGCGTTTTCAGTGCTGACCTTTTTGATTTGGTACGTTTTTGGGCCTGAGCCTTCATTGGGTTACGCTTTTGTCACCTCAATGACCGTTCTGGTTATCGCCTGTCCCTGTGCCTTGGGTCTGGCGACGCCTATCTCGGTGATGGTAGCCGTGGGCCGAGCTGCCCAATCAGGCATTTTGATTCGTAAGGGTGAAGCCTTGCAAACAGCCGGTAAATTAACCTGTTTGATACTCGATAAAACCGGCACGGTAACCGAAGGGAAACCGACTGTTTCGACGATTGAAACCGTCGGCGACATTAGCGAAGAGCAAGTGCTGCAGTTGGCGGCGAGTATCGAATCCGGTTCGGAGCATCCATTGGCTGCGGCTATTTTGGCGGCAGCAGAAGCTAAGCAGTTAACGCTGGAAAAAGTTAAGCAATTTGAATCCGTTGCCGGTCACGGGGTGATGGCGATGATTGATGGACGACACGTATTGTTCGGTAACAAGGCATTGATGGAGCAGCAAGGCGTTAGCTTCACTCGTTACAATAACAGATTGGAAGAGCTGTCGACTCTGGGTCAAACGCCGATGCTGCTTGCTTTGGACAACAAAGTTATCGGCATTATCTCTGTTTCCGATCCGATTAAAAAGGACTCGGCACACGCAGTACAGCTGTTAAAAGATCAGGGTGTACGCATCATCATGGTGACCGGTGACAATCAAATAACCGCTCACGCCATTGCCAAACAGGCAGGTATTTCCGAAGTGCGGGCTCAGGTGTTGCCTCAGGATAAAGCCGAGGTGGTTAAAGAACTGCAACAAGCGGGTGAAATCGTCGGCATGGTCGGCGACGGTATTAATGATGCACCGGCATTGGCACAAGCGGATGTCGGCTTTGCGATCGGCACCGGCACCGATGTCGCTATTGAGAGCGCCGATGTGGTTATTTTGCAAGGCTCGCTGCTGAAAGTGCCGGAAGCCATTGAATTATCCAAAGCCACGGTTATCAATATCAAACAAAACCTGATCGGCGCATTTTTCTATAATACCGTCAGCATTCCGGTTGCGGCAGGCTTGTTGTATCCGCTCTTCGGCGTTTTGTTAAACCCCATGATAGCCGGTGCGGCGATGGCTCTGTCTTCCGTGACAGTGGTTGCTAATGCTAACCGCTTACGTTGGACAAAATTCGGTTAAAGTTAAGCTAAATAATCGCAAGATATGAATATCTAGTCTTTGTTTTTATCACTAAGTAGCGTAAAACCCCGCCGTTCAGGG
>JAURYJ010000039.1 GCA_030653985.1 Methylobacter sp. | reverse complement strand
TTATTGCACGCCATCCATGGCATGTTGAAAGCCGATAAAGAATTTGACGGTCCCCGTTTTTATACGCTACCTGTCGAAGCGTCATGCTAATTTTTTTAAATTTTTAGCAAATAGGACTTGTAGTTTAAGAGAGTATCTACGATCCTACCAATCACCATGCCTGCCATGATCTTCAATAAATTTGCCTACCCCTGCCAATTCACTGGTTATTTCAAAAGAGAATACTTCCGCCTGCTCCGCTGTTGATCCAAATCCTTCAATCTCAACCTCAAATTCAGTGGCTTCTTGTATTAAATTATCATCCTCATCATACTCGGCGTTAACGCCATAGCAATCACCGTAAACGCCCATAATAAGGCTGTCATAAATCGTCAAATATCGATCATCATCTGACAGATAATCTTTAGTGGGCGTCCATGTTGTAATTTGCGTTTGGTATAACTCTGCGAATTTTTTAGCTATTTGTATTTTTTCACTGTCGCTGATCATTTTTATTTACGGCTAGTTATTTGTGGACTGACTGGCATCATTTAATGCCTCGAAGCGAAAAATGTCGATTATATATACGCTAACTCGACCGACGGTGTGACTGCACGACTAAACAAAAAAAGGGACTGTGACGAATCACAATCCCTTTTCTACACCTTTAAGCTGCCCTTTTATGAAGAGCAGCAAAACAGCACAAGGTTATTCTACTTCGATTTCTTTCATACTCAATCTGACTCTGCCTTGACGGTCTATTTCAAGTACTTTGACCTTGACCACATCGCCTTCATTTAATCTGTCGCTGACTTTATCAACGCGTTCATCTGAAATTTGCGAGATATGAACCAAGCCATCTTTACCAGGAAGTATCGTAACAAAAGCGCCGAAGTCCATTAATCTGACGACCTTGCCTTCGTAAACTTTACCGACTTCAACTTCTGCGGTAATTTCCTCGATCATACGACGCGCTTCTTCACCGGCGGCTTTATCAACAGAGGCTACTTTAACAACACCGTCATCGGTCAAATCAACGCTGGCACCGGTCTGCTCGGTAATGCTGCGGATGGTTGCGCCACCTTTACCGATAACTTCGCGAATTTTGCTAGGATCGATTTTGAAAGTAATGATCCGCGGTGCGAAATCGGACATTTCTTCACGGGTGCTGGACAATGCTTTGTTCATTTCGCCAAGAATATGCAAACGACCGTGTTTTGCTTGTTCCAGTGCCGACTTCATGATTTCTGCGGTAATGCCATCGATCTTGATGTCCATTTGCAGTGCGGTAATACCGTCTACAGATCCTGCAACTTTAAAGTCCATGTCGCCCAGATGATCTTCATCACCCATGATGTCCGACAATACGGCAAATTTGTCGCCTTCTTTAATCAGGCCCATCGCAATTCCGGCAACCGGTGATTTAATCGGCACACCAGCATCCATTAACGCCAAGCTGCTGCCGCAGACCGAAGCCATGGAGCTTGATCCGTTGGATTCAGTGACTTCAGAAACAACGCGAATGGTGTACGGGAACTCTTCCATGTTCGGTAACACGGCGGCAACGCCACGTTTCGCTAAGCGGCCATGACCGATCTCACGACGTTTGGGTGAGCCGACAAAACCGGTTTCACCAACGCTGTATGGAGGGAAGTTGTAATGCAGCATGAACGGTTCTTTGTACTCACCAGCCAAGGCATCGATGATTTGCGCATCACGTTGCGTGCCCAATGTTGCAATTACCAAAGCTTGAGTTTCGCCACGGGTAAATAATGCCGAACCATGGGTTCTAGGCAATACGCCGGTTCTGACGGTAATCGGTCTGATTTTGTCTAACTCGCGTCCGTCAATACGCTTGCCTTCGTTAAGAATAGCGTTACGAACGATGCTGTATTCCAGATGCTCGATAATGCCGCGAATCTCACTTTCTGCATACTCGGCATTAGCTACCAGTTTTTCAACGACGGCATTTCTAATTTCTTTCAGTTGTTCTTGTCTAACCAGTTTTTCAGCAACTTGATAAGCGGCTTTAATACCGGCTTCAACTTCTGCAGTGACTAGTTTTTTCAGTTCAGCATTGACTTCGGGGGCTACCCACTCAACGACGCCTGCACCGGCAGCAGCGGCAAATTCGTTAATCGCATTAATGGCAACCTGCATTTGCTGATGACCAAATAAAACCGCACCTAACATCACCTCTTCCGACAGGTTGTCAGCTTCTGACTCTACCATTAATACGGCATGTGCAGTACCTGCAACCACTAATTGCAACTTAGATTCTTTTAATGCGGTAGCAGTCGGGTTTAAGAGATATTCGCCGTCTTTAAAACCCACGGTAGCGGCGCCGATTGGGCCGTTAAAAGGCAAACCTGAAACTGCCAATGCAGCAGAGGCACCCAATAAAGCAGGAATTTCTGGATCAACGTCAGGATTCAGCGATACAACGGTTGCAATAATCTGAACTTCGTTGGTATAGCCCTCTGGGAAAAGGGGGCGAATAGGCCGGTCAATCAGGCGAGACGTTAAGGTCTCTTTTTCACTGGGACGACCTTCTCTCTTAAAAAAACCGCCTGGTATTTTACCGGCTGCGTAAGCTTTTTCTTGATAGTTTACAGTCAACGGGAAAAAATCACCGCCGCTTGCCTGTTTTTTACCGACGACGGTAACCAACAGTGTCGTACCATCTACATCGATCATCACAGCACCGTCTGCTTGACGTGCTACTTCACCGGTTTCTAATTTAACGAGTCGATCGCCGTACTGAAATTCTTTCCTGATAGGATTCACTATAAGGTTCCTTTGCGAGGTTATTAAGGAGGGGTGTCAGGTTACGCTATCGCTAACCCGACTTACAACAAAAACGGCACAAGAGGATTGTGCCGTTTCTTTGTTCTGTTACTTACGTAAGCCGAGACGTTCAATTAAAGTACGGTAACGGTTTAGGTCTTTATTCTTTAGATAATCCAGCAATTTACGACGCTGATTAACCATGCGCAACAGTCCACGACGTGAATGATTGTCTTTTTTGTGTTCTGCAAAGTGCGGCGTTAAATGAGTGATATGTGCTGTCAATAAAGCAACCTGTACTTCAGGTGAACCGGTATCGGTTTCTGACTGACGATAGGCTTCAACGACTGCTTTTTTTTGTTCTGCTGTAAATGGCATTTGTAATCCCTATGTAGATTAAAAATTAAAAAATAAAGCCGCCGAAAGTGGCGACTCCTTAAGTACACTGTTTCCACGATAGGGTGTAGAAACAGGTGTATTCTTTCTGTTGTAGGGGCGAATTCATTCGCCCTATCAAACATTGGGCGAATGAATTCGCTACATATTAAACAACTTTTTCGGGGCTAGTTTACCATCCCTTAGTAATTCCCCCAAACCTAAAAACACGGCAGCATTATACATACGCACGGTACCTTGGCATTCGTTCTGCCCGAGTTCATCAAAAGGTAATAAGCTAAGCGACTGACCGTATTTAATACAAATAGTTTGTTCATCAGTCAACTGCACAGCGGGTAGAGCTTCGAGCGGTTTATCGACATTTATCAAGCATTGAAACAAGTCGTGCTGATCCATTGCCGTCAATTGCTCGATAGTTCTGGCATTTTCAATGTTGAATTGCCCCGCTTCCAATCGCCGCAATTCTTTTACTGTTCCGCCGCAACCCAGATCATGACCGATGTCTTCGGCCAACGAACGAATATACGTGCCTTTTGAACAATAGACTTCAAGCATCAACTGATCCGGCGCCTTCGCTAGAGATTGGGAATCAGTCAGTAACTTCAGTTCAAATATACTGATGCGTCTAGCTTTACGCTCAATGGTTATTCCCTCCCGTGCGAGCTCGTAAAGCTTTTTTCCGTTATGCTTTAAAGCCGAATACATCGGAGGAACTTGATCGATTTCGCCGGTAAATTTTTGAAGACAAGACAGGATGGCATCAATAGATAATTCAGGTACGGGTTTGGTCTCGATAACCGTACCTTCAAGGTCGCCTGTATCGGTCATAACCCCGAGCTGAACAACAGTCTGATAACGTTTATGGTCATCAAGCATCATCCCCGACACCTTGGTCGCTTCGCCGAAGCAAAGCGGCAACAAACCGGTAGCCAGAGGATCAAGGCTGCCGGTATGCCCGGCTTTATTGGCATTAAACAAGCGCCTGACTTCCTGCAAGGCTTTGTTTGAAGATACGCCCAGACGTTTATCTAACAGCAATATGCCGTGAATATTGCACCCGGACTTGCGTTTGCTCATGTAAGCTAACCTTCTTCGGGCTTATCCAAATCGCGTTCGTGTAAATCACTTAGCAACTCCGATACCCGCATGCCGGTATCAAACGAATCATCGTAATGAAAACGCAAATCAGAGATGTGCCGCAAACGCATCCTTTTGGCTAATTGATGCCGAATAACAGGCGACAACTCGTTAAGCAACTTAACGTTAGCTTTTTTCCCCTGTTCATCGGCATTCAATACCGTGACATACACTTTTGCCACAGCAAGGTCTTTAGTAACGACAACCTCATTGATAGTAATAAATCCCAGCCTGGAATCATCGATGTCACGCTGCAAGACCAAAGAAAGCTCTTTTTGCATCTGTGATGAAACACGGGCATTACGACCGAATTCTCTTGCCATACCGTTTACAGTTCCCGTTTAACTTCGATGCGTTCAAAAACTTCGATCTGATCGCCAGGTTGTACGTCGTTGTAATTTTTTACCCCGATACCGCACTCCATGCCCATCTTGACCTCGGCCGCATCATCTTTGAAGCGACGCAAAGATTCCAGCTGTCCTTCATAAATCACTACGTTCTCACGCAGTACCCGGATAGGCAGATTTCTCTTCACAAAACCGTCAATAACCATACAGCCGGCAACCGCACCGAATTTTGGCGATTTAAACACGTCGCGCACTTCGGCGAGACCGACAATCTGTTCTCTAATTTCAGGCGCCAACATACCGCTGATGGCTTTTTTAACCTCATCAATCGCTTCATAAATGATGCTGTAGTAATGCAGGTCAATGCCTTTTTCTTCAATCAATTTGCGTGCAGTGGTATCGGCTCGGACATTAAAGCCCATCAGAATCGCACCGGAAGCCAAAGCTAAATTCGCATCGCCTTCATTAATACCGCCCACACCGCCAAAAACAACCTTAACTTCGACTTCCTCATTCGACAAGCCGATTAAGGAGCTACGCAACGCTTCCAAACTGCCCTGTACATCTGTCTTAAGCACCAGATTGACGCTGGCAATTTCACCGGTAGCCATTCTGGAGAAGACTTCATCCAGTTTAGAGGCATGTTGCACGGCATGCCGTGACAACTTCATGCGGTCTTCACGATGCTTAGCCAAATCTTTGGCAATACGTTCGCTTTGGACAACCAGAAATTCATCACCGGCATTCGGTGTACCCGAAAGCCCTAAAATCTCAACCGGCGCACAAGGGCCTGCCTCTTTAATCGTTTTGCCGTTCTCGTTAAACATGGCTCGAACCCGACCATATTCATGACCGCACAACACCATCTGGCCACTTTCCAACGTACCTTTTTGAATCAATACCGTTGCCACGACCCCACGACCTTTATCCAATCGTGATTCAATAACAATACCTGATGCCGGACCTTCAACAGGCGCTTTCAGCTCAAGTATTTCAGTTTGAACAATCAAAGCTTCGATTAACTCATCGATACCTTCACCGGTTTTCGCCGAAATTTTAAGGAACTGAACATCGCCGCCCCATTCTTCAGCAAGAACGTTCAAAGTTGATAACTCCTGCATCACTTTATCAGGATTAGCAGCGGGCTTATCGATCTTATTCATCGCCACAATAATTGGCACATTGGCTGCCCTGGCGTGTTCGACAGCTTCTCTTGTTTGCGGCATAACGCCGTCATCCGCTGCAACCACCACAATCACTACGTCAGTAACGTCGGCACCTCGGGCACGCATAGCGGTAAATGCTGCGTGACCCGGTGTATCTAAAAAGGTGACTGAGCCATGATCAGTTTTTACCTGATAGGCGCCGATATGTTGGGTAATTCCGCCCGCTTCACCGGCAGCAACACGCGTTTTACGAATGTAATCCAACAACGAAGTTTTACCGTGATCGACATGTCCCATGATGGTAACAATAGGCGCTCGCGGTAATGCCACACGATTATCTTCCTCTTGCGCCCCAGCCAACATTTCCTGCTCAAGATCATCATCACTCTGCATAATCGCTTTGTGACCCATTTCTTCAACTAAAATTGCTGCTGTTTCTTGATCTATGCTTTGATTAATAGTCGCCATAATGCCGAGTTTCATCAGGTGTTTAATGACCATAGCGGCTTTAACACTCATCTTTTGAGCAAGATCAGACACCATAATCATTTCAGGTATACTGACTTCTTTTACGACTGGTTCAACCGGCATTTCAAATTGATGCTTGCCATCAGACTTCACGCTGACGCGTTCAGCTTTCTTACCTTTTTTCTTCGGTCTTTTGGCATCTCTGCCACCTGCTCCAGCACGCGCACTTTCTTCTTGTTTCTTTCTATGCAGAATTTCCTGCTTGGCTGAAGCTTGCTGCCTGACTTTGTCAGCATTTCTTTTGATAGACTCCTCAAGTCGAATATCTTTTTCCTGCTGTTTTTTTCTGGCTTCAGCCGCTTCTTTATTTTTAGTCAATTGCTCCTGATTAACTTTCTGCTCTTCCTTCGGCTGCACGGACGCAGGAGCTTGAGTAATGTCGGAAGCAGCGGAGCGATGTGACGAAACGGGCAATGTCTCAGTCTTTTCTTCGACTGACAGGGATGGCGAAAGTGTCGCAACGGGTAGAGAACCGGCGTGACCACCTTCAGGCACGCTAGCAACTTCAGGTTTAACCACTTCGACAGCGGGTTTAACTGCCGACTCAACGACAAGATCTTCTTTCTTTTCTTCCAAAACGACTTTTTCTGCCTTTATCTGCGCTTCAATTTCAGGAACATTTTCAGTTTGCTGTGCAACTGGTTCTTTAGTTTGCTTGGCTAACTCCAAGTTCCTTTGTTCATCGGGTTCTACTACTTCACTGCGTTTTATGTAAGTTTTCTGCTTTCGAACTTCAACGCTAATCGTTTTGGTGGTACTGCCTGGAATGCTAGACTGTTTAAGTTCACTCACAGTTCTACGTTTTAAAGTCACCCGTTTTAGTGAACCATCGACCTCGCCTTCGTTCTTACCATGGCGCTTGCGCAAATGCGCAAGCAACTGCATCTTTTCATCTTCATTGATCACATCATCAGGGGCACTGGCAGATAATCCCGCTTCTTTCAGTTGCTCTAATAATCGTTCCAAAGGTATTTTTACTACCTCAGCTAATTGTCGTACCGTTTTATTACTCATTTCATACCCCTTACCTACTCGCCTGTTCCTCAGCAAACCAAGGCTCACGCGCCTTCATAATCAACTTTGCCGCCCGATCTTCGTTCATTCCTGGAAAAATCAACAAATCATCTACCGCCTGCTCTGCTAAATCATCCATCGTAATAATGCCATGACTTGCCATATCATAAGCCAAATCCCTGTTCATGCCTTCCATTTCCAACAAATCCTGTGCAGGTTCCGCTGTTTCTATGACTTCTTCAGCCGCAATAGCATTAATCAGTAATGCATCCTTAGCTCGACTTCTAAGCGCATTAACAAGATCTTCATCAAAGCCTTCAATTTCCAGCATTTCACTAACCGGAACATAGGCAATTTCTTCAACCGTATTAAAACCCTCTTCAACCAGAATCAAGGCAATATCTTCATCGACACCCAGTTGATCGACAAATAATTGTTTTATCTTATCGGCCTCGGCTTCACTGTTTTCTTCTGCCTTAGAGGCATCAATGACATTCAACTCCCAACCCGTCAATTGAGTCGCAAGACGTACATTTTGTCCGCCTCGACCGATAGCCTGAGATAGATTATCTGAACTGACCGCCAAATCCATGCTGTGCTTGTCTTCATCGACAACAATAGACTGGATTTCAGCCGGTGACATCGCATTGATCACATATTGAGCATCACTTGCATTCCAAAGAATAATGTCAACGCGCTCTCCAGCCAGTTCATTTGAAACCGACTGCACTCTCGAGCCTCTCATACCGACGCAAGCACCGACAGGATCGAGTCTTGGATCATGACCTTTGACAGCAATCTTGGCTCTGGAGCCGGGATCACGCGCCGCGCCCATCACTTCGATCAAACCTTCGCCCACCTCAGGCACTTCAAGACGGAACAAGGCAATCAGCAATTCCGGCGCAGTCCGACTAACAAATAATTGAGGACCGCGAGGTTCTGAGCGTACATCTTTCAAATAACCCCTGATTCTGTCGCCAATACGAATAGCTTCACGAGGTATCATGTCTTCTTTGGCAATATAAGCTTCTACATGCCCACCCAAATCCAGATAAACACAGCCCTTTTCAATACGCTTTACGATACCGGTGATGAGTTCGCCTACGCGACTCTGATAGGCATCAACTATTTTCTTGCGTTCAGCTTCCCTGACCTTGTGAATAATAACCTGTTTGGCCGTCTGTGCAGCAATACGTCCGAAATCAACAGATTCAATTTCCTCTTCGACCAAATCACCGACTTGAACATCAGGATTATCGAATCTGGCGACTTCCAATAAAACTTGCGTTTCAGGAAACTCGACATCGCCATCTATTTGATCATTGGCATCAACAACTTCCCAGTTTCTATAGGTAACGTAATCACCGGTTTTCCTATCAATACTAACACGAGCTTTAATTTGATTTACATGACGCTTGATTGTAGCCGCTTCTAATGCTGACTCTATAGCCTGAAAAACAACCTCTTTTTCAATATCCTTTTCATTAGAAAAAACATCTACCACCAACAAAATTTCTTTATTTGCCACTGCGCCCTCCTTTTTCAATTAAATACTCAGGTACCAAACGCGCTTTACTCATCGCGATAAATGGAACCTCAAAAATCTGATCGCCTTCTTGAAGTGAAATCGTATCACCTTCAACTTTTACTATCAGGCCTGTAATCTTTCTACGGGCATCTATGGCTTTAAATAAATTTACCAACACCCTGCTGCCAATATATCGTTCAAACTGGCTCACTTTAAAGAAAGGTCGGTCTGCGCCCGGCGAAGAAACCTCCAAATGATAGTTGCCTAATATGGGATCTTCCACGTCCATAGCCCCGCTAATTTGGTGGCTAACTTTAGTGCAGTCTTCAACCAAAATTCCATTTTCACTATCAATATAGATTCTTAACAGACCATGTTTAGGGTGAGGATTATATTCAATGCCTACGCATTCATAACCTAAACCTTCAACAATTGGCTCAATTAGGTCAACCAAATGTTCAGGAGCCTGCTTCATCTTTTCCTCACTTACTTTCGCACAAAAAAAAAGAGCCGACGGCTCTTCCATTAACAATCAACTATGAGCCTTTAAACCACTAAAGGCCAGAAAACAAAAAACCCCAAAATGGGGTTTTTTGAAACCAATCCTTGCGTCACACTAACTCCTGCATCCGTGCAGTTTTATATGGTAGCGGGGGCAGGATTTGAACCTACGACCTTCGGGTTATGAGCCCGACGAGCTACCAAGCTGCTCCACCCCGCGATTGATTTAGCTATTATAGGGTATTCTCAGTATTTAGCAAGCTATTTATCAAGCTATTTATCAGCTACGCTAAAATTCGCTACTACCAGACTCATTACATACCTCTGCATCAATTTTAGAGGCGACAGCATTATAATTTCAATCAACTTGAATACCCAATACAGCTTTTTTTTCAAGCGCATAAGCATTTAATGCGTCAATAATACCGATATTTGTATTTTCGTCACTGCGCAACTCTTTCAGGCGACTAAAATAATCATCAAGCAAAATACCAGAACCTGCTTGACGACCGGTTAACCGCTTAACACAAAATGCATTCCACCTTAACTGCTCATCACCCGTCAACGTTTCCGGATAATTTCTGGCCCGGTATCGAAACAGCATTTCCGGCAAGCGGCTATCAATAAATTTAAATGTTGCTTTGGCTAATTGCTCTGGCAGCATATTTCTAATTTTAGCCATTTGCTTTTTATCGTTTTCAGTAAAAAAACCGCCACTGTAAATTTCCAGATCGGGATCGGAATCTTGCTCGGCGTAAGTATGGCCGCTAAACACTGCCGCCAACTTTTCAGCCAAGCCGACAGCAGCTTTAATCCTATCGATATTGGCATGGCATAACACCAAGTCGATTGTCAGTCGCTGCGCGTCATCCGGTCTAATAACAGACACAGGTGCTAAAACAGGACATTTGTTGATATGCACGGTTTTTAACGGGATTCTTGCCACACCTTCGGGCAAATCGGCCGTTGCGGTGAAGATTCTCCGCTGAATTTCTTCCACCGATAATCTAAGCAGCGGCTCCGGGTCCACGGAAAGGTCATAGACGATGATACCGTTGGTGTTGGTAGGATGCTTGCAAACAGGAAGCACGATAGCCAGGCAATTTTTAGCAGCAGGATATTTACCTGAAATATGCACCACCGGCTTAAAACTGCCCAACTGAAGCAAATTAAGCGCCTCGGCTTTAACCCGATGTTGTAATAAAAATTGATAAAGCTTGGGCTGAGCCTGCTTGACCAGCCTAGCGATTGCCTGGGTCGCATAGACATCGGAAAGCGCATCGTGCGCCGCTTCATGGGCTATGTTATTGACGCGAGTCAGTTGATCTAACCTAAAACTAGACCCACCCTCCTCGTTAACCGGCCAGACAATGCCTTCAGGACGCAAGGCTTTAGCCGCCCTGACCACGTCGATTAAATCCCAACGGGAATTGCCGTTTTGCCATTCCCTTGCATAGGGATCATAAAAATTACGATAGAGACAGTTCCGGGTGACCTCATCATCAAAACGAAGGCTGTTGTAGCCCAAGGTACAGGTATTGGGTACAGCTAATTGATCATGTATGAGGCGAATAAATTCGGCTTCGGAAACGCCTTTTTGCTCAGCGATTTGCGGGGTAATCCCGGTAATTAAACAGGCATCAGGGTGAGGAAGGCAGTCTGCCGTCGGCTTGCAGTAAACGACTAAAGGATCGCCTACGATATTGAAATCAAAATCGGTTCTAATGCCGGCAAATTGAACGGCCCTGTCTCTTCTAGGATCGGTACCGAATGTTTCGTAATCATGCCAATAAAAAGTTTGCGTAGCGCTCATTACTTTCAACCGTTATGGGTGAAAAACCCAAGATAGACACTGGCAATTTCTCCTGCGTCTCTATAGTCGCAGGAGCAGTTACAATCGTTAATGACTTGAAGCCAAAGCCCTTAGGACATCGGTGCGACTGACGATCCCAACCAGCTCATTATCCTGAAAAACCGGAAAACTCCTGACAGTAGTCTGCTGGAACTTCTCTGCCAAATCCACAATACTGGATTCAGCATCAACACTGATGACCTCTGAACTCATATAATCGCCAACCTTGCCACTCATACTTTGGTTGTAAACAGCCTCTAAAACAATTCTCATGACATCCTTTTCAGAAAACATGCCCAGCAAGCGCCCCTGCTGATCAACAACCGGAGCACTGGTGATTTTATGATCCAGTAATAATTTTACGGCATCGATCACCCCGGCATCCCGAGTAAGCGTAACCAATCTTTTCGACATATAATTTGCGATAGTAATTTTCGCCAGCATAATAAACTCCTGCTTATTGTTATTATTGTAAAATTCCGGTCGGATCGCCTCTGCAATAACTACTGCATTGAGCTACCTCTTGCATAACCCAAAGGGACGAGGAAAATGCAGATTTTTCCATGTGGAAAAAATCTGTGTGTATAGCCTTAAAACACCTACTCTCGATAGCTTTGGCGCAATCCAATGATGGAAGCGGCTAGCCTTGATTCAAATTAGCTTCCAATTTCTTTCTTTTATCACACTTTTCCACACAAATACAATTTGCGTTGTTTGCCGCACCGCCACATGAGCCTTTAATCGCGCGTCTTCCAAAAATAACGCCTATCGCCATAATGGCAATAACAAAAACCATAAACACAAAAGTCACTAAAAAATAAGTCATGGTAACACCTCGTAAAATTTGTAAAGGCCTACAATAAAAAACGAGGAGTGGGCTTAGCCGCACTCCTCGTGTAGGTTAAATTAGCGTAACCTACGCTTCTTATCCGCCAAAATCGTCCAAGAAGATATTTTCCGGCTCTACGCCATTATCCAACAACATCTTGATCACCGCTGAGTTCATCATCGGCGGTCCACACATGTAGAACTCGCAATCCTCTGGGGCAGGATGATTCTTAATGTATTCTTCTAAAAGAACATTATGAATAAAACCGGTATAACCCGTCCAGTTATCTTCCGGCAACGGATCAGACAAGGCAACATGCCAGTCGAAATTATCATTTTCCTTGGCCAGCATATCAAAATCTTCGACATAGAACATTTCGCGTTTACTACGCGCACCATACCAGAAACTCATTTTACGCTTGGATTTAAGCCTGCGTAATTGGTCGAAGATATGCGAACGCATCGGTGCCATACCTGCACCGCCACCGACAAAGACCATTTCATTTTCGGTATCTTTAGCATAAAACTCGCCATAAGGCCCTGAAATAGTACATTTATCGCCCGGCTTCAGATTGAAGATATAAGAAGACATGATACCTGGCGGTACGCTATCCGGTGCACCGGGAGGCGGTGTCGCAATACGCACGTTCAACATAATTTCTTTTTCTTCGGGATAACTCGCCATCGAATAAGCGCGTAACGTCGACTCTTTTACGTCAGAAACAAAACGCCATAAGTTAAACTTATCCCAATCATCACGGAATTTTTCTTCGACGTTAAAATCACTGTATTTGGCGACATAGGGTGGACATTCAATCTGAATGTAACCACCCGCCCGATAGTTTATTTCCTCGCCTTCCGGTAAATCCAGCACCAATTCCTTAATAAAAGTGGCAACATTATGGTTTGATTTAACCGTACATTCCCATTTTTTAACACCGAAGACATCGTCTTCGACTTCAATGTTCATGTCATGTTTAACCGATACCTGACAAGAAAGGCGCTCACCATGAGCCGCTTCTCTTTTACTGATATGACTTAATTCAGTCGGTAAAATTTCACCGCCGCCTGAATGCACTTTTACCTTACATTGCCCACAAGTACCGCCACCACCACAGGCTGACGAAACAAACAAACCATTATCGGATAAAGCCGTCAATAGTTTTGACCCTGCAGGCACATGAATTTTCTTTTCATTATTGATCAGGATCTCAACATCTCCTTCAGCGACCAGCTTGCTTTTAGCACCAATGATAACGAATACCAGTGCTATAACAAAAGCCGTGAAAATAATGATCCCTAATAGAATTTCCAGCATTACGCTACCTTTTTAAAGTTGGATTCCAGAGAAAGCCATGAAGCCAAGCGACATCAGACCCGCAGTAATAAAAGTAATGCCCAGACCTTGTAAACCGGCGGGAATATCACTGTATTTGAGTTTTTCACGTACGCCTGCCATAACGGTAATGGCTAGCGCCCAACCTAGACCACTGCCCACACCATAAGTGACACTTTCCCCAAAATTATAGTCCCGCTCAATCATGAACAAACTACCACCAAGAATCGCGCAGTTTACCGTGATTAAAGGCAGAAAAACGCCTAAAGCATGATACAAAGCCGGAAAGAATTTATCCAAAATCATTTCCAGAATTTGCACCAAGGCCGCAATCATACCAATACAGCTTAACAGCGCTAAAAAGCTCAAATCCACGCCGGTAATGCCCATCCAGGACAGCGCATCTTCTTTTAACAACGTGTGGTAAATAATATTATTAGCAGGAACCGTAATGGTTTGCACTACCATAACGGCAACACCTAAACCCATCGCTGTCGAGATTTTCTTGGAAACCGCAATAAAGGTACACATCCCCAAAAAGAAGGACAGTGCAAGGTTTTCAATAAAGACAGCCTTAACAAATAAACTAATATAAGCTTCCATTAGTGATGCCCTCCTTCACCATGAGAAATCGACAAAATTTTAAAATCCGCTTTTTCAACTTGATTAGGTTTCCATTGGCGCACAGACCAGATAATCAAGCCAATAATAAAGAAAGCACTCGGTGGCAATAACATCAAACCGTTAGGATCATACCAACCGCCATCTTTCGTTAGCGGAAAAACCTCAAAGCCCAATAATTTACCGGAACCTAAGGTCTCTCTAAAAAATGCGACGATAATCAATATCAAGCTATAACCCAAACCATTACCGATACCATCCATAAAGCTTTCCAAAGGCGGATTTTTCATCGCATAAGCTTCAGCGCGTCCCATCACGATACAGTTGGTAATAATCAAACCCACGAATACCGACAACTGCTTACTAATTTCATAAGCAAAGGCTTTCAAAATCTGATCGACCACGATAACCAACGAGGCAATAATAGTCATCTGTACGATGATCCGTATGCTGCCAGGAATATGGTTTCGAATTGAACTGATGGCCGCACTGGAAAATGCAGTCACCAAGGTCAACGCCAGCGCCATAATCAGCGAGGTCGACATTTGCGACGTAACCGCCAAGGCCGAACAGATACCCAAAACTTGTAAAGTAATCGGGTTATCGCTGACTAGCGGAGCTGTTAATACTTTTTTTGTTTCATCAGTTAAAATTTCACTCATGATTAAACTCCTTTATCTGTTCTTACTTTGGCTAAATACGGGGCAAAACCTTCTTTGCTCATCCAGTATTTGACCAGGTTACTGACACCGGTACTGGTCAACGTTGCACCCGCAAGACCATCAACCTGATATTGTGAGCCCGCTTTAGCGTTATCAACCACGCCTTTAATCAAGCTTAACGCCGGCTCACTCATATCGGCGCTGGTTTCGGAATAGATTTTTTTACCTTTCCATAGCGCACGCCAGTCAGGATTAACCACTTCACCACCCAATCCCGGCGTTTCGGCCTGATCGTAAAAATTGATGCTTTGTACGGTTTGTCCATCAGGATCTACTGACAGGAAACCATATAACGTGGACCATAATCCATAACCACTGACTGGAAGAATAATTGACTTAATCGCACCAGCCTCTTTGACCAAAAAGACTTTAGCAAATTTAGCCTTCACCCTGATGTGAGCAATATCTTTGTTTTTTGGAATAGCCACGCTTAAAGCCGGATCTTTTGCCGCTTTACGTTGATCGTATTCGGCGACATTCATATCCTCAACATAGTCACCCGTTTCCAGATCGACAATTTTAGCTTCGATTTTTTCCGCAAAAGCCGAATCAATATCGCTGCCTTCCTGGAGCAAACCCGCCACATCAAGAATGTTCTTTTTCATGTCCAAGGCTTTGTTATGAACTTGAAGTGGCTTTAAAGCAACCGCAGAAAATGAAACCAGAACCGCACAAACCAGACAAAGCGCAACCGCAATAGCAATGGTTTTTTCCAAACTATCATTGCCTAGGGCAAGGATTTTATCTTTGTAAACTTTGAATTTTTGGTAATGCTCGCAATTATCCAATGCGCTGCAAATTTTATTGAATTGTTCGCACTTAAGCATGACGTTTCATCCTTCTTCTAATATTGGCCTGAATGACAAAATAATCAATCGTAGGCGCAAACATGTTGGAAAATAGAATTGCCAGCATAATGCCTTCCGGGAATGCTGGATTAACAACCCTGATTAATACGGTCATAATCCCGACTAATGCCCCAAATGCCCAGCGACCGGTATCGGTCATTGCCGCACTAACTGGGTCAGTTGCCATATAAACCATACCGAAAGCAAAACCGCCCATCGTCAAATGCCAGTACCAAGGCAACGCAAACATTTGATTAGTGTCACTGCCGATGATGTTGAACAATAACGAAGTCAATACCATGCCAGCAAATACGCCGCCCATCACGCGGTACGATGCAACTTTGGTGTACAGCAGGAAAGCCGCACCAATCAGAATTGCCAGGGTTGATGTTTCACCCAAACAGCCCGGTTCAAAACCGAAAAAGGTTTGCATCCAACTGTAATTTGCCGAGTAAACCGCTTCAAGACCGCCTGTTGCCGCCAAACCTAACGGTGTCGCTGCGGTATAACCATCAACAGCAACCCACACCGAATCACCTGAAATAGATGCCGGATAAGCGAAATATAAAAATGCTCGCCCAGTTAATGCCGGATTCAGGAAGTTTTTACCGGTACCGCCGAAGACTTCCTTGCCGATAACGATACCGAACGAAATACCCAGCGCCACCTGCCATAAAGGCATATCGGGCGGCATAATCAAGGTATACAACATCGACGATACCAGAAAACCCTCATTCACTTCATGGCCGCGAACAGTAGCGAATAAGACTTCCCACACACCGCCGACAGCCAGCGTCACTATATAAATAGGCAGAAAATACAATGCGCCGTGAACCAGGTTGGAAAACGGATTCATGGTGCTGTAACCGAAGATCATCATCGGGATACTGCGCCAGCCTTGGGCTTTTTCCAGACCCATCGTTTCCATGGCTAAATTGGCCTGATAACCGGTGTTATACCAAGCCATCAAAATACAAAAAAACGTCGCGATGACCACAAAAGTCATGGTTCGTTTCAGGTCATTGCCGTCACGAACATGCGTGGTGCCGCGCGTCACATCAGCCGGGGTATAGATGAATGTATCCACCATCTCGTAGAGACCGTAATACTTTTCGAGCCGCCCACCTTTGGTGAAATGCGGTTCTATGCTGTCTAAAATATCTCTAGGCGACATTATCCTTCCTTCTCAATTTTAGTTAAATTCGCTCTCAGTACAGGAGCAAAATCATGTTTACCAGGATCCACGAACGTAAATAAGGCAACATCTTCCTCATCAAGCTCCAAACAGCCTAATAATTGAGCCTGATCCGTATCACCGACCACCAGCGCTTTTAACAGCGGCGTAGACAAAATATCCAGCGGCATAACGGCCTCATAAACACCAACAGGAACAATGGCCCGGTTGCTGCCGTTTTTATCAGTTGTTAACGGAAATTTACGATTCAACTTACGGTCAACGCTGGAGGTATAAACATTAAGCGCTGAATATTTGTTTTTACCCGGAACAATCCAGCCGAACAATTCACGGGCACGACCTTCTTGCAATACCGAAATCTGGTTGCTGTAACAACCCAGAAAAGCGGCCCAATCTGCAGCCAGATGTCCATACAATACTGAACCTGAAATCACCCGACTTTCAACTTCCTCTAATTGACCCGCAACCAAATCATGGGTATTAGCGCCGACACGGGTACGAATCAACCGGGGTTTTTTAACAGTAGGCCCTGCCAATGACACTACGCGTTCAACATTGATTTTACCGGTGGTAAATAATGCGCCGATGGCGATTACCGCCTGATAATCCAGATGCCAGACAAATTTATTGATACTGACCGGATCTATTAAATGAATATGGGTGCTTGGCAGTCCCGCAGGATGCGGTCCTGAAAACTCGGCGGTGGTTATCGGTGCATTGCCGGTGTTAATGTCAGCGTTGGTCGCCTTACAAACGTAAGTTTTACCCTCGGTCAACTTGGCAATAACCGCCAAACCATTGGCGAAATCATCGCTACGCTCTTTAATAATAACCGCAGGATTTGCCGCTAACGGACTGGTGTCGATTGCCGTCACAAAAATAGACCGGGGCTTGCTGTCTACAGCAGGGATTTTGCCGTAAGGACGAGTACGCAATACCGTCCACAATCCGGACGCCAACAGATTTTCTTTAACCTGCTCTGCCGACAAATCATTCAGTTCTGAAGCCTTGTATTTTGCAAATGACTCCGCTGCCGTTCCTTTCAGTTCGACAACAACAGACTGCAAAACCCGCTTAGCACCACGATTAATGGATTGCACGACACCCGCACCGGGTGAAGTAAAAACAACCCCAGGATTTTTCTTGTCAGTAAACAGGACTTGGCCCAGCTTGACCGTATCACCTTCACTGACCATCATAGTAGGCTTCATGCCTACATAATCCATCCCCAGAACAGCAACGGAGTTAACCTTATTGCCATCCTCAATAACTTGTTCGGGCTCTCCTGTAATAGGTAGATCCAAACCTTTTTTAATACTAAATTGCATAGTGTGAGCCTGCTCTCCAATCAAGTTGTTTGATCCCATCCTTTCATTTCAAGTACAAATAAAACAAGAGGCGCATTAAGACGTAAAAACGTGGCATTAGACCACAAAAATGAGGCATTCTCAAGACATATAGAATGTGCTGGCACAGGGATGTAGGGCTTGCCCTACTTGACTTCGATTGTTATCCGAAAGCAACAGTCCAGCAGATTGCGCATAAAAACTTTTCGGGCCTTTCGTGGACAGTGCTTAGCATCAGGTATAATTCAAACTATCGCAATAAAATTAAGTTAACGTTATCTTGACAAGATACTATCTGACTTAAAACTTTCACAGACCCTACCCGCCGCCGTAATGCTGCGCAAACAGAGTATCTCGCAATGACCCAGAAAAAAACCAACCCGACTCCATCTGCGCGCTCGAAAAAGCCAACTCGACAGAATAGCGGCTTCCCGATAGTTGGCTTGGGCGCTTCCGCCGGCGGACTAGAGGCCTTCGAACAGTTCTTCCGCCATGCTCCACCCGACAGTGGCATGGCTTTTGTTTTGGTCTCGCATCTTGATCCCAGCCACGCCAGCATTCTCACAGAAATCCTACAACGCATCACGACTATGCCAGTGGTGGAGGCGCAAGATCAAATGCAAGTTACGCCTGACCACGTCTATGTAATCCCTCCCAACCGCGATATGACCATCTTCCACGGCGCCTTGCAACTGAGCATACCCGCAATGCCTCACGGTCAGCGCATGCCGATCGACGCCTTCCTGCGCTCGCTGGCTGAAGATCAGGCCGAAAAGGCCTGTGGCATTATTTTGTCCGGTACCGGCACCGACGGTACCCTGGGATTACGCGCCATCCTCGGCGCCGGCGGCATCACTATCGCACAGGAGCCGACTACTGCCAAATTCGATGGCATGCCAGCCAGCGCCATCCAGGCCGACTATGTCACCCATATTTTACCGGTGGAAAAAATGCCTGGGATACTACTCTCCGGCATACACACACTGAGTCCACCCTCCCCTACGATTGCCTTAAGCGGCATCAATCGCATCCTGCAACAGTTACGCACCAGCACCGGTCACGATTTCTCGCTGTACAAAAAAAGCACCATCACCCGCCGCATTCAGCGGCGCATGTCGCAAAACAACACCGAGAACACCGAAAGCTATGCCCGCTTCCTCAAGGAGAATCCGTCTGAAATAAAGTCGCTATTCAAAGAACTACTGATCAATGTCACCAATTTCTTTCGCGATCAGGACGCCTTTATCGCGCTTAAGCAAGATATCCTGCCGACCCTGCTTGCCAACAAACCGGACAACTACATTTTCCGCGTCTGGGTGGCGGGTTGCGCTACCGGCGAAGAGGCCTATTCCATTGCGATAGTGTTGCGTGAACTCATAGATGAATACCACTACGTGTTTAAGGTGCAGATATACAGCACCGACCTTGCCGAAGATACCATTACCAGAGCCCGCGCTGGTTACTATCCACCCAATATCGCGCAGGATGTTACGCCTGAACGACTGCGCCGGTTCTTCATTAAGGAAGAGGCAGGCTATCGAGTGAAAAAAGAAATTCGTGAAATGATCGTATTTGCCGTTCAGAACATCATCAAGGACCCGCCTTTTACCAAACTCGATCTGCTTAGTTGTCGCAATCTGATGATTTATCTGGAACCGGAACTGCAAAACCGCCTCATCCCGGCCTTTCACTACGCACTCAAGCCAGGCGGCGTGCTATTTCTGTCACCATCGGAGGGTATCGGCAACCATACCGAACTGTTTACGCCGCTCAACCGCAAATGGAAGTTCTATCGCACCATTCCCACTACCGCCTCAGCCCGCACCATGTTGACCAGCAATTTGAACTGGACTACCGAACCGACATACAAATCGCCTGAAGACATCATAAAGACTGCCAAAGAAACAAATATTGCCGAACTGACCCGGCGCATGCTACTGCAATTCTATGCCCCCACCTCGGTCGTCACGGATCTCAAAAGCAATATTCTCTACGTCTATGGCGAGACCGGGAAATACCTGCGCCCAGCGCCAGGCCATGCCACTCTCAACATGATTGATATGGCGCGGGAAGGTCTGCAACTGGAATTACGCGTGGCTATCTTGGCTGCCAGCCAAGGCACACCGACCCTGAATCAGGAATTGTCGGTCAAAACCAATGGCGATTTTCATCCGGTGCACCTCAGCATAAGAATCCTGTCGAATCCGAATGACCACCAAAACCTGTTGCTGATAAGTTTTCAAGATATAACTTATCCGGTATCGGAAAATCCGGAGCGTATTAAACGCAAACGCACATCCAAACCCAATGAACTACACCATATCGAGGAGCTGGAGCGTGAACTGGCTTACACTAAAGAGAATCTTCAAGCCACCATCGAGGAACAATATGCCTCTAACGAGGAGCTAAAATGCACCAACGAAGAAATGCAATCCACCAATGAAGAGTTGCAGTCCACCAATGAAGAACTGGAAACCTCCAAAGAAGAGTTACAATCCATTAATGAAGAACTGGTTACCGTAAATTCCGAACTACAAGCCAAAATTGTCCAGTTGGCCGACATGCAAAATGACATGAAGAATCTGCTCGACAATATCCACATCGGCACCATCTTCCTTGACCAACAACTTATCATCCGGCGTTTCACTCGCGATGCCACCCAAATCTACCGCCTGGTTGCCTCGGATGTAGGCCGCGCGCTGAGCGACATCAAGCCCGAACTGGAGGGTAAAGACCTGCTGGACGACGCCTATACCGTACTCGATAATCTGACACCCATAGAGCGTGAAGTAAAAACGATGAATGGCAATTGTTATCTGGCACACATTCAGCCCTACCGAACGCTAGACAACATGATTGATGGCGTGGTACTGACCTTCACCAACATCACCGAACGCACTCGCGCGCTAGCCGTGCAGGAAGCAAGACTATTAGCCGAAAGCATCGTCGATACAGTGCGCGAGCCGCTTATTGTACTCAATGACGAATTGAAGGTCGTCACCGCCAGTCGCTCGTTTTACCAACACTTTAAAGTGACTGCCGAAGAGACCATAGGGCGCCCACTCTACGAACTGAGCAAAGGCCAATGGAACATCTCCGCCTTGCACGAGCTTCTGGAAGCCGTTCTATCGCACAATCAGGCTTTTGAAGACTATCAGGTAGATTATCATTTTCCCACCATGGGTCACCGCAAATTGCAACTCAATGCCCGCAGCATCATCGGCCGAACCGGAGAACCGCAATTGATCCTGCTGGCGATAGAAAATATCGTCGACTACGCATAGACAATCGCATTGCGTGGACTACCAATTTGAACGGCCACAAAACGGGCTTTGTATGACGACATAAGCTATCCCGCTTAACAGCGGAGCCCCTAAACTAGGTAATAGCACATATTGATTGAAAACACCGAACCCCTTACCCTAGACGCTTGAACTCTCCCTATCGAGCTACCCTAAATCACAGTGAGGAGTTTAGATGCCCAACAAATCCAACAAGCAGGGAAAGCCACCGACTGAGGCAGAGGAAGAACTACTACGCGAATTACGGACATACCAAATTGAGCTGGAGGTGCAAAATGAGGACTTACGGGCACACCAGCTCGAGCTGGAAATGCAAAATGAGGAGTTACTCCGCGCCCGTACCGCTCTGGAAGCATCCCGTAGCCGCTACCTTAATCTCTACGAATTTGCTCCCGTTGGCTACCTGACCCTCAACTCCGAGGGTGAAGTTATCGAGATCAATCTGACTGCTGCCGCGCTACTCGGCGAAGAGCGCAACAATCTGCTAAACCGTTATTTTGTCGACTTGATCACGCCAGAAGACTGCGACCGCTGGTATTTTCTACTAAAAAACGCACTACAATGCAACGGTGAAAAGAAAAACATCGAACTAATGCTGAAACGCGGCGACAGTTACTTTCATGCTCGGCTAGACTACTTGTCGGTAATGGACGAAGACCAAACATTATTACGTCGCATCACACTCACAGACATAGCCGAAAGCAAGCATACTGAACAAGAATTACGCATCGCCGCTGTAGCGTTCGAGGTTCAAGAAGGCATCATGATCACTAATGCCAACAAAGTCATTTTGCGTGTCAATCAGGCCTTTACCGACATCAGCGGTTACAGTGCCGAAGAACTCGTAGGGCAATCGCCCCACCTATTCAACTCAGGACGTCACAATGCAGCCTTTTACGCTGAGATGTGGGAGCGCGTTAATCGCACCGGATCCTGGCAGGGCGAAATCTGGGACCGACGCAAAAACGGTGATATTTATCCAAAATGGGTAACGATCACTGCAGTGAAAGACAGCAATGGAGTGGTCACCCACTATGTGGGCTTACATACTGACATCTCTGCACGCAAAGCCTCAGAGGAAGAAATAAAACAACTAGCTTACTACGACCCACTGACCGCATTGCCAAACCGAAGACTGCTGCTCGACAGACTACAACAAGCACTGGCGACCAGTTCACGCAATAATAAATACGGCGCCTTGCTATTCATTGACCTGGATAATTTTAAGTCCCTTAATGACAATCTGGGGCACGATATGGGGGATGTATTATTACAACAGGTCGCACAGCGCCTTATTGCCTGTGTGCGAGAAGGCGATACCGTGTCTCGCCAAGGTGGTGACGAGTTTGTGGTCATGCTGGAAGAACTGGGCGATCATGCTGAAGAAGCCGCAGCCAAAACCAAAACCATAGGCGAAAAAATCATTGCCTCGCTCAATCAACCCTACCAACTCAGCCATCACCAATATCAAAACACCCCGAGCATTGGCATCACCTTGTTCATTAATCATCAGCATAGTATTAATACGCTACTGAAACGGGCAGATATCGCCATGTATGGAGCCAAGGCAGCAGGCCGAAACACTCTGCGCTTCTTCGATCAGGACATGTACGAGGCGGTTATGACGCGTGCCGCCCTGGAAGCGGACTTGCGCTTTGCGCTGGCAAAAAATCAATTCCAGCTTTATTTTCAGCGGCAAGTGCGCAACGGCAAAATCATTGGTGCCGAAGTGCTATTACGCTGGGAACATCCTGAACGCGGCTTTATAGCACCACTTGAATTCATTCCACTGGCTGAAGAAATTGGACTCATCATTCCTATTGGACAATGGGTACTGGAAAATGCCTGCGTCCAACTTAAACGATGGCAAGATCATGAGCAAACACGGCATTTACAGCTTGCCGTTAATATCAGCGCACGTCAGTTCCACCAATCTGATTTTACCGAGCAAGTCTGCGCCCTGCTGAAAAAAAACGTCATTAAAGCGGATCGACTCAAACTCGAATTCACTGAAAGCCTGGTGTTCGACAACATCGCTGACACTATTGTCAAAATGCAAGCGCTCAAAAAAGTCGGCGTGAGCTTCTCGATCGATGATTTTGGCACCGGTTATTCATCACTCATCTACCTGACGCAATTGCCCTTCGATCAATTAAAAATCGACCAATCTTTCGTCAACAACATTGGGATCAAATCTGTCGATACAGTGATCGTGCAGACCATCATCGGCATGGCCAACAACCTAGGGATGGACATCATTGCCGAGGGCGTAGAAACCCAAGAACAACGCACATTTCTTGAGCTTCACGGTTGCCATACCTACCAAGGCCATTTGATAGGTAAAGCCATGCCGCTAGCGGAGTTTGAGCGTTTTTTTGGGATTTGAAATTCGTATTCTTTGTATTCTTAAACAATGACTACCCTTCGAACCCCAAATCATCATTCCGACGCTGATTTTGATCAGGCTATAGTCCAAAAAAGACATAGAGAGTGATGATTGCAATACCAATCACAACCAACTTGATTTTATTCAACAAAGACTGTTCCCACCAATAAGAAAGTAGATTCGCCTTCTTATGTACACAGATTGCAATCAGACTTTCTTTGCTATGCCGACAAAAAGGCGGCAATACTCGCCACAGAAGGTAAAGTCCACAGACAACAAGAGATACCAGAATATAAAAAACAATGAGCTGGGTCTGCTGAAGATCGGTATGAAAAAGATGTTCGACAAACTCATCAAGAGTCGACTCGACAACCTCAAATGCAATATGGGAGAACTCAAGGATATGCTCAAACAGAAAATGGAACAGTTCGAACAATAAACTGAATACCATATCAGGTGCAACGATACCTGCAAGGACAGCTGCTAGTAAAAGTCCATTGACCCATTTTTGCTGCTGCCGCTTTTTATCCACATACTTAATCAGCAGTTCCCGGTCTTTATCCTTCATATTGACAAAATGAACACCAACAAAGTAAGGGTACTGACTATCATTTGCTTGCCTTTTTTCACAAAAAACAACCTTACCGTAAGTTACGATGACAGCCATGCTGGATACTAGCACTATTTTGATGATCAGATAGTCGCCTTCTTTAAGCGCCCTCTCACAAATAAAACCCATACCGCCTACACTGATGTTGACGTCGTGGGTTTTATTTTCCTTGATTTCAGAGTCAGGAGTCTTAACATCCGGCGAGATTATTTCCTCGTCGGGCGATAGTAACTCCGAATTCTGCGAGATCATTTCAATATTAAAAGATGATGCAGGGTTATTTAGGCTATTGTCAAAAGTAGAGTACGGTTCGTTTACCCGCTTTTCATCTATTTTTTTGTAAAACAGATGAACTTCATCATAAATTCGGAAAAAAGATCTTCGATTTTTATTTTTCGTCATGTTGACCCTGTCCATAATCCACGATCGCTAAACTTTATTAATGATTGAACAAGAGGGATCCCCTTTCTTTAGGCCACTGACGCCATTGAGTTAATCAACCACGTCTAGTCCACCCAAACCCTGGCGTTCCTGAACAGGCGCATCCACGCACCGTATTCATCCCAATCATCCGGGTGCCATGAATTTTGCAGGGTTCTGAAGCAGCGCTCAGGATGCGGCATCATAATGGTAAAGCGCCCGTCGGTAGTGGTCAGCCCGGTAATACCGAACGGCGAACCGTTAGGGTTGGCGGGGAATTCCGTGGTTAATTCGCCGTAGTTATCGACATAACACAAGGCCACCGCACCGGCTTCCAGCGCAACCGCCGGATCGACAGCAAATTCTGCGCGCCCTTCTCCATGGGCAATAGCGACCGGCATTCTGGAGCCTTCCATACCGGAAAACAGTATCGAGGGCGATTTTTGCACTTCGACCAAGGCTACCCGTGCCTCGAATTGTTCGGAAGTATTGCGCATGAAACGCGGCCAATGTTCGGCGCCGGGAATAATGTCTTTTAATCCCGACATCATCTGGCAACCGTTACAAACGCCCAAGCCGAAAGTATCGGAACGTTGAAAGAATGCGGCAAACTCATCGCGGCAGCGCGGGTTGAACAGGATGGATTTTGCCCAACCGCCGCCGGCGCCGAGCACGTCACCATAAGAGAAACCACCGCAGGCAACCAACCCGACAAAATCAGCCAAACTCACTCGACCATGAATAATATCGCTCATGTGTACGTCGATGCTGGTAAATCCGGCGCGATCGAATGCCGCCGCCATTTCTACATGACCGTTAACGCCCTGCTCACGCAATATCGCGACTTTAGGTCTTGCAGCCGTTGCAAAAACGGCGGTCACATCGTCATTGACATCAAAGCTCAGCGCAACATTCAACCCGGGATCTTCATCATCGGCGATGCGTTCGAACTGTTGCTGCGCACATTCCGGATTATCGCGCAAGGCCTGCATCTTGTAGCTGAGTTCAGACCAGATGCTCTGCAGTTCGGCCCGGCCTGCTGAATAAATAACTTCTCCAAAATGGTGAATAGTTAATTGTTGCCCTGCAGCCAGTGGGGACGACGCAAGGTGCCCAGGGCGACTGAAGTCGCCGCCACAATATTCGGACTGAGTCATGGCGTAATCAACAATTTTACCTATGACATAAACGCAATCAATCAAACCGGATTGATTCAACAGCTCCACGATGTCCTTACAATCGCTTTGGCGCACCTGTAATACGGCGCCCAGTTCCTCGTTAAACAGGGCTGCCAGCGCATCATCGCCCAGACTATCGAGCGTTAAGGTCACGCCCAGTCTGCTGGCGAACATCATTTCCGTCACCGTTGCCAGCAAACCGCCATCGGAACGGTCATGATAGCTCAACAGCTTATCTTGCCCGTTTAGCGTTTGTATCGCATCGAAAAAAGCTTTTAATCGACTCGACTCATCCAGATCAGGGCAATCATCACCCAGTTGGTTGTAGACTTGCGCCAGCACCGAACCGCCCAAACGGTTTTTACCGGCACCCAGATCAAGCAAAATCAAGGCGCTGTCTTCATCCGGCACACAGCGCAGTTGCGGGGTCAAGGTAAGGCTAATATCGGCAACCGGCGCAAACGCGGTAATCACAAGCGATAGCGGCGCAGTCATGGTTTTTTCCAGGGAGTCATCTTTCCACACGGTTTTCATCGACAAGGAATCCTTGCCCACCGGTATCGCGATACCCAGCGCCGGACACAATTCCATGCCCACCGCTTTGACGGTATCGAATAAGGCCGCATCTTCGCCCTGATAACCTGCCGCCGCCATCCAATTAGCCGACAATTTGATTTTTCTCAACGAATCGATGCTGGCGGCGGCAATATTGGTAATGGCCTCGCCTATCGCCATACGCCCGGATGCCGGTGCGTCGATAACCGCAATCGGCGAGCGCTCACCCATCGCCATCGCCTCGCCGGTCAGCGCATGAAACCCCGAAGCCGTGACCGCAACATCGGCCACCGGCGTTTGCCAGGGGCCGACCATTTGATCACGCGCCACTAAGCCGGTGACCGAACGGTCGCCGATGTGGATCAAAAAGCTTTTATCGGCAACCGCAGGAAACGCCAAGACCCGCTTGACCGCCTCATCCAGCTTGATGCCGCTAAGGTCCAGTGCTTGGGTATTGGGTCGAACATGCTCGACATTGCGGTGCAGCTTCGGCGACTTGCCGAATAATACCGACATTGGAATATCAACCGGTTGGTCGCCCAACAACTCGTCGCTCAGCGATAAATGTTCTTGTTCGGTCGCCTCGCCGATCACCGCGAACAGGCAATGTTCGCGCTCGCAAAAGGCGGTAAATAATGCCAGCGATTCGGGCTTAATCGCAACCACATAACGTTCCTGGGCCTCATTGCACCAGATTTGCATCGGCGACATACCTTTATCGGCGTTATGCACCTTGCGCAATTCAAAGCGGCCGCCGCGATCACAGTCGTGGATAATTTCCGGCACCGCGTTGGACAAACCGCCAGCACCAATATCATGAATCGACACGATCGGCGTATCGTCGCCCATCGAATTGCAATGGTTGATAACTTCCTGACAACGACGTTCCATTTCGGGATTTTCCCGTTGCACCGAGGCAAAATCCAGGTCTTCAGAACCTTCGCCGGAAGCCTGCGAGGAAGCGGCGCTGCCGCCCAGCCCGATTAACATCGCCGGGCCGCCCAGGATGATAATCAGCGAACCGGCCGGGATCGGATGTTTGTCGACCAGCATCGGCCGGATATTGCCCATGCCGCCTGCGATCATGATCGGCTTGTGATAGCCCCTAAATTCAGTATCACTGCCCGGTACAGGCTGCTCAAAGCTGCGAAAATAACCGGCCAGATTGGGTCTGCCGAATTCATTATTAAACGCCGCGCCACCTAACGGGCCTTCCAGCATGATGGTTAACGCCGAGGCGATACGCTCCGGCTTGCCGTTATCGGCTTCCCAGGGTTGGGGAAAACCCGGTACTTTCAAATGCGATACCGAAAATCCGGTCAAACCGGCTTTCGGCGAAGAGCCGCGCCCGGTTGCACCTTCGTCGCGAATCTCGCCGCCGGAACCGGTTGCCGCGCCAGGATAAGGCGAAATAGCGGTAGGATGATTATGGGTTTCTACCTTCATCAACAAATGCGCCTCTTCTTCGACATAGGCATATTCGCCAGTTTGCGCATGACGGATAAAAACCTGTGCGGATGAACCTGTCGCTACCGAAGCATTATCGCTGTAGGCCGACAAGATGCCTTCCGGGCTTTTTTGGGCGGTATTGCGGATCATACTGAACAACGATTGCGCCTGCTCTACGCCATCTATGGTCCAATCAGCATTAAAAATCTTGTGTCGGCAATGCTCCGAATTGGCCTGAGCAAACATCATCAATTCAACATCGGTCGGGTTTCTGCCCAAGGCTTGAAAACTGTCGGCCAGATAATCGATTTCATCCTCCGACAAGGCCAGACCCAGTTCGGTATTGGCGCTAACCAGCGCGTCACGTCCTTGCGTAATAATATCGACACGCAATAACGGCTTGGGCTGATGATGAGCAAATAATTCGGGCTCAACGTCACCCGCCAAAACGGTTTGAGTCATACGGTCATGCAGTAACACATTCACTGCTAACGATAACGGCCCGTTAATATCCAACGTGTATTCGATGCCCCGCTCGATACGATTAACCTCGGATAATCCGCAACGTTGGGCAATCTCGGTCGCCTTGCTGGACCAGGGTGAAATCGTACCTGAGCGTGGCACCACCAGTAAATGCTGGCCCGAAGTATCGATGCTGTCTTGCGAAGATCCGTAAGCCAACAACTGCTTTAAAATCCCAACTTGGACTTCATTCAAGTCATTTTCAATGTCCACAAAGTGAATAAACCGCGCTGAGACGGCCTTGATAGCAGGTTCTAAGGACTGAAGCTCAGCCAGTAGTTTGTTAATACGAAAGTCAGAAAGCGCGGAAGTTCCAAGAATTTTTAACATTTGAAAAGAAGGTTCAAGGTAAAAGGTAAAGGGCGAAAGGCGAAAGGCAGATGCCGAACCACTGTCATTAAGTTAAGCCGAAAATAGTGAAATGTCGTGGGCGCGAATAAATTCGCGCCCACAATAGAGTAAATCCTTAGCTTAATGGCAGCAAGGTGCCGGGGCTTCTTTAGCCCTTAGCCTGTCGCCTTTCGCCTAACAATAAATCACTTAGCCAAATCAGCTTTAATAGCGTCATGCAAGAGCATCAACAATCGTGAACCTCCCTGATCAGCAACCGGTTGCTGCTGGTTGTCCATGATAATAACGTCGGTCTGCTGGTTGTTTTCTACCAACTTGAGAACATATTCTCGTTCATTGGTTTCAAAACCCTTAAAGAAAAAAACAAGCTCGTCCCAAAAAGACCCATCCTCTACTACTTGTTTGTTCGGGTCATACTGGACATGAAACAGCCTTTCTTCCTGATTGCGATTAGGCACCTCAATAGAATTTCGGCTTAAGGCTTTGCCAACCATACGCCAGGCTGTAATTGATGACGCACCGATACGTAATCGCTTGGTTCCCTGATCAGCGTCAACCAAATCAAGCTGCATTAATTTCCGGTCTACGTCCTGATCTGATTCAGAGTGCGGAGCAGAGGGTTCGACATTAATTGCTTCATCAATCGAGTCAGCGGCGACGCTCGTTTCAGCAACCGGAGCGGCAGAAGGAACTTTTGCAACTGAATTATTCATCAGATCGGATGGCAACACCAGCGGCGGAATTTCAGTTGTAAACTGATAATCTTTTTCCTTGTCTGGAAATAAATTTTTTATGTAAGTACAGGCAGATACATTAACCAAAACCGCAACGATAAAGACTAAGCTGATTTTAGCTTTCATAACGCGTTCGACTGTATGGACACAGGAGGCAGAACAACTCCGGAGCAGTTGCCCGATATAATTTCAGCCTGATGCATTGCATCACGAACCGCATCAAAGCAATCCTCAGTCAACCAGGTTAATGGTAAACGGATACCCTTTCCCATCAACCCCATTTCGGCGACCGCCCATTTAACCGGAATCGGATTAGACTGGATAAACAGCATCTTATGTAATGCGGCTAATTTTTTGTCGATGGCTAAAGCGGTTTCTCCGTCGCCCGCTATCGCCGCCATAATCATGTCATGCACCAGCTTTGGCGCAACATTGCCCGTTACCGTAATACTGCCGTTGCCGCCCAGCAGACAAAATTCTCGGCTGGTCGCATCGTCGCCGGTATAGATGGCAAAATCATCGCTAGTCAAATCGCGAATTTTTTTGACTCTGGACAAGTCACCGGTCGCCTCTTTAACACCGACGATATTCTTAATATGGGACAGACGACCAACGGTTTCCGGCAGCATATCGCAAGCGGTACGCCCTGGCACATTGTATAAAATCTGGGGAATGTCGACAGCCTCGGCTATCGCCTTGTAATGCAGATATAAACCTTCCTGAGTAGGCTTATTATAATAAGGGGTCACGATCAGACAGGCATCTGCTCCGGCTTCTTTAGCCAGACGGGTCAGCGTAATCGCTTCGGTAGTCGAATTAGCGCCGGTTCCAGCAATCACCGGCATTCTGCCGCCGACAAAGTCAACGACACATTGAATTACAGCGCAGTGTTCATCCTCATCCAGCGTCGCCGACTCACCGGTGGTTCCGACAGCGACAAGAGCATCCGTTCCCTCTGCTATATGAAATTCGACTAGCCTTTTTAAGCTGTCTTTATCCACCGCACCGTGTTCATCCATCGGTGTGACTAACGCTACGATACTACCTTGAATCATGAAATCTCTCGATCAGAATTAATGCGGTTACAAAACTGGCGACATTATAACAAGCAAATAACCAAAACTCAGCCTGATGCGTAACTTTACCGATATTTAGCCAAAAAACGATCCAGCGCATTGGCAAAATCCTGCTTATCTCGCTGCCCAAGAGGCGGCGGACCTCCGGATGCTTGACCGACACTGCGCATTTCTTCCATAAAATCACGCATGGCTAATCGCTCTTTAATATTTTCTTTAGTATAAAGCTCACCTCTTGGATTGATAGCATGAGCATTTTTTGCTATGACTTCAGCAGCCAGAGGAATATCAGCAGTTATCACCAAATCATTTTCCTGTAAGTGGTTGACAATGTACTTATCAGCCACATCGAAACCGCCTGCAACCTGAACCGTATCTATAACCCTAGATGGAGGCGTTTTTAAGTACTGATTAGCAACCAGCGTCAACGGCAACTGCTTTCGTTCCGCCGCGCGAAATAAAATATCTTTAATCACATTAGGACACGCATCCGCATCAACCCAAATTCTCATTATCCGGCTCTTTGTCTCGTTAATTTTTATGCACATATTGATATAGTGAGTTATAATGCGCTGATATACAAACACATTCCCCCGCGCTTACGCGCATTCTATATCTACAACAGGTAAATCCATGTCCAATGATGTTTCTACATTACCCTCTTTCCGTGATTTAGCGCTGATTGAACCGGTGCTAAAGGCACTGAATGATGTCGGTTATGAAACACCTTCACCCATACAAGCACAAACCATCCCACTCCTACTGCAAGGCAAAGACGTTCTGGGACAAGCACAAACAGGAACCGGCAAAACTGCCGCATTTGCCTTACCGATTTTGTCGCGCATCGATCTCAAGCAAAAAGATCCACAAGTACTGGTACTGGCACCAACTCGCGAACTGGCCATTCAGGTGGCAGAAGCGTTTCAACGTTATGCCTCGCATTTGAAAGGTTTCCATGTTCTGCCTATCTACGGCGGACAGGACTACAGCACCCAGTTGCGTCAGTTAAAACGCGGCGCTCATGTCGTTGTCGGTACGCCGGGTCGGGTTATGGATCACATGCGCAAAGGCACATTAAATCTGAAAGGACTCAGCTTTCTGGTTCTTGATGAAGCTGATGAAATGCTGCGTATGGGTTTTATTGATGACGTGGAATGGATTCTTGAGCAAATTCCGGAACAAAGACAAATCGCCTTATTTTCTGCGACTATGCCTTCCGTTATCCGTAAAATCGCTCAGCAATATCTCAATGAGCCTGTTCATGTCACTATTAAAGTCACCACCGCATCGGCTGAAAACATACGCCAACGCTATTGGATGGTCAGCGGCGTACACAAACTGGATGCCCTGACTCGTATTCTGGAAGCCGAAACCTTTGACGGCATGATTATCTTTGTCAGAACCAAAACCGCAACCGTTGAGCTGGCAGAAAAACTGGAAGCGCGGGGTTATTCAGCGGCCGCAATTAACGGCGACATGTCTCAAGCATTGCGTGAACGCGCTATTGCCAACCTAAAAAGCGGAAAACTGGATATTTTAATAGCCACTGACGTTGCTGCGCGTGGACTGGATGTAGACCGCATCACTCACGTCATCAACTATGACGTTCCTTACGATACCGAATCTTATGTTCACCGTATTGGTAGAACGGGACGCGCCGGACGTACCGGTGACGCCATTTTGTTTATTGCTCCCAGAGAAAGAAATCTACTGGCCAATATTGAAAGAGCGACCAAACAAAAAGTTGAAGAAATGGGCTTGCCTTCAACCGAGGTCATTAACAATAAACGTATCGCCCGCTTTAAACAGAACATTTCCGATACACTGGCAGCCGAAGAGCTTAGCTTCTTCAATCAACTGATTGAACAATTTCAACAAGAGCACAATGTCACCGCATTGGAAATAGCCGCCGCACTGGCAAAGCTAGTTCAAGGCGACACGCCTCTGTTAATGCAAAACCTGCCTAAAAGACCCAAAGATAGCCGTGATGATCGGCCATCCAGAGATGACAGATCTTCAAGGTCTGACAGACCCGACAGGCCGCAAAAAGACCGCAAGCCGAAACGGGCATTCGGCGGCGGAGCAGATGTTGAAATGGAAACCTACCGGATTGAAGTCGGTCACAATCACGGTGTAAAACCCGGTAATATTGTGGGTGCCATAGCCAATGAAACAGGGATTGACGGCGATCATATCGCTCGCATCAGAATCCAGGACGACTACAGCACCGTTGAGTTACCAGCCGGCATACCGAAAGAATTGTTTCAGGAATTGAAAAAAGTCAGAGTAGTCGGCCAGCAACTTAATATATCCAAAATGGATGAAGGCGCTAAAAAAGCAGCGAAAGACGATGACGATGCTAAAAAAGTGGATAAAAGCAAAAAACGGGTAGGCTCAACATCCAGACGGGCAAAACCGAAAGCTGAAGATTAATCGACAACTTTGTGGGCGCGAATTTATTCGCGCTTTATAGCACTACATTCCTGTAGGCGACCCGCCGGTCGCCCCTACGCTCCAGAGACAAGTGCCTGCGGCTTTTTCAATAGCCTCCAGGCGTTGTTGATGGGCGTTTAATTCCTGATCAGTACAACGTATGACTTTCAGCGCAGGACGATCCGTTAACACATATTTAACCTCGCTATTCGCCGTCACATCCACTGTCTTTCCCTGTACTTCATCCAGCAACGAAGACTGTCCGCCAGTCATCAATAAAAATACATCGGCAAGAATTTCAGCATCCAGCAATGCGCCATGCAAATCCCGATGGCTGTTATCGATACCATAACGTTTACATAATGCATCCAAACTATTGCGCTGTCCCGGATGTTTTTTTCTGGCATAGGTCAGCGTGTCAAAGACTTTACTGTAATCTGCGACTGTTCCGGCCTGATTATTCAACCGTGAAAACTCATAATTAATAAAGCCGACATCAAACGGCGCATTATGAATAACTAGCTCAGCACCCTGAATAAACGCAATAAAATCCTTAACAATATCCGCAAAAGAGGGCTTATCCTCTAAAAACTGATTAGTGATACCGTGAACCTCGATGGCGCCGTCATCAATAATCCGCTCGGGGTTAATATAGGTATGAAAGCGCTTGCCCGTTAAACGGCGATTAACCAGCTCCACACAGCCAATTTCAATGATCCTGTGTCCTTCCTGAGGATTTAATCCGGTAGTTTCAGTATCGAGAACTACCAATCGATTGGTAAATGTTCGTTTGTCCACACGCCACCTTAGTCTTTTGTTAATTATTTTTTAAGTTTAATTTTTCAAAGCCAGCCGCTTACCTTCGCCAGGACAAAAGCTGATTTCTGTTCTCTATTGTTTTTCTGTTAGAATTCAATTATACCGGCTTAGCGTGAATTTCCACTATTACAGAAGATATTGTTATGACGACCAAAAAAAACCAACCCGATAAAAATAAGTCAGATCAAATCGTGACCGATGCACGACGCAATCAGGAACTCAGAGAGCAATCTTATCGCGGCCAAGCGCTTAAGTTATACCCTTGGGTATGCGGTCGCTGCACCCGTGAATTCGACCATAAAAACCTAACTGAATTGACTGTGCATCATAAAAACCATAACCACGACGACAATCCGTCGGACGGTAGCAACTGGGAGTTATTGTGTATTTATTGCCATGATAACGAGCATTCAAGATACGAAGAAACTCGCTTTGGCAGTTCGACAGCTAACAAATCAACTACGCCTGTTTCTACTCACAATCCATTTGCAGACCTAAAGTCTCTTCTAGGTAGTAAAAACTAAACGCTGGAAATTATTTGGGACAGATTTATCTTGAATAAACGCGGCGCTGGACTTCAAAGCCGTTTTTACATCCTGATTCAATAAGATAATCCATAAATTGAGGATAATTCCGTTCAAAATGAATGCCGTATTTAAACGGCAACGGGACAGGTGCTAACAAATCCGCCGCATACAATTCTACAAATTCATCACCCTGGGAATTGCTTTGTTGACTAAACGAATGCACAACCCGACCATTAAGAAAAAAACTTTCACCCTTTATAAAACTCAGTATTATTTTAAGGTGATGATTTCTTTTTAACGCCTGATGGCTACAGAAGGCAATACCTTGCTTGCTGATATTAATTATTTTTACCGGCTGAACCTGGTTAAAAAAAACGGGCGTTTTTTTAAAAACCGCATTGATGTCGTTTCTTTCGTAACGAACTTGCTTTCGAGCTGTTTTTTCCGCCATAACCTCTACTCCAGACGCGCTTGATGCACTTTTCGCAATAATAAGGCTAAAACCCAACTGCCATCTATTAGTATCATTACCTAAAACTAGGTCAGCGTTAGCGGTGGAATTTTAAAGAACTTATTTTCAATTGCTTATTGATGCGGATTCAGAGATGGTGCAGATCTAATGACGAGCAAACGTAGATGGGCACGTCGTATACCTCCTTGGCCCATCCATTGCTTTGAAACACTTACCGGTGACGAAGCCTTACCTAAGGCATTATGACTACAATCATTTGTATAGTGGGTGTCAGTTCAAATTCTCAATCAATACATCGGCAAACTCACTGCATTTGACTTCTGTCGCCCCCTCCATCAACCGGGCAAAATCATACGTCACCCGTTTACTGGCGATAGCGGCATCCATCGCCTTAATGACGGCATCGGCAGCCTCTGTCCAGCCCATATAACGCAACATCATTTCGCCGGACAAAATTAATGAACCTGGATTGACCTTATCCAAATCAGCGTATTTGGGTGCCGTACCGTGCGTGGCCTCAAAAACAGCAGTGCCGGTTTGATAGTTGATATTACCGCCGGGAGCAATCCCGATGCCGCCAACTTGCGCGGCCAGGGCATCGGATAAATAATCGCCATTCAAATTCAAGGTAGCGATCACATCAAAGTCTTCGGGGCGAGTCAGCACTTGCTGCAAGGTAATATCCGCGATGCTGTCTTTAATTAAAATACGCCCCTTTGCCAAGGCTTCGGCCTGAACCTTGTTTGCCGCCTCTACGCCAAACTCAGCGCGGGTTTTTTCCCAATGTCCCCAGGTATAGACGTGCTCGGGATATTCACGTTCTGCCAGCTGATAGGCCCAATGACGAAACGCGCCTTCGGTATATTTCATGATATTGCCTTTATGCACAATAGTCAGGCTTTTGCGTTTATTGACGATAGCATAATCAATAGCCGAGCGGATCAGACGTTCCGTGCCTTCCTGCGACACCGGTTTTATGCCTATGCCCGACGATTCAGGAAAACGGATTTTTGCGTATTGCTCGGGGAAATTCTCTTTTAGTAGGTTTAGAAAAATCTTTACCTCGTCGCTGCCTTGTTCAAACTCGATACCGGCGTAAATGTCTTCGGTATTTTCCCGGAAAATAACCATATCAACGGCTCCGGGATTTTTTACCGGCGAAGGTACGCCCTGAAACCATCTTACCGGCCGCAAACACACATACATATCCAGTAATTGACGCAAAGCCACATTCAGCGATCTAATACCGCCACCTACCGGGGTAGTCAACGGGCCTTTGATCGACACCAAATAGTTCCTGCAAGCATCAACGGTTTCATCGGGCAGCCAGGTATCAAGCAATCGATGGGCTTTTTCTCCTGCATAGACTTCCATCCAGTGAATTTTTTTTTGCCCGGAATAGGCGTTGGCAACAGCCGCATCCAAAACACGAACGGTGGCGCGCCAAATATCCGGCCCAGTACCGTCACCTTCAATAAAAGGAATAATCGGATTATTCGGCACCACAAGCTTGCCGTTTTGTAGAGTGATAGCGCTGCCGTTTGGGGGTAGGTTGGGTGTGAAACTAGCCATAACAACTCCTTCAAATCATATTGAGTAATGCTGTGCAAGGTAGCGACGTCGGACCGCACCAACAGTAGGCGCATTAGGCGACGTCTCCGTGGACTTTTTGCATCATAACAAAAGCACAGCGATTTGCATCATTTAACCACCGGGCAAACGCTTTAAGCTATTTAAGAGAACCTCTATATTTCAATCCACACCCGACCTCATCCGTCGAATGACAACCGCCGACGGATAGAGGTCGATGGATTGTTCCTCCCCCCGTGAACGGTAATATTTTCACATCGGCAAAGCCCCTCAATATAATGCCCGTTTATGGACTAGCCGAGCATCTTATGGGACTCACCACCTTGCCTGGGAACCTTCTTACAAGGTCATCAAGAGATGGACATGAAAGCCTATCATTTCCCCTCAGATCTATTCTCTCAATGCGCTCAGGCGGCAGTTGCCCGAGCAGACCGACATCCTCAAGCCGGTTACCGGATAGATCAATATGCCGCAATGCTCTCAACTTCTCAAGGTCGGCTACATTACTGATATCGGCATTGGGGCATACAAGCTCTTCCAGTTCCGCAATCTCCTTGTCCCGATATTTTTTTCTGATACAGGCAAACAGTTCCGCGCTGTCATAGTGCAGGGTGTGGACATCCGGCTCTTCATGGGCCGCATAATAATGCGCATTTTCGTTCAGGGTACGAGCGGCATCGCCAATGGCAACATCGCCGCAAGTGCTGTTTATTCCGCAGCGCTGATCGCGTATGCGCGGGTTGGAAAAAATAGGCAGGCTGGCTTTGCCATTACCGATAATTTCCCGCATATGCCCCCCAACCATGATGTCGCCAAACTCCCCCGACTGCGGTTTGCCGTCGCAGTTACCGACAGCGTAACCGTTGGCGTAAGGATTGATGGCCGAAGTATGTCCCATTTTCGGATGGCAAAAATCAACCAGCGTGCCATGGTTCAGCCCCATCAGGTGCCCTAACTCGTGGGCTAGGGTATGTGCGCCGCAAACAAAGTTGACAGCCGCGAAGGCCTTGCGCGTCGATGCTATTGCCTCTACTGACTGATTCACCGCATAAGCACGTCCACAACCTGGTTTGCCGTGTATCATCAACTGGCTGGTCATCGCAACGGTATAATCTGCGCCGAATTCATCGGCTTTTTTGAACATGACATCAAATCCGTTCTGCTCATGTGCCATGTCGTCGAGTATCTGCATAACATCAACTGCCTCAATCCGGGAAAATTCGACATCGACAATTTCAGCGTGCAACACAACTTTGCTGTTGCGGTAATAGCCGTTCAGTTCCGCCACATAGCTTTCCAATTTTTCCAGGATAACGTGTTGCTGCGTAGCACTTTTTCCGAGGTCGTCACTGACGACAAAGCGAATGCCGATGGTTACGTCCTCCGCTACGGCCCTGGACGCAAAAGCCAGGATTAGCGCCAGGACGGCGAAAGCATGCAGGAGCAATCCAGCGGATCTTCTTAATTTCATCATTTTGGCGTAAAAATATAAATAGGTATGGAAACTGGCATCTGCGACAGATTAGGTAATATCACTGACCCTGCATGACGCTTAGTATTCTTCCAATAAGCCATGAAAAATTTCAAGCTCGGGATGACTGCGCACCGGACATTGATTTTCGATAGCACGACGCAAACCACGCAGCAAAAAAGGGTTATTTTGCTCGGAACGTTGCTCCTCCTCTGCCCAGTCAGTAGAAACTATACTGCGTGCCTGCGCGGCTTCTTTGTCGATCATCTGGTATTGCTCCAAGATACTACGCACCAGTCCACCACCACAAAACTGGCTGCGGGGCGTATAAGCATCACCCTTCCAAGCCGTAGCTGGCGTACTGCCGCTACAAGCACTATCACATAGATACATCAGTCGGTTCCAGAATGAATCCGCACCGTAAGAACGCGCCAAAACCTGCTCTAGCTGCCCAACATCGCGGGGCAATACTTCAGTCTGCACTTCCCCACCCTTAAACGCCGTCTCCATACTGTGCGCCATGCCTTCCAAATACCAGGCGTTCTTAAAAAACGTGTAAGCGTACTGGTAAGCGTGAAAAACTTCGTGATTGGGCGTTAAATTGGGCGGGCGCCACTGGTTGGATAAGGCAATGGTCAGCGCGGGCGAGCTTCCGTCAAAATGACGATAACGATAAACGATGGCAGCATCACCCGTAGAACCGTTTTTGCCTTCGAGTTCGATGATGTGGACATCAATTGAGCGCACATCCCGATAACGCGCACTAGCCAAAGGTGGCGTCAAACCCAGTTGTTCGCTGTAAAAACGGTTAGCTTGGTCAATCTGGGCAGTTAGGCTATTTAATCGAACCGCCGCTTGCTGCGTACGTTGCGGCGGTGAAACATCAAAGGGAAACGCATTTTCCCCGGTCAAAGTGTAATGAATGCGGAATTCACCCTCGACCAAACGCTGATCCAGCGCCTCACGGGGCGCTTTCCAATCCGCAGCAGCATAAAAAGACGCTATAGTGAAAGCAAGCAACGCAAGGCCACGGCGTTGGCTTAAGCACTTCACTTTAGATACCCGCGTTCGGCGGCCATTGCCAAATAGATCAACGCTTCATCGGGCTTGCCCAGTTCATTTTGCAGTAGCCTACCCAACTCATATTGAGCACGGGCAAGACCGTTATCCGCAGCCAAGCGCAGCCAAGTACCGGCCTGCTCAACGTCGCGTTCCAAGGCGTGCAGAAAAGACATTCCCAGCCTGAGTTGGGCACTGATATTGCCCCCATAGGCGGCTTCTTGCATCAGCGCCTCGGCACGAATTCGATCTTTCCCGCCTCTTTTGACGAATATCCTGGAAAGCCTATCTGTGGCTAACACAAAACCGGCATCTCTGGCTTTTTGCAACCAAAAAACAGCCTCATCAGTAAACCCTTGTTTGAGTAAGCGTAAGGCAAATTGGTATTGAGCATAAGGAATCCCCTGTCTGGCCGCCAAATGAATATAGCTAAATTCCCGTTGTATTTGCCGCAAGTTCCTGTACGCGGAAAAGTCAGGCTCGCACCCCTGAGCGGATGCCAGCAAAGCAGGCAGGCTATAACCCACCAGACGTTCTGCGGCTTTTTTACCGATCCAGTTATAAATCAAGCTGCGTAGCGGTGCGGGTATATCCGCCGGTAAATCGGGGCGCTGCAAACAATGAGCAACTACCCGATAATCCTGCTCGCGAATCGCAAGAAAATCATAAGGCAATCTGCCGGTGAGCGCATAGACCGCCAGCCAACCTAACGAATAAAAATCGACGGCAAAACCATGTTCGCCGTGATAACACTCTGGCGCAACAAAGTCTTGGTTAGCGCGTATAGTTTCAGATCTACCGTTACCTACCCGTTCGCCAACTCCCCAATCCAACAGGGTGAAGCGGTCTTCGTCCATAAGTACATTGGAAGCCTTAATGTCCTTGTGCAACAAGCCCTTGCTATGGGAGTATGCCAGCACGATCAGGGACTGCTCAATCAGCGCCAATGTTGAATCGTAAGAAAGCGGCCCGTTGCGGCGTATCTGTTTATCCAAGCGCACCCCTGGCACCAGATCGGTGATAATGCACAACTTTTTCTCAGCGTTGCGCCCATAATCGATCAAATTCGGAACAGCAGGGCAATCTCTCAATATTTTTAGCGCCCGAACCTCCCGCTCGAAGGTATTCACATAAGTGGGATCATTTAATACCTTAACCGCGTATTCATCCGTAGAAACAGCGGCGTTACGGCAGCGATAAACCTGGGCATAACCGCCGTCGCCTAAACGTCCTGCGTCTGAGTAAATCCAGTGCTGAAGTGACGGTATCATGGTTCGCCGGCAGACTCGGCACTATCCCAATAAGGCAGCATTTTGGCGAAAAATGAAGCGACGTGTTGGATAGTATCAATGCGAAACCAATGCCGCGTGTACTTAAAACGTATTCCGCCCAAAGCAATGGCGGGATTTTTGGCAAAATAAATGGCATCCTCAGTATTCACCAGGTGCATCACCGCCCAAGCAGCAAGGCGCAGCGCACGCCAAATTTGCCGGGCTTTTTCCTGTTCACCCATTTTAATGGCCAACTCGTAAGCGCCCAGCAAGCCTTCACAGCGCGCACCGTCGGCGTAGGGATAATCGCCGTATTTATAATAAAACGCCCCAGCATAATCGGGGTAAGGTGCATCCGTGACTTTGTATAAGTTATCGATCATCTTTTGCGCATCGGTAAAAACAAAATCCGCATACCTGGAATCGCGCATGTCCGCAAAGTCCCACAATTCCATAATCCCCATCATTAACCAGGCATCGGACGGTACCACGCTGTATTCACTAGCGCGTGTTGCAGGTCGAACGACCAGGAGAAATTCCAGTGCTTTATGGAGTTTTTCGAATATAACCCCACGACTTTCCTCATCAACCAAGTGCAGGTATTTCGCCAAACCGCACACGGCTTCGCCGGGGTAGTAAAAAGAAAAAAACTTTTGGTTTTCCTCTTCTGTTACCGGCTTATCAAGATAGATGTTGTAGTAAATAAATTCGCCACTGGCGGTAATTTGGTTGAGCAAATGCCACGCAATTTTATCCGCCCATTCCCGGTATCGACCATCGCCGGTCACTAACTGGTACTCCGCCAATAAGTAAAGCGCAATACCGGATCCGCCCAGCTTAGCCTTTTTCTCGCTGTAGATATAAGCGCCTTCCCGTCCGGCGTAATCCTGCACCCGGGTTTGAGTAATCAGGTAATCTATGGCGCGGCGCACATTTTCAAATGTCTGCCCCCGGCCAGCATTTTTCTCATAGTACAGGCAAGTCAATCCGCCGCCGCCATGTCGCAAAATATTGTAAAAAGGATTTTTAATCGGGTCTCGACCAGGGTGTTCGTGATCCCGACGGGAATCTGCTGAGGCGTCATAGTAATAGAGAAACTTACCGTTTGCCTCTTGGGTGGTTTGGATATGCGTAATCGCCAACTCAAGCGCATGCTGAATTTTATCTTTGCTGATCGCTCCCACCACAGGATAACCACGGTATAAACGTAACCAGGCATCTTTTTCTGACAAAAAGCTTTCTGATCGGAAACGTTTAAACTCCGCCTGTCGCAAATATTCTTCGCCATAAACACGACTCATATAAGCACGCAACTGGCTCATGCTCATAACAGAGCGCACATAACCATCGCCGGGCAAAAAAATATGGAACTTATTATCCGCTCCACGCGCCATCAAGCCGTCAAGTCCTATCTCGAAATGACGCTCACCGGTATGCTCCATTCCCACTGAGTAATAATCCACCGGTAATGGCGGCTCTAACACAAAGTCCAGTTGCAGCCGAAAAGGCTGTGACGCCATAAGGCCGCAACGGGAATGGACAAGTAAGCGCTGCAAAACACTGGAAAACCTCACCTGTTCGCCCTTCCCTGCCCGGCTAACGAGAATGCGCTTATGACCGGGCGCATATAACACCAAGATAAGGCGTTCATAGCATTGAGGAAAACCAGTCTCGACGAAATGCCGGTCAATGGTTTCGTTATCACAGCAAGTCTGCCGAATCGCTTCGTTCAACATGTGCAGGAAAACCATATCGGCGTTCCCTACACCAAAAAATGGTTCTCGTTGCTCTGGACAAGCATAATTTTCGTTATCATCATTCATGTAAAATACCTACACTGTCCTAAGAAAAATATACAATCCGCAGATCACCTGCAAGAAAACATGTTCAGTATATTTTTTCATAAGGAATATCACCCAATCCCTTGTCAAGCAACGCATCGACCAGATTTCCAAACCCCGCTTTCAGCACACCCCGCAAAAAAACCATGTCATTTTCCCGCACAGCACCCAGCAGGTTATTCTTAATATCTTTATAAGTATCGCCATGCTGACACCAATCAACTCCAGATGGAATCACGGCCTCATGCTGCTTAAATTCCTTGGCCGTATAGAGCAAGTCGATACCAGCCGATGTCATCAGATCACGCATTTTTTCAATATCTACTTCAATGCCAGGATTATCTTCAAAGTTAATGAACTCACTTACCACAGCAATTTTACGACCTCCATTCTGAGGATGAAGCCGCGACATAATCTCAAACATCGACTCAAATCCCTTTAGTTCGCCACGCCTAGTTTGGCTGTAGACGAAGAAATTCCCACTACCTAAATCAACCTTGAAAAGATTACCACTACTTTCAAAATGTTGATAATCTTCATATTCAGCAACACACTGTTGTAAATTAGCTCCCAATAACTTAGCCATAAGTAGCACACTAACCGAAGCTAAAGGGGCATAATCTTCTATCAACGGCAGATTATATTCAATTTCCTCACCCAGTATATTGGCTTGTACCTGCCAACCGAAACCATGAAACTCCCTGTTAACAAGGCGGCCTTGACACACCGGTGCCGAGCCAAAAGTTAGGATGTCACATCCTGAGTTCTTTCGCACTGCGGCATACAGCTCATCATAATGCGCATCGTCAGCGTTAAGTAAGCATCGTCCGCCTGGACGCAACCCCATCACCACCGCAGCCTTGTTCTCAATTAAATTCTTCAGCGTCTTGTGTGAACTCATATGCTCCAGACCAACGCCAGTAATGACACAGAAGTCGGGACGAATAAAAAAACCACGGTCTTGGCCAATATTCCGTGCAGGAACCGCCACCTCAACAATCGCCACACTAGCTCCCTGCTGGATAGCTGCAAGCGTAAGCCACACTGCCCTTTCCTTATTGGCACTACCCAAGCTGGCGTGGGTAACTATTTGTTTGCGAATAATATGGTAAAGCTGCGTCTTAAAGCCGGTCTTACCGTGAGAACCCGTCACTAAAATACGAACACCATCGAATTGAAGGCTAGTGGCAGTAGCTAAATCCTGCAACGCTTTAAGAACATTTGCCACCACCAGAAGGGGATAATTATTATTGGGAATAATATCCTTGCCTATCACAGCAGCAACAGCCCCGCGAGAAAATGCTTCTCTAAGCCTCTTTTCAATGTCTGATTTTGTAACAGCATCCTGCTCACTGCATACAAAAAGGTCGCCCGGACTGACGTAAGGCAGGTAGAAATTAACGCCAGTAATCTCGATTTTTTCCTCAGGTAAATGCATCCAGATTCCGCCCGTAACACGCCCTATCTCTCGCAAAGTCAGCAATATTGGCTTCTTTATATCTGATATCTGCATTTTATCTTTACCTTACAATCAGTCGGCTCATTACAGCTGCCCCTATACACAAAACATAGATTTTATACTCTCTTCATACTAATATCACCAACGCAGAAAATATTGGAAACGCAACAACGTGAAACGAAGATTTTTAGTACTCTGAAGCAATATTTTACAAAGCACTATTTACACACTAAAAAATACAGATTTTCAAATATCGCGTCGAGTCATTGCCTACCAAGATTTATACCCTTTGCTAGGTAAAGTGTGTGGAGCAGAATGGCTATGGTCACAGGGGGCGCATCAATTGTCGTGTAGTTTTGCCACTTACTTGATCGGGGACGCCCGGACGCCCTCAGCTTTTGCAAAAATAACGGCGCTAAAAAGAAAAATCGGGATCCCCGCAAGGGACCCCGATTGGTTGGATGACGATTACCTGATCACCATTCGATACTATCAATATTGTCAAAGTTGATAACATCGTCAGTATCGGTATTAGTTATACTCCCTGATATATCACGGTCACCCGCTTCAAAACTAGCGCCGCCCTCTATCTGCACAGTCCAATTTCCTTCAGCACCGCTCATGTCAATGACATCCCAGCCCCCTGCACCACCATCGACATAGGTCTCACCAGAAATATCGCCGAATATAAACAGGTCATCGCCGGCACCGCCATAGAACTGGTCATTGCCACCACCGCCATAAATAGTGTCATTTCCGTCACCGGCATTAACCACATCATCACCCGCGCCACTAAAGATTATATTGTTGCCACCCGTGGTGGTGATCGTATTGTTGCCGCCAATAGTGGTGATCGTATCGTTGCCATCACCGGTGGTGATCGTATCGTTGCCAACGCCACTTTCGATCCAGTGGTCACCGCCAGTAGCCGTGATCGTATTATTACCGTCACCAGCGCTGATTATCTGGTTACCACCATTAGCCGTAATCGTGTCGTTACCAGTGCCACTTTCGATCCAGTGGTCGCCGCCAGTAGCCGTGATCGTATTATTACCGTCACCAGCGCTGATTATCTGGTTACCACCATTAGCCGTAATCGTATCGTTACCATCACCAGTTCCGATTCGGTGGCTGCCGTCAGTAGCCGTGATTGTATTATTACCGTCACCAGCGCAGATTATATGGTCACCGCCATTAGCCGTAATCGTGTCATCTCCAGTACCAGTTCCGATTCGGTGGCTGCCGTCAGTAGCCGTGATTGTATTATTACCGTCACCAGCGCAGATTACATGGCCACCGCCATTAGCCGTAATCGTGTCGTCTCCAGCGCCACTTTCGATCCATTGGTCACCGCCAGTAGCCGTGATCGTGTTATTGCCGCCACCAGCGTTGATTATCTGGTTGCCACTAGTTGTAATCGTGTCGTTCTCATCGCCAGTGTCGATCCGTTGGCTACCCTCATTAACCGGGATCGTGTCGTTGCACCCGCAAGAGTCACCGTCTGCGTCGGCATCGCTATCAGCATCCGCATCGCTGTCGGCGTCGGCGTCGGCGTCACTGTCGGCGTCGGCATCGCTGTCAGCATCAGCATCACTGTCGGCGTCAGCATCACTGTCAGCATCACTGTCGGCGTCGGCATCACTGTCCGCGTCAGCATCACTATCGGCATCGGCGTCACTATCGGCATCAGCATCGCTGTCGGCGTCAGCATCGCTGTCGGCGTCAGCATCGCTGTCGGCATCGGCGTCACTGTCGGCATCGGCATCGCTGTCAGCATCAGCATCGCTGTCAGCATCGGCGTCACTGTCGGCGTCGGCATCGCTGTCAGCATCGGCGTCACTGTCGGCATCGGCATCACTGTCGGCATCGGCATCACTGTCGGCATCGGCATCACTGTCGGCATCGGCATCGCTATCGGCATCGGCATCACTGTCGGCGTCGGCGTCGGCATCGCTATCGGCATCGGCATCACTGTCAGCATCGGCATCGCTGTCAGCATCACTGTCGGCATCGGCATCACTGTCAGCATCACTGTCCGCGTCAGCATCACTGTCCGCGTCAGCATCACTGTCCGCGTCGGCATCGCTATCGGCATCGCTATCGGCATCGGCATCGCTATCGGCATCACTATCGGCGTCGGCGTCACTGTCGGCATCGGCGTCACTATCGGCATCGGCGTCACTATCGGCATCGGCATCACTGTCGGCATCGGCGTCACTGTCGGCATCGGCATCGCTATCGGCATCGCTATCGGCATCGGCATCGCTGTCGGCATCACTGTCCGCGTCAGCATCACTGTCGGCATCGGCATCACTGTCGGCGTCGGCATCGCTATCGGCATCGGCATCACTGTCCGCGTCAGCATCACTATCGGCGTCGGCGTCACTATCGGTGTCAGCATCACTGTCGGCGTCGGCATCACTGTCGGCGTCGGCATCGGCATCACTATCGGCATCGGCGTCACTATCGGCATCGCTGTCCGCGTCAGCGTCACTGTCCGCGTCAGCATCACTATCGGCATCGGCGTCACTATCGGCATCGGCGTCACTGTCGGCGTCAGCATCACTGTCCGCGTCGGCATCGCTATCGGCATCGGCATCGCTATCGGCATCGGCATCACTGTCGGCATCGGCATCGCTATCGGCATCGGCGTCACTGTCGGCATCCGCATCGCTGTCAGCATCAGCATCGCTGTCAGCATCAGCATCGCTGTCAGCATCGGCGTCACTGTCGGCATCGCTGTCAGCATCAGCATCGCTGTCGGCATCGGCGTCACTGTCGGCGTCAGCATCGCTGTCGGCATCGGCGTCTCTGTCGGCATCGGCATCGCTGTCGGCATCGGCATCGCTGTCGGCGTCGGCGTCACTGTCGGCGTCGGCATCGCTGTCCGCGTCAGCATCGCTGTCGGCATCAGCATCAGCATCGCTGTCAGCATCGGCATCAGCATCGCTGTCAGCATCGGCGTCACTGTCGGCATCCGCATCACTGTCAGCATCCGCATCACTGTCAGCATCGGCGTCACTGTCGGCGTCAGCATCGCTGTCAGCATCGGCATCGCTGTCAGCATCGGCATCGCTGTCAGCATCGGCATCGCTGTCGGCATCGGCGTCACTGTCGGCGTCAGCATCGCTGTCGGCATCGGCGTCACTGTCGGCGTCAGCATCGCTGTCGGCATCAGCATCAGCATCGCTGTCAGCATCGGCGTCACTGTCCGCGTCGGCATCGCTATCGGCATCGGCATCGGCATCGGCATCACTGTCAGCATCGGCATCGCTGTCAGCATCACTGTCCGCGTCAGCATCGCTATCGGCGTCGGCGTCACTGTCGGCATCGCTATCGGCATCGGCATCGGCATCGGCATCGGCATCGGCATCGCTATCGGCATCGGCATCACTGTCGGCGTCGGCATCACTGTCGGCGTCGGCGTCACTGTCGGAGTCGTCATCATCATCCGAAGTTGGGCTGGTCGCTGTCGTTGCGGTAGTCGCGGTAGTCGCAGTCGTTGGACTGGTCGCTGTTGTCGCGGTAGTCGCAGTCGTTGGACTAGTCGCTGTTGTAGCTGTTGTAGCTGTTGTCGCAGTCGTTGGACTGGTTGCTGTCGTTGCGGTAGTCGCAGTCGTTGGGCTGGTCGCTGTCGTTGCGGTAGTCGCGGTAGTCGCAGTCGTTGGGCTCGTCGCTGTCGTTGCTGTCGTCGCTGTCGTTGCTGTTGTCGCGGTTGTTGGGCTCGTGGCTGTTGTCGCGGTGGTCGCAGTCGTTGGACTGGTCGCTGTTGTCGCGGTAGTCGCAGTTGTTGGACTGGTCGCTGTTGTCGCGGTGGTCGCAGTCGTTGGACTGGTCGCTGTTGTCGCGGTAGTCGCGGTTGTTGGACTGGTCGCTGTTGTCGCGGTGGTC
>JAURYJ010000030.1 GCA_030653985.1 Methylobacter sp. | reverse complement strand
AAGTGTGAGGTCTTGAATAACCGCTTAAAAAGTACAAACCAACCGTCGGGCTGACGGGGCTAGTCTGTGAAGTGAGCGATGCAACAAGGTCGCCAGCAGCAGAAACCAGTGAGCAGTAGCGATACACACTCACTCTTAGGTAACTAGGAATCCCCTTCCTTTAGGTGGGGGAGGATGTCAATACCAAGATGGGGAAAGTTATATCGCATTGATTGATGCCAATCGTCTTGTCTGCTATCGTCCACTGGAACGTAAACGCTCCAGTGGCTAAAAAACCACCGTAGCGCCAACCCGGATCGTCTCATCAGACGCAGCGGCTAATTCTTTCTGCTAGCAAAAAGCAGGAGTCCGCCGCCAGCCACTATCGCCCCTACACTGACCCAGGCCGGAACATAAACCGTCTGTGTGTCTTTAACTGTTAATTCCAACGGACCTAACTTAGCTTCCTGGGTTTCCTTGGTATAGCTGAAACGATCATAGACCAACCCTAATACCCCGGCTATGATTAGCATAATTGCCACAATCTTGATTGTGTTCATTTTGTCTCTCCATAAATTTTCACTGCTGCAACCTAGCAATGTAGCGTAAAGACAAACCCGGAAACCGTTATTATGAAGTCTGAATGCGGGTTTCCAGGATGCCTGAACGATCAACTCCGGCTGATAACACGTTGCATAAGCTTATTCCAGTGTCTTTACACGACCCTTCTGCCTTGAATGACACGTAATATGATCACGATAATCGCGACAACTAACAGAATGTGAATGAACCCGCCCAATGTGTATGATGAGACTAAGCCCAGTATCCAAAGGATGACTAGGAGGATTGCGAGAGTTTCTAACATGTGTGCTTCTCCTTAAGAAGCCGTCAATATGACAGCGAAATAAACCACAGATAAACAGATGCTTCAATCCACATCCAGCCTCATCCGTCGAATGACACCCTCCGACGACGGATAGAGGTCGGCGGAGCGTTCCTCCCCAGTGAACGCGAGGAGGTTACCAAAGGCTAAAGCGACGCTAATCCATAAACGGCGGGATTATGATCATCTTCTGTTAAAAAGGTAACATCGGAGGTAATTAAGAGCATCCCGTTGCAACCGTACAGCAGGCCAGTTTGTCCGGACTCGGCTGTACGGCTCAACAGTACCCTTTCTTAGTCGTCTTTGTTAATGGCATCTTTGACATCTTCCTTGAGATCACCAAAGCCCTTTTGCACCTTGCCGACGTTTTTTTGGACATTGCCCTCTACCTCCAAACCTTCGTCGTCCAGTATCACACCGGCGGCTTCTTTGACTTTACCTTTGACTTCTTCGACTCGACCTTTTATTTGATCTTTGTTCATGAGTATCTCCTGATAAGTAGTTTTTTATGGACAAAGCAAGGAAAACATTCCCCATTGCTTATATATAATCATACAAGTAAAACTAAACGCAGTCGGTGCGGAACCGCACATAGATAATAGAGAAGCCTTAGCAATGCAATTTTTTGAACCCTTGGTGTCCGGTTTGGAACAAACCGAAAAGTACTGCCGCTATTGCAATCTCAGAGCAGTCTGAATTTATTGGCATGCGGCACATACAGCCTAGAGGGAATTGTATCCGAGCTTTCGCCCTGTAATACCGCAACAATGTCTTTGCCAACTTTATCATTTTCTACATGGTAGGAATGTTCGCTAATGCCTTTCACTACATCGCTTGCATCGACGATAACTACTTTTGCGGCTATTTGATGCGGTTTACTTGGGCCGTCATGCCCTAAGCGATCAGGGTTACCTTTCGTTACATCACTGACGGTAAGCGCTAAATCACCGTTGTTGAAGTAAACCGTAATTCTCTGCGCAAGTTCTGGCAACTTTGCCAGTTTATGATCGAACTCAAAAGTGTCATTGTCTTCATCGGCGGCCGTTAAGATGATGTTATCGAAGATACGTGATAACGATTTTCCGCTGGCAATTTTTTGGGCCTGTTGCAGCGCATGTCTCAACACGTAATTACCCATGCTGTGAGCCATCAGATTCACTTTTTGCTGACAGGCTTCGTCTGGATGGCCGCTTTTCAAAAATGTCGCCAATTTCATCAAGCCGCGAGCGAAGGCGTAGCCGGAGGCTTCGGCATCATGGCGATCGTTAATATAACTGAGCACTTCACCATCCGATGGCCAGGAAAATACAAACATGTTCGGTTGATAGGCTTTATTGGAAAGTTTTGCGTATCGCTCACCGATTTTTGCCGCCGATTCGACAGCCGTTTTAAAAGAGACATTAAAACCATGGATAAACAGTAGGGAATCTAGCGACTGCGTCTTCATCGAGTCGCGTAATTGCTGAAATAGAGCCTCCGATCCTTGGGCGGAATTATCCGGCAAGACCTCAATAGATTTGTGGTCTAACACGCCTTTTTTAACTTTCGCCTGGCCAAAACGAAGGTCGCCCAATCCGGTATCTGAAAAACCTTTGCCGAAGTCAGTTGGTGGTTCGGCGTTATTAGGATTACGGTTGGTTGCAAAGTAAATGGTCGACATAAAATGCTTCCTGAAAAGTGTAAATGGGATGTTACGTACCCCTAATGAAAACTCAAGGCGTTACAAATTTTATAATTGGCTAAGCCTGTCGATTCCTGTGACGGCTTGCGTAGCATCGTCAGTAAGCCAAATAAAAGTCTATCGGCGAGATTGAACAAGGTCTGTACGGCATCGAACATAAAAACGTCTTTGCTGAAGACTGATCATGCCTGGCGTGGATCAATGTGGGTGTTTTCGTTGGCGAGGATTATTTCCACGCGACGATTCAATTGAAGATTAGCCGCCATCGTTGGCGGCAATTAGCAGCACGTCAGTATAACCGTGCGTCCTGATACGGTCATACGGTCGCGATTGATCGCCGTATCGTTAGGTATTCACACTTATTGATTCAATAAACTGAACAACTTATGCTTCATGTTCCTTGGTAGCTCCAGCTGTTCTTTTATGGTTGATGGTGCTATTTAATGCTTATCCCCTGGACATGCTTATGATTGATCCGCATAACTCTTGGCAAAACCATCTTCTCGACTCCCTGCCGACCCCCGAATACACGGGCCTTTCCCTCCATTTAGAACTGGTCGCATTACCGCTCGGCAAGGTTCTTTACGAGCCCGGGAGCGAGTTGCGTTACGCTTATTTCCCCACGACCAGCATCGTATCGCTGCTTTACGTCATGGAGAATGGCGCGCCAGCAGAAATCGCGATGATCGGCAACGATGGCATCATAGGTGTTTCGCTGTTCATGGGTGGCGGAACCATGCCGCATCGGGCGGTGGTGCGGAACGTTGGTTACGCCTATCGGTTGCGGACGCATTACCTTATGCAGGAGTTCAGCCGCTTTGGAGGGCGCCGCAAAGGAACACTGCACGATTTGTTGTTGCGTTATACCCAGGGGCTGATTACTCAGATAGCCTTGACGTCGGCCTGTAATCGTCATCATTTCGTTGAGCAGCAGCTTTGCCGGTGGCTGCTGTTAAGCCTTGATCGACTGTCTTCGAACGAATTAATCGTTACCCAGGAATTGATCGCCAATATGCTCGGCGTGCGGCGCGAAGGCATCACTGAGGCTGCCAGGAAATTGCAGCAAGCAGAGTTGATTGATTACCGCCGGGGACGCATTATGGTACTGAATCGGTTGGGATTGGAGGCGCGTGCCTGTGAATGCTACCACGTGGTCAAAACAGAATTCGATCGTCTGCATCGCCATCGCCAACAGACTTCATTGACATCTTACATGCCCTTACAAAAGAATAGTCAGGTCAACAGTGAATCATTCAGCGGCCAAAAGTAGATAAAAATACCGTCGTATTGATAGTGTTCGATACACTGACTGATGTTATGCAGTAAATCAAAAAATCAATAACTTACGAAGCAAAAAATGACCGTAAGTTATTGATAGTTTGTAGTCGGTGCGTAACATCGGTTACTGACGAGCTAGTTATCCTGTTCTTGAGGCCAGGCGAACGACAGAGAAGTTCTCTTTGTACTTCCGATTGTTGCCGACTGTTTGGCTACCTGACCTCGGCGTTCAACGGTAACGGTGTAACGGCCGGGCTTGAGTTTGGCGAATAGCATAGGGCCGTCAGCTACTGTTTCCATCAAAGTGTTGCCGCTTGAGTCGGTGATACGAACCCTCACGTCACTGACATATTCCCCGGTATCCTTTATCGAAAATAGTAGGTGCAAGTTATAGTCGGCCCGTATGGCTTGCAGCGCATTTTGTTCATCGCTCCCTATTCCACCGCTGATGAACGTAACCTCGCCTTGGGTTTGTGATTTGATCAGCTCCTGTTCCGCAACAGCAGGGAAGCTGAACAAAATACAGAGAAAGATAAGCGTTAAGTGTATTCGTTTCATAAGAATGACTCCTTAAATTATAGGCAAGAACAACTTTCTGAATAACATACAGTATCTGTCATTCCAGTCTGTACGCTACCGCACCGTACTGATATTAAATTGATCCCTTATCGAGGCTACCATGAAACAATTCGAGCATGCGATCTGCTGCAGAGGTTAATTGCCGTCGAAAGACAGGCGATACTCCAATTCGACATTGTTGGTCGGGGTGTTATCAATCGTAACGAGCGTTTGGATGTGTTGTTGGCGCGCCTCCGCAAAAAAGCCAGAACCACCTTAAACAAATCTCTGCCCATTAAAACCAGGCATATGCACGGCTATGCCTTTATTGCCGCTGCCATAACTCAATAGCATCGGGTATAAAAAGCACAGTCATGCAATAAACTGCAAGTTTTTGCCATATTTTGATAGATCGAATCAGTTTATAATCGAGAAACCTAACTATCTATAATGGTCTAGTCGCTCATTTTTTACGTCGGGCGAGGAAAATCTATCAATAGTCCCATTATGCACCGCTATTTGCTTTGTGAAACTCGAATTGATACGAGACAGGGGCATCGGCTTACCGATTAATAAGGCCGGGTTTGGGCTCAATAGTTACACATACAGGGTTTTCAATATTGATTTAATTAAGAGATTGGAGTTAACGTTACAGATGCCATCTGAAATGCTGTCATTACAAATTTCACCCGCTGCCGGCAACTCGACTTTAACCATAAATATAAAGATTACTTATGACTGTCTCACATAGTCCTCGACAAAACTATCTCCTCGATACCTTGCTCTCAGATGAATATGAGCGCCTTTTCCCCGATCTGGAACTGATTGAGATGCCACTGGGCGAAGTCATTTACGAGTCGGGTGATGAGTTGCATCACGCCTATTTCCCGACGACCTGCATCGTATCATTGCTTTATGTCATGGAAAATGGCGCTTCAGCCGAAATCGCCGTAGTTGGCAACGATGGCATTATTGGTGTCGCTCTTTTCATGGGCGGAGGAACCATGCCTAATCGAGCCGTCGTACAAAGCGCAGGTTACGCCTATCGGTTGCGGGCGCCGCAACTCATGCTGGAATTCGACCGCTTTGGTGGGCGTCGCTATGGGACGTTACATAATTTATTACTGCGCTATACCCAGGCATTGATTACCCAGATGGCGCAGACGGCCGTCTGTAACCGGCATCATTCCGTGGATCAACAGCTCTGCCGTTGGTTGCTGTTAAGCATCGACCGACTCACATCGAATGAGTTGACCATGACTCAGGAATTGATCGCTAATATGCTGGGGGTGCGCCGGGAAGGCGTAACCGAGGCCGCAGGAAAATTGCAGCAAGCCGGGTTGATTGATTACAGCCGTGGACATATCACGGTACGGGATAGGCCGGGATTGGAAGCGAGAGTCTGTGAATGCTACCAAGTGGTCAAGACGGAGTTCGATCGCCTACTACCCCGCACCGTTGATACTGAAAGGCTTTAAATCGGCAGAGTTTGAAGTCAACCTGAAAGTTTACGGGGCGATCTAAAAAACCGAGTTTTGACCGGCATAAACAGCCATACAACCATAAAGATAGTAGAGCGCCTACATGGATAAATCGACTGCCGTCCTCCGCCCATTCTCTCCGGACATCACGACTGATCTTGCTTACCCCGGTGGGGACAGGTTGCTGCCGATTGTCGGTATCGGAGCCTCGGCCGGAGGGCTTGAGGCGCTCGAACAATTTTTCAGTCATGTGCCTGACAACATGGGGATAGCTTTTGTCGTCATTCAGCATCTCAATCCCAATCACAAGGGCATGATGGCCGAATTACTGCAACGCATAACGGCGATGACGGTAGTAGAGGCCCAAAATCGGATGAAAATAAAACCGGATTACATTTATGTCAATCCGCCGAATAAAGAGCTGACCATCCTGCACGGCAGGCTTTATCTGCTCGACCCGGTTGCACCGCGCGGATTACGCCTGCCTATCGATGCTTTTTTCCGCAGCCTTGCCGAAGACCGGCGCGATCAAAGCATCGGCATTCTGCTTTCGGGCATGGGTTCGGATGGCATGCTGGGCCTGCATGCCGTCAAGGAAAAATCCGGTCTGGTACTGGTGCAGGACCCCGTTGAAGCCAAATACGACAGTATGCCGCGCAGCGTTATTGATGCGGGCTTAGCCGATATTATCGGCACGGCGGCAGAACTGCCGGCGCACATCATCCATTATCTCCAGCATCCCCGTAGGGATGCTTTGGCCGGTTCAGGGCGGTTATTGGAAGATAGCTCCCTGAGCGCCCTGGAAAAAATTGCCGTACTGCTGCGCGTCCGGACCGGCAATGATTTTTCGCTGTACAAGAAAAGTACGCTCTATCGCCGTATTGAGCGGCGCATGGCATTGCACCAGCTCGATCATATCGCCGTTTATTTCCGTTATCTGCGCGAAAATCCGCAGGAGCAGGATTTATTGTTCAAGGAATTGCTGATTGGCGTTACCGGCTTTTTTCGCAATCCGGCGGTATGGGATACGCTAAAGACCGACGCAATACCGGCGCTGCTGGCAAACTACCCGGACGGCAAGACCATAAGAGTGTGGGTTCCCGCCTGTTCTACCGGCGAGGAAGCCTATACGCTGGCCATCATTTTCATGGAAGCGATCGAACAGGCTAAATTTGGCGCACACTACGCGCTGCAGATTTTTGCTACCGACCTCAATACCGATGTGATAGCGCATGCACGCCAGGGATTTTACGCGGCCCATAGCGTCGCCGATGTTTCGCCGGAGCGTCTAGCCCGTTATTTTTACGCCGAAAACAACGGTTACCGGATAAAAAACGAAATCGGCGAAATGATCATCTTTGCGCCGCAGAATATCATCACCGATCCGCCGTTTACCCGGATGGATATAATCAGTTGCCGTAACCTGCTGATTTATTTTTCCGCTGATTTGCAGGAAAAACTGTTGCCGCTGTTTCACTATGCGCTAAGCCCGCAGGGTTTGCTGTTGCTGGGTTCTGCCGAAAGCACCGGCAATTTCGGTTATCTGTTTACCCCGGTGAAGGCCAAGGTGCGGCTGTACCGGCGTATTGACAATCCTTTACCGAAACCTGAAGTGAATTTTCCACATAAACAGTTTACCGCTGTACTCACCGCCAGACAGACAGTTGATGACGCCAGTTTGCCGGTTAATCTGCAACAGTTGATGGATCGATTGCTGCTTGCGCATTACGCCCCGGCAGCAGTGCTGGTTAATGCTGAAGGCGATATTCTTTATTTTAGCGGCCACACCGGCAAGTATCTGGAGCCTTCTGCCGGCAAAGCCAATCTGAACATCCATGCGATGGCGCGCGAGGGCTTGCGTCAGGCGCTAACGGGTTCAATCCGCCTGGCGTTGCAGCAATTAACGGCGGTGCACCTGGACGGCCTACAGATAACAGGCGAAAGCGGTACCCATACGGTCAATGTGAGCGTACAAGCTATCGAGCAGGTGGAAGCATTGCGCGGCAAGGTCATCATCGTGTTTACCGACGTCGCGACAGCGCGTATCCGCAAACGCAGCACCAAGCTCCAGCAGCCCGAAGCGCTGCAACAGGCCCAACTGGAAATACAGACCTTGCGCGATGAGATACAGTTTTTGCAGGAAGAACTCAAAACCAGCCATGAAGAAATTCAGTTTGCACATCAGGAAATACTGATTTCCAAGGAAGAAATGCAGTCAGTGAACGAGGAAATGCTGACGGTAAACGCGGAGCTGCAAGCCAAACTGGATGCGCTGCAGTGGGTCAACAACGACATGAAGAACCTGCTTAACAGTACCGAAATTGCCACGATGTTTCTGAATAATAAATTGCATCTGCGGCGTTTTACCGCCCATACCGCGCAGATCTTCAGGCTGTTGCCGCAAGACGAAGGACGGCCGTTAACCGACATTACGACCGATCTGGCCTATCCTCTGCTACAGCAGGATGCAATCGATGTGCTGCGTACGCGGGTAGTTTCGGATAAGCAAATCCAGACGCATGACGGACGCTGGTTTGAGGTGCGCATCATGCCTTATCGCACCATGGATAATGTCATCGATGGCGTGGTGATTACCTTTGTCGACATCAGTCTGGCCAAAAATCTTGAGCTGACGCTGAACGAACACGCGATTGTAGCGATGACCAACCGGAAAGGCGAGATCACCTATGTGAACGACAAGTTCTGCGCCGTCTCCCAATATTCACGCGAAGAACTGCTCGGACAGGATCACCGTATTATCAACTCGGGGTATCACCCTAAAGAGTTCATGCACAACCTGTGGCAAACCATTGCCCACGGGCATATCTGGAAAGGGGAAATTTGTAATCTCGCCAAAGACGGTTCGCTTTATTGGGTAGACACCACCATCGTTCCTTTTCTTGATGCGAAAGGCAAGCTGTATCAATATGTCGCTATCCGTACGGTCATTACTCACCATAAGCAGAAAACCGGCTCGGTGCGGCAGGAAAATGCGGACGCAGAGAATAATTCCACACACGGGATTTATTGGTAAAAATGTAGATACTCTCTTAAACTACAAGTCCTATTTGCTAAAAATTTAAAAAAATTAGCATGACGCTTCGACAGGTAGCGTATAAAAACGGGGACCGTCAAATTCTTTATCGGCTTTCAACATGCCATGGATGGCGTGCAATAAT
>JAURYJ010000020.1 GCA_030653985.1 Methylobacter sp. | reverse complement strand
AGTGGCTTCAAACATCACATTACTGTTAATGCCTGCACTCTTAGGCTACTGCCAGAGGAACGGCAGGTTTAGTCATGATTTCTCAAGCTAAACAATTACTTATACGACTTCACGTCGCACTACGAAGGAATCCTTACGGTCACCCATATTCAATCAGTCGTCTTTCAAAAGAAAACCTTACACGGAGATTAAATAACCGATCTATTCAACGACTCACATAACACGCCTGAAAAAATAATGAGGCAGGACATAAAGAATTTGTAAGTTATCGTTTGGCAAACCGACTAAAAAAGTGATAACTAACTTTTTAGGAGGTACCCAATGATTTTAACGAAACGCTTAATGATATTCACAGCCCTGCTGGTGCTGAGCTTCAACACGTTTGCTACAGAACCGGACTGGAACGCTTATGCCGAAGTTTTAAAAAGCGTCAGTCCGGGAACAAAGAACAATGTCAAACTGGCCCTGGTGGATTATCAGGCATTGAAAGAAAACGGCAAGCTGGAGATGGCCTATCAACAAATATCAAACTTCCCGGTTAAAAGCCTCGGCAACAAGGAGGAAAAACTGGCTTTTTACATCAACGCTTACAATATTCTGGCGTTAAAAACAGTTGTCGACCATTGGCCGCTTGACAGCATCAAGGATGTCGGCAGCCTGTTCAGCCCTGTGTGGGGCATGCCCGCTGGCAGTATTGACGGCAAAACGGTGTCTCTGGATGACGTAGAAAATAAAATATTGCGCCCACTGGGCGAGCCGCGCATCCATTTCGCCATCGTCTGCGCCTCGGTGAGCTGTCCTGATCTGCGCAACACGCCTTACACTGCGTCAGAATTGAATGCCCAGCTGGATGAACAAGTACAAAAGTTTCTGGGCAATGCTGATAAAGGGCTCAAAATAGGCGATAAAAGCATCCAGATTTCCAAGATTTTTGACTGGTTCGGCAAGGATTTTAAACCGGCAGGCGGTGTTGAGGCGTTCATTCGCCGTTACCGCGCCGATTTGCCGCCGTTACCGCTCAAGGAAAGCATTAACTACGATTGGGACGTGAACGGCATCACGGCAAAAAAATAAAGAGCAAACCGGCAATATCGGAACCAGCCTGATGTCACGTATGCGCTTATTCATCCTGACTTTACTGGCCATGACCGCTTTTGCAGGAAACTCGTTGCTCTGCCGGTTAGCGCTGAAACATACCGGCATCGACGCCGCCAGCTTCACGTCAATTCGGCTCATTTCCGGCGCCGTTGCGCTTTGGCTGATTGTACGACTGCGTGGCGGCAAGTACGGCACCGCGGGCAGTTGGCTGTCCGCGCTTGCCCTGTTTGCTTATGCCGCCGGTTTTTCATTTGCCTATATCAGCCTGCCGGCTGCGACCGGTGCATTACTGCTGTTTGGCGCGGTACAGGCAACAATGATCTGCTACGGACTCTGGACCGGAGAACGGTTAAGCAGGCGGCAGAGCGCAGGCCTTATCTGTGCGCTTGGCGGACTGGCCAGCCTTTTGTCACCGGGACTCTCAGCACCGCCCCTGCCTGCTTCTATGTTGATGATAATCGCCGGCATTGCCTGGGGCATTTATTCCTTACGCGCAAAAAACGCAGGCGATCCTCTTATGGCGACGACCGGGAATTTCTGTCGTGCGCTATTTTTCACTACTGTACTGAGCCTGACGCTGCTTCCCCGAGTCTCTCTGGACAGTTCCGGCATTGGTGCTGCCATCATATCCGGGGCGCTGGCTTCTGGCGTTGGTTATGCGATTTGGTACACGGCCTTGCGCGGCTTAAATGCCACCCGCGCTGCCACCGTTCAACTAAGCGTGCCGGTTATCGCGTCCGTCGGCGGACTTGTTTTTCTCGACGAACCCCTTACCTTGCGCCTTTTATTCGCAGGCATTGCCATTCTCGGTGGCATCGCACTGGTCATTCTCGACAAGCAGCGTGTATCGTGATGGAATTGCATTTCAAACGCATACCGACGCGAATGTCGTGTTAAACCTCTTCCAATAATGATTAAGGAGTCCAACTCGGGGAGTCGCTATTTTTGCGAAAGCTTTTATGGGCATCCCTGTCCAACAAGCGGCAAAAACTACACGACCGCTAATGCCTGCGGCAGCCCCAGCCGTCCTGGTCACTCGATCGCTACCCAACAGGAGGTAGCTCACATGCTCTCCAATGACTCGACGCGATTTCGTAAAGCCTGCATTTTCACTTCGCAAGCTGCGTGATGATATGGACTCCTCTTTTGCCCCAGAGCGGCATAAAATACGCTTGAGCCTTTAAACAGCATAATGAGGAATCCGCCATGTGTAATAGCATTATTGGTTTAGATATCGCTAAGAATGTTTTTCATTTATTTACTTTGCAGTCCAATGGAAAAACCATGAAAAAGAAACTTAAGCGCGCAGAATTACTGACGTTTTTTGCTACCTATCCAGCCAGCGTAATTGGTATGGAAGCCTGTGGCGGCGCTCATCATTGGGTAAGAGAATTTACCAAGCTAGGTCATGAGGTTGTTTTGCTTAATGCGCGCTACGTTAAGGGTTTTATTGTCGGTAACAAGAATGATTTTAACGATGCGGAAGCTATCTATACGGCCGTTACTCAACCCAATAAGCGAGTGGTAGCAGCCAAGACCATTGAACAACAAGACATTCAGATGGTTCACTCCATTCGGAGCGAGTTAATCGGCAGGCGAACCGCATTAGTTAATCAAATTCGTGGATTACTCAGTGAACGAGGCATTGTTATTAATCAAGGCATTAGGAATGTTAGATCGCATTTGCCATTGATACTGGAAGATGCTGAAAACAACTTATCAGCATTAAGCAGAGAGCTGTTCGCGGAACAATATGAGAAACTTAAAGCGCTTGATCGGGAAATAAAAGAGCAAGATCAACGTATAGGGCGACTCTGTAGCGCCAATCAACTGAGTCAGCGGCTTTTGGAAGTGCCGGGCATCGGTCCGTTAGCAGCAACAATTATAGCTGCTGACATAGGCGGTAACTGCAAAGGTTATAAAAGCAGTCGCGATTACGCTGCAAGTTTAGGGGTTGTGCCGAAACAGCATAGCAGTGGCGGGAAACAGAATCTTTTGGGTATCAGTAAACGAGGAAATCGTTATATTCGCACTTTATTGGTTCATGGCGCGAGATCGGTATTAAGGCATTGTACCAATAAGACCGATAAGTTAAGTTTGTGGTTGCAAGCGCTTATTAGCCGACGTGGCTTTAATAAAGCCGCTGTGGCGCTTGCCAATAAAAATGCACGCATACTGTGGGCAATGGCTAACAGCGATAAAGACTATAAAGCCTTTGCCTGACGGCAAAAGTTGGGTTGTTTGTGCCCTGTTCGCTGGCTTTGGTGATAAAAAAATAGCTTTAGCGACGAACAAAGCACAAACAACCCTTGAATAATTATTTAACAGTTAAACCAGTAAAAACAGGATTGCGGGGGTAAATCAACATTCATTGATGACAACAACAGGTCAGACCGGCGCTTTCAAAACCCGATGTTTTCAGTGGTTCATTATAAAACCTTCTTCGTGATAGAGGTGAAAGTGCGCGGATAGATTCATCAGGAGTCCTGAGGTATAAAGACCTCTATAAAGAGACCGAATATATGACTGCAATCTTGATCTCTATTGATGGCATTAATAGTGAAAATTTGCCTTGCAATAACCGAGGAGTCCATATATGAAAACACAAATTGCTTGACGGCATCGCCGCTTTTGCAGCGGGCGTCATTAATCAGGAGGCGCTTGATGCTTTAACGGCCCAAGCCGTCCGCGACACGATACAACTGCTTGAGAAAACCGGCTCCCCGGTGATTACCGACGGCGAGCAAAGCAAACCCAGTTTCGCCACCTATCCGGTTCACGGCCTGCCCAACCTTGCGCCGGACGGCATTCAAATTCAGTTCTCCGACGGCCATGTACGACAATTGCCGAGACTCACGTCCGGCCCTTTTCGCTATAAGATTTATGCCGAGCACTATCTGCTTGAAGCGAAAAAATACGCCCAGGTACCGGTCAAACAAGCCGTCATTGCCGCTTCCGCACTCAGCCTGTTGTATCCGCAAGACGGCATCGCCGATTACCCCAAAGAGGATTTTTTGCAGGATCTGGTCAATGAAGCCGAAGCCGACATCCGTCGCTGCCTGGATCGGGGTGCGCATTGCGTTCAAGTCGATTTTACCGAAGGGCGGCTTTCAGTCAAACTCGATCCCAGCCTTAACTTGCTAAGGGATTTTATCCAGCTCAACAATCGGGTATTGGAACGGTTTAGTGCCGGGGAACGAAAAAAAATCGGCGTGCATACCTGCCCGGGCGCGGATAAAGACTCAACCCACAGCGCAGACGTGGACTACGCAGAACTTTTACCTGATCTTTTCGAGCTTAAAGCAGGCAACTTTTACATCGCATTGGCCAGTGAAAAAGATCGCCGCCGGGTGCTGGGCATCATCAAGAAATACTCCAAGCCGGAACAACGCATCTTCATCGGCGTAATCGATCCCATTAACCCCCACATCGAAACGCCGGAACAAGTCAAACAACAGATTCTGGAAGCGGCGGAATTTATACCCGCGGAACGTTTGGGCACTACCGATGATTGCGGCTTTTCGCCCTTCGGCGACGACACCAGCCGCTCTCGGCAAATTGCCTTGGAAAAAATCACCAATCGGGTCCTCGGCACCGCGCTTGCGGCTAAAGCATTAGGGCTTTGATTGGCCTTTGCGCATTTTTGGCCTATGTCAGATCCCATCGTTGCAGGACTTTCTCCGCAACACAAAAAGCAAATTATCCACGATGGATTTCAAGGCGGAAATATCGGGCTGGGTTTTATTAAACACACGCAGTCCGTATATACCCGCGACCAGAAACCGGGCCAATGCTTCAGGGCTTTGTTTGCTATCAAATTCTCCGGAGGCTATATGTTCTTCCAGAACACCCCTGAATTCATTTTCCACCAGTCCAAACATCGCTTGCAGTCGGGAATTGATTTCCTGATCATCAACCGGAATTTCAAGCAGGGTATTGACCAAAAAACAGCCTTTGTGATGTTCATCGGTAACAGACTCATTAATCAGCCGGTTAAAAAAGTTTTCGATGCGAACTATCGGTGTCTGGTCGGTATGTAAAATATTGACGACCCTGGGTTTCATATCATCAAAATAGCCATCAATGGCCGCCAAAAAAAGCCCGCGTTTATCGCCGAATGCGGAATAAATACTGCCCGGCTGTAGTCCTGTCGCTTCGACCAGATTCTTGATAGATGTACCACTATAGCCTTTTTGCCAAAAAACCCCGATGGCTTTCCGGAGTACTTCTTCACGATCAAATTCTATGGGTCTGGCCATGACACGCATTCCTGAAAAATTCCAAAACTAATTATTGAACATTCATTCAATAAAAGCTATGCTTTAATTGTTTTTGAATGAAGATTCAATAACTATTTATTTTCTCCATTACTCAAGGAACACACCATGCCACATTGCTATCAATCCATAGTTGTTAATGCCCCCGTCGATAAAGTATGGGACGCCATCAGAAATTTCCATGATATGTCATGGGCCGCCAGTGCCATTGAAAAATGCGAGGTTGTCGGTGAAAAATCGGGCACCGAGACTGGCGCAAAAAGAGTTTTGAACGATGCCTTTCATGAAACGCTAATAGAATGTAACGATCAGGAACACATAGTCCGCTATTCAATTGACGACGGACCTTCTCCGGTGTCATCGGCTGAAGTCAATGATTACATTGGTACCCTGCATCTCATTCCTGCGACCTTGAACAATTCGACCTTTGTCGAATGGAGTTCAAACTGGGAATCTAACAGTGAAGATGCGGCGGAATTTTGCCATCAAATTTATGTGACTTTATTGAGAGCATTGGCCGGGCAATTGGAATCAAAGTAATGCCGCGGGGTGTGCAACGCACACCCCTTCTGTTATTTCCCTTCGTCAAGGAACGCTCATGACCCATCAAAACAAATCATTACCCGTCACCTTATTCGGCTTAAGAATCAGTGTATTTTTAGTGATGTTTATGTGGACCATCGACAAATTCATCAATCCGGCACATGCCGGCAAGATCTATGAAAAATTCTACTTTATCACCGGTCTGGAAGGTTCGGCGATGCTGACTATATTGGCCGTCGTCGAACTGCTTATATTGACTGCATTCCTAGCAGGCTTGTACAAAAAATTTAGCTACGGTTTTGTGCTGATCATCCATGCCATATCCACGCTGTCCTCGTTCAAACAATATCTGTCGCCTTTTGAGGGAGCGCACCTGTTGTTCTTTGCGGCTTGGCCGATGCTAGCGGCTTGCGTTACCCTGTTTCTGCTCAGAGACGAAGACGTCTTGCTGACTGTTCGCCACTCACCTGCCAGAGCGAAAGACGAGTGACATCGTTGCGTTTAAGCGGCATTAGCGCCTGCGTGTTCGACGCATACGGGACGCTATTTGACTTTGCCAGCGCCGCCGCCCAGGAAAAGAGCGCACTCGGAGACCAGTGGCAGACGCTGTCCGACCTTTGGCGCACCAAGCAGCTTCAATACACCTGGCTGCGCAGCCTGATGGGCAAGCATGCGGACTTCTGGCAGGTAACCGGAGACGCACTCGATTTCGCCATGACCAGTCTCAACATCGACGACCCGGCATTACGCGACCGTCTGATGTCGCTTTACCTGAAGCTTTGCGCCTACCCCGAAGTAAAAGAGACGCTGACGCAGCTGAAGGCTCAGGGTATGAAGCTTGCCACCCTTTCCAACGGGGAACCCAAAATGCTGAAGGCGGCGATCGGCAATGCCGGCTTTGCCGATCTTCTTGATGCGGTGCTGTCGGCCGAGCAAGCGGGGGTCTACAAGCCCCACCCGGACGTCTATCGGCTCGCCACTGACCGATGGGGCATACAGGCAAATCAAATTTGCTTCGTCTCGTCGAATGCCTGGGATGCCCATGCTGCCAAGGCTTTCGGCTTCCATGTAGTCTGGTGCAACCGCTTTGGGCAGGTTCCCGAATACATCCCCTCGCCACCCGACGGGGAGATCACCACCCTGGCTGCTCTGCCTGCTATCGTCGCAAAAGTGCATTAATATTTGTTAAAAAACTTTTGCTTCGCCGCTTACTTCCTAAGTCGCCAACCTTTCCAATAAGAATAAACCGCCGGAAAAACAATCAGCACCATCAGCAAGGAGGAGATGATTCCTCCCACCATCGGCGCGGCGATCCGCTTCATCACATCGGCGCCGGTACCGGTATTCCACAGGATGGGCGTCAGGCCTATCAGCGTGGTCATGCCGGTCATCAGCTTCGGGCGTATGCGACGTGCGGCGCCTTCAACAATCGCCTCGTTGAGATCCTGGCGGGTTTGTAAGCGGTTTTCCGCGCTGCGCTGGCGGCAGCTCAAGTCCAGATAGAGCAGCATTAACACACCCATCTCGGCGGCAAGTCCTGCCAGCGCAATCATGCCCACCCAGACTGCGACACTCAGATTGTATTCCAGTAAATACAAAAGCCACACGGCACCGATCAGCGAAAACGGGATAGCCAACAGGATAATCAAGGTTTCGCCGATCGAGCCGTGGTTAAGGAACAGCATCAGAAACACAATCGCCAGGGTTAAAGGCACCAGCACCTTGAGTTTGGCCTTGGCCCGCTCAAAGTATTTGAACTGCCCGGCCCACTCCAGCCTGACGCCTTGCGGGACAGCCACCTTTTCATCGACCACCTGCCGCGCCAGCTTGACATAATCGGAAATGCCTTTGTCCTTGACATCCACCAGCACAAAGGAAACCATAAAACCGTCCTCATTGCGCAGCATCGGGGGGCCTGTGACAAATTCAAGCCGGGCCAATTGGCTGAGGGGGATTTGCGCGCCGCCGGGCGTCGGCACCAATACCCGGCTCAAGGCTTCAGGGTTGTCGCGAAAGTCGCGGGCATAGCGCAGGTTGATGCCATAGCGTGCGCGTCCCTCGATGGTTTGAGACACCGTCAGCCCGCCGATGGCGGTGCTGATGACGTCTTCCACATCCCCGACGGTCAAGCCATAGCGGGCGATTTTATCTCGGTCTATCGTGAAATCGAGATAGTAACCGCCGGTCAGGCGTTCGGCAAAGGCGCTACGGGTAAAGGGCCGGGTGCGTTCGTCATCCTGAAGCGCCTGTTCGATGCGCAGGGCGACGGATTCAATTGTGGCCAAGTTATCGCCGAAAACCTTAATGCCGAGACCGGCGCGAATACCGGTTGCCAGCATCTCGGTACGGGTCTGGATGGGCATCCACCAGATATTGGGCATACCGGGATAGCGCATGGTTTCGTCCATTTCGGCAATCAGCCCGTCCCAGGTCATGCCCTTGCGCCATTGATCCATGGGTTTCAGGGTAATGACGGTTTCCACCATCGACAAGGGCGCAGGGTCGGTCGGACTGGTAGAACGGCCGATTTTACCGAACACCCGCTCCACTTCCGGAAAGCTCTTCAGTTGCCTGTCCATCGATTGCAACACTTTTCCGGCTTCGGTAACGGACATGCCCGGCAGCGCGGTAGGCATATACAGAATGCTGCCTTCGTTGAGCGGCGGCATGAACTCGTTGCCCAACTTGAAAAAAACTGGCACGGTCAACAGCAGAGACAGCACCGAAATCCCGATCACCCAGCCGCGAAAACGTAGCGCAAGGCGGACGACCGGACTGTAGACATCAATCAGTGTCCGGTTGAGCCGGTTTTTATCGCTGTGTATTTTGCCGCGAATCAACAATACCGCCAGAGCAGGAATCAGGGTAATGGCCAGCACGGCGGCAAAGCCCATCGCATAGGTCTTGGTGAAAGCCAGGGGACTGAAAAGCCGACCTTCCGTGCCTTCCAGCGCGAATACCGGTAGAAAGGAGATGGTAATAATCAGCAAGGCGAAGAAGATACTCGGCCCCACTTCCTGCATGGCCTGAATAATGATTTCGCGCCGGGACTCGGGTGACCGGCCATTGTCGCCCTTTATGCCCCTAGTGGGTACTACCGGTTTATCACTCTCGCTTTCCAGGCGTTTATGGATGTTCTCGATAAGGGTGATGGCCGCATCGACCATAGCGCCGATAGCGACGGCAATGCCGCCCAGTGACATGATATTGGCAGTCATATGCTGCATCGACATAGGAATAAAAGCCAGCAGGATAGCGATGGGCAAGGTCAGGATGGCGATCAGGGCCGAGCGAAAATGCCATAAAAATGCCATGATAACCAAGGAGACCACGATCATTTCCTCGATCAGGGTATCCTTGAGGGTTGCGATCGCCCGTTCGATCAAATCCGAACGGTCATAAGCAGTGACGATCTCGACCCCTTGCGGCAGGGATTTTTTAATCTCATCGAGTCGTTGTTTAACCCGTTCGATGACATCGAGCGCATCCTCGCCATAGCGCATGACGACAATGCCGCCCACCGTTTCGCCCTCCCCGTCCAGTTCCGCCAGCCCGCGCCGCAATGCCGGGCCAAGACTGACTTTCGCGATATTACCGACAGTGACAGCAACACCCGCCTTGCTGACGCCCAGGGCGATGCGTTCGATGTCGGCAACCGAATGAATATAGCCGCGTCCACGGATAACATGTTCATGACCCGCGATCTCCAGCACCCGGCCGCCGACATCGTTATTGGAGCGGCGGATAGCCTGTGCGACCTGGTTTATAGTTATGCCATAGGCAGCCAGCTTGTCGGCATCGACAGTGACCTGATATTCCTTCTCAAAGCCGCCAAGGGAGGCGACTTCCGCCACGCCTTCAACCGACTCCAGCCAATAACGCAGCTTAAAGTCCTGCAGGCTACGAAGCTGCGCCAGGTTATTATGGCCGGATTTATCGACCAGCGCATATTCAAAGACCCAGCCCACGCCGGTGGCATCCGGCCCCAGCGTAGGGCGCACGCCTTCGGGCAGTTTGGCCGCCGCCGAATTGAGATACTCGATCACCCGTGAACGCGCCCAGTAGATATCGGTGCCTTCTTCGAAAATGACATAGACAAAACTCAGCCCCATAAAACTTTGCCCGCGCACGAACTGGACTTTGGGCGCGGCCAGCAGCGTGGTGGTGAGTGGATAGGTGATTTGATCCTCGACCAGATCAGGGCTGCGTCCCGGCCAATCCGTGTAGATAATGACCTGGACATCGGACAAATCAGGAATGGCGTCCAATGGCGTATTGATTAAGGCCCGATAGCCCCAAAAGGCGCAGATGGTAACCACCAATAGGGTGATGAAGGCATTGCGTGCGCAGTAGCCAATCACGCGTTCAATAAGGCCGGCGCTGGCCGTGTTAGGTTCATTTACCATTGTTCCAGCCCCGATTTGAGTTTGCTTTCCGAGGCAATCAGGAAATTACCGGAAGTGACAAGCACATCGCCCTCCGCCAAGCCGTCAAGCACTTCGATAAAATCATCATTGCGCAGTCCTATTTTGATTTTTTTAGGCAACAAGCGCCCGCCGCCCAGATCGACAAAAACGACACGGCTTTCGCCTGCATAAAGCACCGCCTGCTCCGGAACGACCAGACGTTCTCCCAGATCGATCCGCAGATTCAGCCGGGCATAGCGGTCGGGACGCAGCATGCCGTCGGGATTGGGTAATTCCACGCGCACCCTCGCCGTGCGGGTTTTATTGTCCACGGTCGGCTCGATGAAGGTGATTTTGCCAAATAATGGGGAACCCGGCGCATCCTCCAGCACGAACTCGGCCTTCATGCCGAGCTTAACCCAAGGCAGTTCGGACTCGTAGACCTGGCCTTCCACCCAGACCGTGGACAAGTCGGCAATGCGCAACAGCGCTGTGCTCGCCTTGAAGGCCGTGCCGGGCACGATGTTTTTTTCGATGACGGTGCCGGTCACCGGCGACAGGATCGGCACATATTCCGCCGCCTGTCCGCGTCGCTCCAGAGCCTTGATCTGGGCGGGCGCTATGCCCCAAAGAGTTAGACGGCGATAGGCTGCGGCTGTCAGGCTGCCCGGACCGCTACGGCCGCGCCGCAGGCTGTCAAGATACTCATCCTGGGACGAGACCAGCTCCGGGCTGTAAACGGTGAATAACGCCTGGCCTTTTGTTACCGATTTACCCACATAATCGGCGTCAAGTCGGCCAATCCAGCCGTCAAACTTGAGGCTGATGTCGGTCAGACGGGTTTCGTTAACTGTGATCCTTGCTGCAGAGCGGATCGTGTTAATGATGTTCCGATACACCACCTTGCCGGTGGTGACGCCGATCAGCTGGCGACGGTAAGCATCTACCGTGAATGTTGTCGGTTGCCGTGCTGCTGAGACGTTTTTCGCGTTAACTTGCGGCGCACTATCGCCAGGGGTGGCTTGCGTCAAAGACACGTCCTTCCGACTGGTGCTCATATCGAAAGTGAGCCTAGCCTGCCCCTTCGTGCCGGAGTCTATCGTCAACGTCAATGGCCAGGCACCGGCCATCGGCAGTTCGAATTGCCCCTGATAAAGCCCCGGTTTCAGGATTTCAATGTCGATGGGTATGGGCATGGCCGCCATGGCGCCCATGGCCGGCATTTCCGCCACCGCCTGAATGGCGGCATCGGTGACTTCTTGATTATCTTTGTCACGGATAACAAGGGTTATTTGGTTATTGCCGACCCGGGGTTTTTTGGGTTTCAGTGCCACCTGTACGTTGAAAGGTCCGGCCGGATAGACGGGCACATTGGTATGGGTTCCCTCGCCGGAGCGCGGGAACCAGATAAGTCCAATAATAGATAAAACCATCAGACTCATTACAAGCGCCAGCAAACGGATTTTATTGGCTGGTTTCATGGTTGCACCGCCTCTTCAAGGCTGCCCACTGCGCTTTCAAGCTCGGCAATGCGTCGATGCGTATCAGCCAGCGCCTGTTCGGTTTGCAACTGGGTCTGCATACGGTTTTTTTCGCTGCTGATCAGCGTCAGGAAATCGCCTTTGCCCGCCTGATAATCCGCTTTTGCGGCGTCGATATTTTCATCGGCCAGCGGCAGCAGTTTATTTTTATACAACTGAAACACATGCCGGCTTTCATCTGCTCGGTCATAGGCAATCTGCACCTCTTCCCTGATTTTCGCGACAAGATCGATGCTCTTCCACTCAGCCTGTTTCATCCGGGCTCGCGCTTCATCTTGGGCGGCATGGCGCTTGCTTTGATCCAGCGGAAGATTGATTCCCATACCGACGGTGAAACGTTTATCGGTGTTGTCCCACAAACTGTTATAACCCGCCGTCAGACTGATATCAGGATAGAACTCTTTATGCGCCAATTCAGTTTGCGTTTTGGATGCCTGAATACGCGCCGCCTGTGCTTTAAGTTCAGGGCGTAAGTGCAAGGCGGCCTCTTGCAACGCATTCACATCGGTAGGCATTGCGATTTCAGACAGCCTCGAAGGCGGCGGAATGTCCTCCCCGGGCAAACGATTCAGCAAGGTATTAATATGAGCAAGAATAGACCGCCGTTCGCGGTCGAGCACGATGAGCTGATGTTCAAGCAAGACAATTTCCACCTCGGCGCGCAGAGCATCCTGTTTGCTGGCCAGGCCGGTGCTGTAGCGGCTAACGGCAATGTCGCGAAATTCGTTCAATAAGGTTTGGTTAATCCGGTTAATCTCAATGGCCTGATGAACGTAATACCAGTCAGCAACAAGCGTTTTGACTGTCGCTGATATGAACAGCCTTAATGCGGCAATATTTTCGTCGGCGGCTTGGGCTTCATGACCTGCGGCTTCTTTGCGCAAGCGCAATTTCCCCGGCCAGGGTATTTTCTGCGAAATTTCAATACGCTGTCCGAAGCCGATCTGCGGACTACCCACTGTCTGAGGCGCCATGGTATAGGTCAGCATCGGGTCATCCAATGCCGATTGTTGGCCGATGCGCGCAACGGAAGCCTGCCAGATCGCACGGACAACTTCCATCTGCGGATTTGCTGCCAGTACGGCGGCTACCAATTGCGGTGATGACAATACATCGCCGGCCCGATTAAAAATGGTTTCAGCGGCAAGTGAGTTTGTTGTCTGGCTTAGGGTCAAAACCAGTAACAGCAAACGTACAGGATGATCGTTGGATTTCATGAGATTCTCTAAAAGAATAGGCTATGTCACTGTAGGGGCGGATTTATCCGCTCAAAGGCGAATGAATTCGCCCCCTACAAACACAGATAATGCCTTTCGCCGCCATACAAACCGGTGGTCTGGAAGGCGCAAAAAGGAATCCTGTGTACAGTGGGAGCGTTACATCAGACACACACCGGCCTAAATTTGCCGGTGAATAGATAATTGCGAAGAGAGAATCAGTTTATAGTCGAAGACGACCTGTGAGCAGATACGTTTGTTTGCCGCTACTCAGTAACAGCGGTTCATGCGGAGGAATTGCAAGCCTGAGATTGGCCTGCTGGGAAGTGGTGGGTAACAATTCCTGATAGTCGATGATCGGTGGCGGTTGTGGGCCGTCCAGCAACAAAGTCAGGAAATCAACCGTTAAAGAGCTGTGCGCCATGACGGCATCATCCGTCAATGAATCCTGACTGACATCGCAACAACGGCCTTTATCCGCATCTGCCTGCATGGCGCAAGATTCGCTCATCGGGCAACCATCAGACATGGACTCGCCGCAACAGCAAACCAGTGTCGGTTTGCCATCCATCAGCTCACAGGCATAAAGTATCTGTGTCTGTGAAAGCAGCGCGGTACATAAAAAGATCAAACTCAGTATGCGCTGAAATGTTAAGTTGCTAAATAGTGTCATGCTTCAATTGTAATTGAATGCAATTTCGACTGGCAACAATTATCTCGGCACTGGCGATTGACATCCTCCCCGTCCTTTAGGACGGGGAGGATGTCAAGGACTATAATCAGAGCCTTGTTTTCTAGGGCGTCGAACGATTCGGTAGTAGGTTACTGTTGCTCTGAATGACTTTATCGGTTCGTAGTGATTCCATCAGCGCCGCCAAAAATCGGTCTTCAAGTACGCCGTTTGAAGTAAGCGTTTCCCAAACGCCAATCGCTTGATTTTCAGCTTCGGAATCGGAAGCTTCTTTGGGTGCAGGTTTAAACGGAGCGTATTTGATGTCACCGCGTTTTTCGACTTTGCCTTTAAGCGCTGAGGAAATCTGAATCTTGGTTTGACCGGTATTTTCTTGGCTAAGCAGCGTGATATGCAGTCGGCTTTGGCCTTCGGAATAGATATCTCGCTCTACCGCAAAACGTGCTACGCCGGAATTTCGGTCATGTGCAGTGTTACCCGCAAGGCGTTTGTCCTCGGTTACGAGGACGCCCTGAGTTTCATTAGCGGCAACGTTTGCAAAACCCATCCTCTGCAAAGCTGCGATGCTTGCAGGCCAAACCGTTGGCATCGGCGCCGCTACCGTGCGCCCGGTCAGAGGAGGCGGCACTGGAGTAGGTATATGGACTTGTGATGTACAACCGAACAGGCCTGTATACAAACCCAGAATTAAGGTGATCCGACCTAGGAACTGTGCTTTCATTGTATTACTCCTGTTTGTGCATGGTCATTATCAGTAGCGCTTTTAAGCCATTCAGTATCGAGATGCTCCTCGCGCACGATGTCGGACATCTTTTTTCCCTGAGCAGCATCTATGGCAGGAAATATTCGCGGAACCCATAGAATCGACCAATATTCAACGGTACGAATACCACGGCTTTCTTCACGTTCAAGACCGACGCGGTTGTCGATAAAAAGCCCCGACAGACCGGAGCGCCATTTCGCCATCCCGGTATTTTCATCAGGTTTAACAGCCAGTTTGTTGGCGGGATGATTGTAAGTATCAAAAGGCGAACATTCCCTAAGGTGCGCCGCTTGGGCAAAATCTCCGATCTCTTCGGCCTTATGGATGCGTTTAAAGTAAACTTCGCGCCGCCAATCGTCGATGCCGGTCTCGCCGGCAATGCTGGTCATGCGATAGCCTGAAAGCGCCTCCACACATAAAAACAGGCCGACGAGATTGCCCGCATAAGGCAGCGCCCGCAGCACTTCGAGTGTGCGGACATTACGTCCGTCATTCCACTCAAGGCCTATACGAGGACCGGCTATCATGCCCAGAAAAAATGGCGTGAAACCGCCAGGTTCGAAGCCCGCTTCGGCCATTTCCTGGTTGGTCAGGGTTAAAGGCACTTCTGCTTCGCATAGAGGCTCGTCATTCCCTGCCATAACCAGTTGAGGCCATAGGAACAATGCGAAAAGAAACCAGCGCATGCGCGCCCGCAGTATATTTTTTTTCATTATAAATCCCTTGTTATTCAGCTTTTGGCTGCAACCAAAAGTGCGAGTCGGGCACCTGGGGTAAGCCGCTGCTTTCCAGGTAAAAAGAGGGGGCTACAACCCGCAGATTGGAACCCTACGTTTGGCATAGCTATCTACACAAGTCATCATAGCCGGACGGGACAACGCTTGTTCCCACGCTCCCGCGTGGGAATGCATATGCAAGCATGGCGACATTCAGAGTCAGTATGGGTTCCCACGCAGGAGCATGGTAACCAGACTCCGTCCCGCTTAGCGTTTTTAAGTTGAGTAGATAGCTATGACGCTGTGGACTTTATATATTTATCCGCTTTAATTCGGTCAATGGATTGTAAAAGCTTGTATCGATGGCTGCCAGTTCGGCTTCAGGATGCTGTGTTTTCATGATCTTTGTGATTAGATGCTCGAAATTCTGCTTGGCGTAGACCATAATCAGATAGTTCCCGGCTTCCAGATCGTCATGAAACAAGGTGGTTTTTTTATTTTCCGAAGCGATCCCGCTCAAACCGCCTTCCCAGGCACCGAATAAAGTCAGGACGGCAATAATCGCGCAATAGACGATGCCCGGCAACTCCGGTCCGAAGGGTTTAGTAGAATAGACCAGGCCCGCAGCAATCAATCCAGCAACACATCCTGCAACCGCGCCGATAATGCCGTAGCGTAATATGTCGAGCTGCTCCCAGTAGTTGCTGGAATGGATTTTATTCTTTTTGAGCCCCGCCTCGTTCTTACTCAAAACATGTATAAACCAGTCGTCTATACCCGCTTTGTGCAGGTCATCGGTAATATTGCGGGTTCTGTCGAGCGTGGCGGTGAGGTAATAAAGGCATTTCATGGCTATTCTCCGGGTGAATGACAAATGGCGCACCGACAAATGCTTATCGACGCTGGCGGCGGATCAACTTGTCCCGCCGTTTCATTAATCAGTCGGTGGCACAAGCAATTCCTTACAATCACGCTAATACAAAGTTGGTCATGATTCGTGCCGCTTATCAGACAAAGTCTTTAGCCAGGCTTGAATACCGGTTTTAGCTTGTTCGGTCAAGGTGATAAAGCCCGCGATTGCCCCGGCCGCATCCGGTGAAATAGTATTTTGTGACAGATTGAACGAGCGCTTGGCGATCAACCGATAGTCTTTAGCCGCAAAGACGCTGACTGTCAGTCTCAGAACAACGTGCGCCTGATTCAATGTTGAAAATTGCTGCTCGAACTGCGTCAGTTGTATCTGTACCGTGAACGGCTGTTCGCTGTTGATCGTCAAACGGCGTTCCAATAAAGCGGGCAACGGCGCTTCCCAGCGATCCAGATGGTAATAACGAATGACGGTGGCGTCCTGGTAAAGCAAACGGTAGCGTATCCGTTCATCCCATAGCCATACCGGCGCATTGAGCGTTAGCGCAAGGCCATCCTCATGCTGTTCTGTTATCGGCCCAAGATCGTGACTGACCGGCAAGCCGGGCTTGGAACCGATGCTGCATGCACAAATCGTTGCCAGCAAGCTGATGGCTATCAAGCCGGATATTAATCGTTTCATTGCGCCTCCTTAAAACCCGGCTCGCCGGGTGCAGGTAATAAATCAGTACCCAGCAACAACGCTTGCGGGTCGGTTTCCAGCGTCGCCGCCACACGGTCAAAGCGGCGGGTGGCGGCTTGCATTTGCAGCATCAGGGTGTTGGCTCTGGGCAAGGTAGTATGCAACAGTTGCTGCCCGATACGGGTGCCGGTTTGCATCAGTTCGCCGGATTGTTTCGACAGCGTGGTCATTTCCTGGCGCATGGTTCCGCTCAGTTGCTTGAATTCGCTTGCCAGGCGGTTCATCTCGGTCAGTGTGTGCCGTGCATCCGCAGTTAACAGGGGCATTTGAGCCAAGGCTTTATCGGCATGATCCTGCAAGCTATCCAACCGGCCGGTGGCAGTGTCGATATGGGTCAAAATAGCCGCGACATGCTGGATGTTTTCCGTATCAAGCAAACGGTTCAGCTTGAGCATGAAATCATGGGTTTCATTGACGGTATCCTCGCCGGATACCGATAAACGATCAATCAACGAAGGCTTAATCGGAATACGGTTGCCGGGATGACTGCCATCCGGCAGCGGTTCGGGATTATCGCCGCTGTCTTTGAGCGCTATGCGCGTCAAGCCGGTCACACCTTGCATCTCCAGCGTTGCAAACACGCCGCGTGTAAAGCGCAGTTCGTTATCCAACTCCATCGGCACAATGATCACATCCGGATTATTGGGATCGAAACGCACGGCACTGACCTTGCCGACCTTTATGCCGCGATAATAAACGATGGAGCCGGCCTTGAGCCCGGTCACCGAATCGCGGGTCGCGGCCACGTAAGTGTGGGTTTTCTGCTGGACATCGCCCAGCCAGATAATGATGATAACCATGCCGGTGATCAGCGTCGCCATAAAAATGCCTGTCATCAACGCATAGTTGTCTTTACCCATGATCTGCCTCCAATGGATTGAATATCCGCTGTGCGCGGTTGTTATGAAAAAATTCCCTGGTGAATGAATGCTTGCAACTCAGTACCGTATCCAGCGAGCCGAATGCAACCAGTTGATGATCCGCCAGTACCGCGACCTGAGTACACAGGTCTCTTAAAATATCCAAATCATGGGTCACCATGACCACGGTAAAATTGAGCTCGTCATGCAATTCACGCAGCAGCGTGACAAAGCCCTCACTGGCAATCGGGTCGAGACCGGAAGTCGGCTCATCCAGCAGCAATACTTCGGGTTCAAGAATAAGCGCCCGCGCCAGCGCTGCCCGTTTGACCATACCGCCGGACAGTTCCGCCGGTTTCAGCATCGCATGTTGGGAACTGAGTCCAACCATCGCCAGTTTCATACAGACCATTTGAGCAACTAATGCTTCGTCATTGATACCCAGTTCACGCAAAGGGAAAGCGATATTGTCAAACACGTTCAACGCACTAAACAGCGCACCGTTCTGAAACAATACCCCGGAATGATTGCGTTGCTGCTGACAATCCACCGCACAAACATTAGTCAGCGCCTCGTCCAATACAAATACGCTGCCTTGACTGGGCGCCTGCAAGCCCATGATCTCGCGCAACAAGGTGGTCTTGCCGCTGCCCGATGCGCCCACCAGCCCCAGTATTTCGCCGTATTGCAGGCACAGACTGATATCTTTATGGATCAGGCTGTCGCCGAAGTAGGTCCAGACATGATCAAGACGAATGGCACAAGAATCTGTCATGGGAACCCCACATTTCTAAACGCAATGGAAAACACTGTATTAACCAAAATAACTACAGTAATGGCTACCACCACGGAATTGGTGGTTTCATTGCCCAGGCTTTCGGTGTTGGGTTTAATGATGAAGCCAAAATGACAGGCGATCATGGCGATCATCACGCCAAATACCGAACCCTTGGCAATACTGATATAAAAATTGGCGATGGGGACTGCTTTGGGCAAGTGATCCAGAAACTGCTGGTAACCAATATCCATGGTCAACTGAGCTGAAACTATGCCGCCGATCAGGGCAAGGGTATCGGTCCAGACAATCAGCAGCGGCATCGCGATAGCCAGTGCGATGACTTTTGGCAGAACCAGGCGCACCGAATGAGAGATTCCCATGGCCGACAGCGCGTCAAGTTCCTGAGTGACGCGCATAATGCCGATTTCTGCGGTCATGGACGATCCGGAGCGGCCTGCGATCAGAATAGCCGCCAGCATCGGCCCCAATTCCCGGATAACACTGAGCCCGAGCAAATCAATAATATAAATTTCCGCGCCAAATTTTTGCAGTTGCAGTGCGGACAGGTAACTCATCGAAACACCGACCAAAAAACCCACCAAAGCGGTGATGCCCAAGGCCCGAACACCGGCTTGATAGACATTAAACGAAATTTCCTTCCAGGGCACCGCGCGCGGATGCTGTAACAAATAGCCCAAGTCTAAAATCAACCGCCCGAACAGCGTAAACCAGGCAACCAAGTGGAAGCCGAAACCCTGAATCAAGCGCAAGGTATAGTGAACCGCCGCAAATAGTTCCACCCTTGCAGGCTTGGGCATGGGAATTTTCCGGCCATGCCAGCGCTCAAACAGACGCTGGTGCTCGGAACGCATTTGCACGTCGGCCGGTATTTTTCCACCCCAGCTTTGCCAGAGGATAAAAGCGGCGGCGCTATCAAGCAGGTCAACTTGGCTAATATCCCATTGAACATCCCCGACTGCGGCGTAACGCCTGATTGCCTTACGCAAATCAGGCGCTACCGCCAGATTGCGCAGATCCCAGGAACCCGTCAGCACAATAGTCTTGCGGCCGGATTCCCTTTGCACTGTTAGTAACGGCGGTTCACCTTTATTTACTGCCTTATCAGTCATAAAACTTACTCGTCCTTAGCTACGGCAACGGTTGATTGAAATGCGTTTTCACTGTGTTCAGGTTCATTTTTCTGTTAAGCGTTTTCACTTCTAACAAAAACGCTCATTTAACAGTAGTCGTTATCCGAGTAAAAAACTTACATAACCGCCTCTTTAAAAACGGCTTGCACTATTTTTTGAATAGCTTTTGTAAGGAATAAGGCTTTGCCGGGACTAAATATCAGCTACGTCAAGATAGCTATCACTGATGAAAGGATAAAAAATGAACCCAAATATCATAAAAACACTACTCGGCGGCATCGTCGGAACCCTGACGATGTCATTAATGATGCGTTTTGTAGCCCCCATGATGGTAGGTCAGCCCATGGACATTGCGGCCATGATCGGCAACATGATGGGCAATAATTACGCCATGGGCATGGTCGCTCACATCATGCTCGGCGTTCTTGTTTTCCCGCTGCTCTATGCCCTTGTTGTTTTCCGCTTTCTGCCTGGAGGCCCTCTTATTAAAGGCATGACCTGGGGGGTAATCCTGTGGCTGATTGCCGAAACCCTGGTCATGCCGATGGCTGGCGCCGGTTTTTTCATGTCCGAAATCGGCGGCATGAAAGCGGTCATGGCGGCATTAATGGGGCATCTGGTTTATGGCGGCTTGCTCGGTGTTATTGCCGGCAGGTCTGATAGCTGTTGTAGCGCACACCCAAACTTGGCTTAAGCCGAACAAACCCTTTTAGGAGAAGAAAATGACTAACACAAAAACACCACAAACATCACAAACCAACCCTAACAACACTATTGATCCCGATAAATTCCGTGAAATGGTTGCCGAGTGTGCTTATTGTAAAGCCGAAGCAAGAGATTTTGCAGCGGGCCATGACATGGAAGACTGGCTTGAAGCCGAACAAGAGGTAAGCAGTCAACTGAAACCATAATGGTTTTAGCCGGTTTAGCGTATTTGGTGGGCAGGCAAAAAGACGCTTGCCCACCCTATTTGAGGGCAAAGGACATATGACACAAATTAAACTGGAAGCCGGTGACTGTAAAACCTTTGAACAGGCTGTCGAACACGAATGGCTGATAAGCAACGGCATCGGTGGCTTTGCTTCCGGCACGGTTTGCGAAGCCAATACCCGCCGTTACCACGGCCTGCTGGTGGCCGCTTTAGAACCCCCGACAGGTCGCGTATTATTAGTCGCTAAACTGGATATGAGCGTGCGCTATCGCGGACAGGACTATCTTTTATTTAGCAACGAATTCGCCGACGGCACGATAGCGCCTCAGGGTTATGTTCATCTTGAGTCTTTTCAGCTCGATAACGGCCTGCCGGTGTGGCGCTATGCCATTGCCGATGCCTTAATTGAAAAGCGCATCGTGATGAAACCAGGACAAAACACAACTTATGTCCACATCCAGGTGTTACGTGCCAGCGATGAACTGGCCGTGGAGTTGATGCCTTTGTGTACCTACCGGGATTATCACAGTCATAGCCACGGCGGCTGGGATTTGGGTGTACGCGAGCTTGCGCAGGGTGTTGAGATTAACGCCTTTGCCGGCGCACATGCCTATCGACTCAGCTGTGAACAGGCGGCGTTCACAGTTGAGCCGGACTGGTACTGGAATTTCAAGCATCGCGCTGAAACAGTGCGCGGCCTGGATGATAGCGAAGACCTGTTTCGCCCCGGTCGTTTTACCCTGACGCTTAACCAGGGCGAACAGGCGACTGTGGTGATCACCGATGCCACCTGCATTACCGACGATTTTACCGTCGTGCAACAACAGTTGCTTGAGCAACAACTCGCCGTGCAACAATTCCTGCCGCCCGATGCGCCCGACTGGATCAAGCAACTGGCCTTGGCTTCCGGACAATTTATTGTCGATCGTTACCAGCATGGTCTACCGGCAGGCAAGACGGTGATCGCAGGCTACCCGTGGTTTGCCGATTGGGGGCGCGATACCATGATCGCCCTGCCCGGCTTGACGCTAAGTTTGCAGCGTTTTGATATTGCCGCCAGCATTTTGCGTACCTTTGCCGCCCATGTCAGCGACGGCATGCTGCCCAATCGCTTTCCGGATAACGGCGTAAAACCCGAATACAACACCGTCGATGCCACGCTCTGGTATTTTCATGCTATCGATCAATACACGCAAATGAGCGGCGACCTTGGCTTGGCAACAGAACTCTATCCGGTGCTGGTCGGCATTATTGCCTGCCATCGACGCGGCACCCGTTACCGCATCAAGGTCGATATCAACGACGGCCTGCTCGCGGCTGGCGAAGACGGCGTACAACTGACCTGGATGGACGCTAAAATCGACGATTGGGTGGTGACGCCGCGTACCGGCAAATGCGTGGAAATCAATGCCCTCTGGTTCAACGCCTTAAAGATCATGGCGGGCTTTGCCGGGCAATTGGGTTACAGCTTGCAGGCACGCAATTATCAGACTGCCGCCGACCAGGTAAAAGGCAGTTTTCAACGCTTCTGGAATCCGGATAGATGCTGTTTATACGATGTCATCGATGCTGCCGAAGGCGATCAGCGAGGCTGTGACAGTCGTTTGCGACCCAACCAGATTTTTGCGGTGTCCTTGCCGCACAGTCCTCTGTCTGCCGAGCAGCAAAAAGCGGTGATCGATGTTTGTGCTCGTGAACTGTTGACGCCTTTCGGCTTACGCAGTCTGGCAAAAGGTGAGCCGGGCTACACACCTTATTATCAGGGCAATCCGAGGCAACGCGATGGCGCTTACCATCAGGGCACGGTATGGGTCTGGCTAATCGGCGCGTTTGCGGACGCGCATTTTCGGGTTTATCAGGATGCCGAACAAGCCCGCGCCTTTCTTGAACCCTTACGTTTGCATGTTGCCGCTGCCTGCATTGGTCAAGTTGGCGAAATTTTTGATGCCGAGCCGCCTTTTACGCCGCGCGGCTGTTTTGCCCAGGCGTGGAGCGTCTCGGAAATTTTGCGTGTTTGGCTGAAGCTGCATGGGCAAAATATCGGCTTACGCGACCTTAAGGGCTAGTCGTTACTTGTGGGCGCGAATTTATTCGCGCTGTGACGGCTAAATGCGCGAATAAATTCGCGCCCACAGTGTTCAGCCTAACCTAATGGCAGTGAGTGTGTAGGGGCGATCCGGCACGACTGCAGGGATGCAGGCCGTAGAGCAACGCAGGAGCAGTTGCCGAGGTCGCCCACCCAACAGACGATCACTATACATTTTTGCCTAAAACCCTAACACCACAAAAACAGGAATAACCATGGCCACATCGACAAATAACACACCCAGCGCAAACAAACGCGATAACCTGGCCGACAGCGCCAAAACCAAGCCAACGCCTATTCAGTCGGCCGAACAACAACGCATTGACGAGCAAAGCGGCCGATCAGCCCCCTGGCGTAATTGGGGGCCTTATTTAAGCGAACGCCAATGGGGTACGGTGCGCGAAGATTACAGCCCGCACGGCGAGGCCTGGGATTATTTCAGCCACGATCAGGCTCGCAGCCGCGCTTATCGCTGGGGCGAAGACGGTATCGCCGGGATTAGCGATATTAGCCAGCGTCTGTGCGTAGGCTTAGCGTTATGGAACGGACAAGACCCTATCCTTAAAGAGCGATTGTTCGGCTTGACCAATGGCCAGGGCAATCACGGCGAAGACGTCAAGGAGCTTTACTATTATCTCGACGGCACGCCCAGTCATTCTTACCTGAAAATGCTGTACAAATACCCGCAGCAGGCGTTCCCTTATCAGGCGCTGGTCGAGGAAAATGGAAAGCGCGGCAAGGAGCAGCCAGAATTTGAATTGTTCGATACCGGCGTATTCGATGACGACCGGTATTTTGACGTGTTCGTCGAATACGCCAAGGCCGATGCCGATGATATTTTAATGCGAGTCACCGCCCATAACCGGGGAGCCGATGCCGCCCCGCTGCATATCCTGCCGCAACTGTGGTTTCGTAACACCTGGAGCTGGGGCAACGATAAAGACAAGCCTACGCTGTCGTCAACCGAGACCGGCGCGATTGTCATTAACCATAAAACCCTCGGCGAATATCATTGTTACCTTGATGATGCACAACAGCTGTTGTTCTGCGATAACGACACCAATGGTAAAAAATTGTACGGATCGGAAACCAAAGGCCATTTTAAGGACGCCTTTCATGACGCTATTATCCACAATCAAACCGATGCCGTTAATCCAGACCAAACCGGCACAAAAGCCTGCGGCCATTTCAGCTTTTCCATCGCGGCACAGTCCAAAGTGGAAGTGCGTCTGCGTTTAAGCCGCAAGCCCAATGCCCAGGCCTTTAGCGATTTCGATCAGCTATTCGACATCCGCTTACGCGAAGCCGACGTCTTTTACGACGGCATTCAAAGCAACATCAAAGACCCTGAAGCCAGAATGATTCAGCGCCAGGCCTTCGCAGGCATGATCTGGAGTAAACAGTTTTATTATTACGATATTCCCGAATGGTTAAACGGCGATCCCGGCCAACCGTTGCCAGACGCCACACGCCAACACGGTCGCAACAAGAACTGGCAGCATCTGAACAACGCCGACATCATCTCGATGCCGGATAAGTGGGAGTATCCCTGGTATGCCTCCTGGGATCTGGCCTTTCACTGTGTGACGCTGGCGATGATTGATCCGGCCTTCGCCAAACACCAAATCCTGTTGATGACCCGGGTTTGGTATATGCACCCCAACGGCCAGATGCCCGCCTATGAATGGTCGTTCGATGACGTTAACCCGCCAGTACATGCCTGGGCAGCCCTGGAAATTTATAAGTCTGAATGCGAAGCCAACGGCGGGGTCGGCGACCTGGATTTTCTGGAACGGGTCATGCACAAGTTGATCATTAACTTCACCTGGTGGGTCAATCGCAAGGATGACGACGACAACAACGTGTTTCAGGGCGGCTTTTTGGGGCTGGATAACATTGGCGTATTCGACCGCAGCGCGCCATTGCCAACCGGCGGCCACATTAATCAGGCCGACGCCACCAGCTGGATGGCGATGTATTGCCTTAACCTGATGCGCATCGCTTTGGAACTGGCGCTGCATAACCGGGTCTATGAAGACATTGCCACCAAATTTTTCGAGCATTTTCTTTATATCGCCAAAGCCATGACCCATATCGGCGATGACGGTTTCGGTCTCTGGGATGAAGAAGACGGTTTTTTCTACGATGTGCTGCGTTTTCCTGATGGCGGCATGATGCCGATGAAGGTTCGCTCGATGGTCGGATTGATTCCTTTATATGCTGTGGAAATCATCGAGCCGGAAATGCTGGATAAACTACCGGACTTTAAACTACGCCTGGAATGGTTTTTGAATTACCGTCCCGATCTGTGTGGCCTGGTGTCGCGCTGGAACGAACCGGGGCGCGGCAACCGCCATTTGCTGTCGTTGTTACGCGGTCACCGCATGAAGCTGTTGCTCAAACGCATGCTCGATGAAAGCGAGTTTTTATCCGACTACGGCATCCGTTCGCTATCGCGCGCGCATCTCGATGCACCCTATGTATTCGACTGCTGCGGCCAACCAATGACGGTGCAATATCAACCCGGCGAGTCGAAAACCGGCGCTTTCGGCGGCAACTCTAACTGGCGCGGACCGGTGTGGTTTCCGGTCAATTATCTGCTGATCACCTCGCTGAAACGTTTTGCCAGTTATTACGGCGACGATTTTAAAATCGAATGCCCGACCGGCTCCAATCATTTTTTGACTATCGATGAAGTCGCCGATGAACTGGCGCACCGTCTGACCCGGCTGTTCCGCCGCGATGAAAACGGGCGCAGACCGGTATTCGGCAGCAACGACAAGCTGCAAAATGATCCGCATTTCAAGGATTATGTTTTGTTCCATGAATATTTTCACGGCGATAACGGCAGTGGCGTCGGCGCTTCGCACCAGACCGGCTGGACCGGACTGGTAGCGAATTTGTTGAGCGTTACCACGGAGTCTGCGTCTTGATTAAAGTTGGAGCTGTGGGAGTGACGCCCTCGTCGCGACTGGAACACAAGCCATCTTTTAACCGCGACGAGGGCGTCGCTCCCACAAAACTATCAACTGGAGTATTTTAAATATGAATCCCGAACAACATAATAACCTCGACACCTTGCCCGACGTGGTCATGCCCGAGTGCCCGCAGCGCAATCTGCTGCGCGGCCAAAAAGCGCTGGTTACCGGCGCCAATTCCGGCATCGGCCGCAGCGTGGCGCTGTATCTGGCCAAAGAAGGCGCGGATGTGGTTGTCAACTATGTTTTTGATGACGCCAGCGCCAAAGAAGTCGTCGATGAAATCAAGCGCAAAGGCGGCCATGCCATCGCAATCAAAGCCGATGTTTCCAACGAAACCGAGGTGCAAAGCATGTTCGCAAGTATGCTGGAGGAGTTCGGCACCATCGATATTCTGGTCAATAATGCCGGCCTGCAAAGTGACGCCGCCTTCGACGAAATGACGCTGGAGCAATGGAACAAGGTCATCAACGTCAATCTGACCGGCCAGTTCCTGTGCGCCCGCGAAGCCATCCGCGAATTCAAACGCCGTGGCGTGATCAGCGAAATTTCCTGTGCTGCGGGTAAAATCATCAGCATCAGTTCGGTACACGAGGTTATTCCCTGGGGCGGGCATGTCAATTACGCCGCGTCCAAAGGTGGGGTAATGCTGATGAACAAGAGCCTGGCGCAGGAAGTCGCGCCCTACCGTATCCGCGTCAACAGCGTCTGCCCCGGCGCCATTCGCACCCCGATCAATCGCACCGCTTGGGAAACACCGGAAGCCTATGACGATTTAATGAAACTGATTCCCTACAACCGCATCGGCGAGCCGGTCGACATCGGCCGCGCCGTAGTCTGGCTGGCTTCGGACGATTCCGATTACATCAACGGTATCAGCCTGTTTGTCGACGGCGGCATGACGCTTTACCCGGGGTTTGCAGAAGGGGGCTAACGATGACATGCCTTCAGTCGCTACGTGAGCACTGGCCGGAATATCTCATGGAAGCCTGGGGTCTGGGCATGTTCATGGTATCTGCCGGTATCGTTGTGGTGTTGCTGGAAACGCCCGACTCGCCGATTCACCCACTGATCCCTGACGCCGACTTGCGCCGGGGTGTCATTGGCCTGTTTATGGGTTTGACCGCTATCGGCATTATTTATTCGCCCTGGGGCAAACAGTCCGGCGCACAAATCAATCCGGCAGTGACGCTGACTTTTTTACGCCTGGGCAAAATGGCGGCCTGGGATGCGGGCTTTTACATCATGTTTCAATTCATCGGTGGCACTCTCGGTGTGCTGCTGGTTTGGGCCTTTTTTGGTGATAGCTTTGCCAAGTCGCCGGTCGTTTATGTGGCGACCGTGCCGGGGCCTGAGGGAATGTGGATCGCCTTCGCCGCTGAAACACTGATTTCCCTGCTGTTAATGCTGACGGTTCTGGCGTTCATGAACGCCAAAAGTCTTACGCATTACACGGGACTTGCCGCCGGTGTGCTGGTGGCGGTATTTATCACTCTGGAAGCGCCGTTTTCCGGCATGAGCATGAATCCGGCGCGCAGCTTTGCCTCGGCTGCGCCCTCCGGTATCTGGATAGCGGGCTGGATCTATTTCACCGCCCCTGTTTTGGGCATGTTAAGCGCGGTCGAACTTTATCGTTTGTTCAGATTGACCACCTTAAGAATGTGCGCAAAACTTGATCATCCCCTTGACCGGCGCTGTATTCATTGCGGTTACGATCCTGAAATGGGTAAAAGCCGGGCACAAACATTAACGCTGACGACAGAAAATAAACCATGAATGAACAACACTATGACGCGATTATCATCGGCTCCGGCGCGGGCGGCTCGGCCTGCGCCTACAATCTGGTGCAGGCCGGTAAACGGGTGCTGTTACTGGAAAAAGGCGGCCATCTGCCTACTGATGGCAGTACCCTCGATGTACAGCAGGTTTTCGTGAAAGAACGCTTTAAAAACAAGGAGCCATGGCGGAATGCTAACGATAAAACGCTGACGCCAGGCGAGTATTACAATGTCGGCGGTAAAACCAAATGGTATGGCGCCGTGCTATTACGCTTTGCGCCACACGAATTTGTCGCAGATCCCGATTTCCAATGCCTGGGCTGGCCTATCAGCTATGCCGATCTGGAGCCATTTTATACTCAAGCTGAACAATTACTGCAAATCAATCATTTTGACCACGAACCGCAACTCGGTCGGTTCATCAAGCGGATCACTCAGGCTGATAAAAGCTGGCGTGTCAAATCGCTGCCGTTGGGACTAAAAAAGGACATACTCGACCACACTGATGAAGCTAAACATTTCGACGGTTTTGCCTCGCCGGGCGCTTACAAGGCCGATGCCGAACAGAATCTGCTCAGCTATTTAGCGGATAACCCGCTGTTTCAACTGCTGCCCTATAAAGAAGTCAGCGCATTGCTTTCGGACAAAAAACATCCGGCTAAAATCACCGGCGTATCCAACACCGATGGCGAAAACTATTACGCAGACACAGTCATTCTTGCTGCGGGCGCGATGTCGTCACCACGCATCCTGCAAAAATATCTGCAACAAAACGGGCTGGACAAAACGCTGCCCTCAGCTCCTCTGGTGGGCGCCCATTTCAAACTGCATCTTAACAGCGCCTTGCTCGGGTTCTCGCTGTTCCCGCAACGGGATGTGTTGCGTAAAACGGCGATCTTTTTTAATGAAGCTTTCCCGCATAGCAGCGTGCAATGCCTCGGTTGGATGGACGGCGAAATGCTGTCCACGCAATTGCCAAAATGGCTGCCAGCTTTCGTAACCAATGCACTGGGCGCAAGGGCTTACGGCTTTTTTGTCACCACTGAAGACGGCTCAAGCCCGGATAATCGCATCATCGGCCAAGGCGATCTACCCAAACTGGACTATAAATTGAAACGTATTCCAGCCTCTGTCGCCGAGCATCGTTCAATCATTCGAGGGTTCAAAACCCGGCTGTTACAAGCCGGGTTTTTGAGCGTATCGCAACAAATGGGCTTGGACGCTACTGCGCATGCGTTAGGCAGCATGGTGACGGGCAACGACCCGGCCAGTTCGGTGGTGGATGCCTACGGCAAAGTACACGGTTTCGATAACCTGTATGTGGCGGACGGCAGCGTATTGCCGCGTTCCAGCCGGGTCAACCCAGGCTTGACTATTTATGCCTGGGGACTGCGCCTTGGCCGGTATCTTGCCGCGCTATAAAGGAGGCCGTGTAACTTTTCCATTTTACTGCAAACTATTAGGAGCCATCAGGATGTTATTCCGCTATAGCATGACCATCATCGTCTTCGTTTTTTACCTGAACGGCAGTAACGTATGGGCAAATCCGACGGTGCGCGGCATTGATGCAATAGGCATTACGGTGAGCGATATGAGCCGTTCACTTGCATTTTACACCCGGATTCTGCCCTTCAAGCAGGTGGCCGAAGCCGAAGTAACCGGCGAGCCTTACGAACACCTTACTGGCGTTTTTGGTTTACGGATGCAGGTTGTCCGCTTGCAATTGGGCGATGAATTCATTGAATTGATCCACTATTTGACGCCTCGGGGCCGGCCCATTCCCCCCGACTCGCGTAGCAACGACCACTGGTTTCAGCATATTGCCATCATCGTTAGCGATATGAACCAGGCTTATGCACACCTGAGGCAACATAATGTGGAACATGCCTCTCCTGCTCCCCAGCGGCTGCCAGACTGGAATCCTAACGCTGGCGGCATTCAGGCTTTTTATTTCCGGGATCCCGACGGTAATAATCTTGAAATTCTACAATTTCCTGAAGGCAAAGGAGATCCCAAGTGGCATGTTAAAAGCGAACAGCTGTTTCTCGGCATCGACCATACCGCTATAGTGATCGCAGATACCGAAACCAGTCTGAAATTTTATCGTGATGCCCTCGGACTTAAGGTCACCGGCAGCAGTGACAATTATGGCATTGAGCAGGAACGCCTGAACAATGTGTTCGGAGCCCGCCTGCACATCACGGCGCTCAAAGCTTCTCACGGCCCCGGCATCGAACTGCTGGACTATCAGACACCGAACAGCGGTCGGATCATGCCGCCTGATACCCAGGCCAATGATCTATGGCACTGGCAAGTTCAAGCAACCCTTTCCGACACTGCAGTTATAAATGATACGATAGCCAACGAAAAGTCCTATCCGGTATCCAATGCCGTAGTCGATTTACCGAAAGATACACTGGGTTATTCAAGCGCATTCATGATCCGTGATCCGGACGGACACGCAATACTGTTGACTAAACCCTAAGGAACATGAACTAGGGTTATCTAATTCGCGTACTAACCTCCGAGCGTCAATATTCACTGTACTATGAAAGCCATTCATTCCATCAATATTTTCCCGCTACATCTTGTTTTACAAGTAGTGCTGTTGTTGTATTCAAGTCCGTCATGGTCTTTCGAAGTCTACAGTGAAGCCTGGTTGGAATCGGCCAAATCCGCTCTTGAATCAGCCAACAAGACGCTCCAATCGACTGCCGATCAGGAACTGGATACCGGCCGGCTTGAGGACATCAAAAAGAAACTCCTGCCCATTCGCGAACAGGCTCAAGACTGCGTCGCGGAAACTGAAGCAGTTGTACAACGACGGCAACAGGATATTGATTTCCTGGGTTCGAAACTAAGCAAAGAAGCGAATGATGTCAGCCCGTCTCAAGCCAATCTCGTCCAGGAACGAGAAGCGCTCGCAAAACGTCTTGCCGCCTGTCAATTTATCCTGATTCAGGCCAAAGAAATCAAGGAAAAAGCCACTGCCATTGAGCACGCTACTCTGACTCGAAAACTCCTGCTTAAAGGCCCTACTGTAAGTGAACTCCTTCAGGACAATTTAAACCATCCTAAAACCTGGTGGAAATTGTCGCGGCACTTTTTAATGATGCAAAGCGGATTGCAATTATTGACCGGCGCCTATCTGATAGCGCTCCTTTGTTCAGTTGTCCTGGGTTTTTTTGTTGGCCTGCGTTTATATCAAATCTGGATAGCGGCAACAAAAAAGCCTTGTGTCGATAAATGCACCCATTTTTTGCTGGCACTGAAAAGCTGCAGCGCCAGGTTATTGCCTGTCATCGGCGCAAGCGTGGCGGCCCTAATCTTTTTAAACTGTGTTTTGCCATTAGCACCGGCGCCTTTTATCACTCAATTGGCTTACGGCCTATTGGGTTATACGCTGACGCTGAGCATAGCCGGCGCTATGCTGAATCCTGATCCGCCCGCGAGTCCTTATCTGGCTATGGATGATATGACGGCGCAAGCCTTGTCCAAACATTTAAAAAGACTACTGGCCCTAGGTTTTCTGGGTCTACTAGTGTTCGATTCCGGTTTTTCAGATGCCTTACTGGAAACGCAGTATCTGTTGGCGCGAGCCTTGTTTGGTATTTTTCTATTCCTCAATCTGGTCTGGGTACTCTGGTCCATTGGCCGTATTCCATCCCTGGGCGGCAGTTATAGAATACGATTGTTGCTGCTCGCCGCGTTGATCTTTGCACTGGGCTCCGAATGGCTGGGTTATCGCAATCTTTCAATTTATACCCTGACCGGATTGCTGGGATCTTTATCGGGCTTCGGCATCATCTGGTTTATTAACACGTTGATGACTGATTTGTTCGACGGCTTAGATTCCGGTTATCAGCCCTGGCAGAAACGGCTTCGCCAACACCTGGGGTTAAAAGATCAGGATCATATTCCCGGTCTGATCTGGATTCGTCTCATCTTCAGTGCGGCGATCTGGAGCGGACTCGGACTCTGGGTGCTTTGGGTGTGGGGATTATCGCATCTGGGTCTCGACCTCATCATGACGTTTCTGCAAGAGGGGTTCATGATGGGTTCTTTTCGCGTTATCCCTCTACAGATTGTGACTGCCCTGCTGGCTTTCTCCTTGTTATTGGCTTTGTCCGGCTGGTTTAAACAAAACGTGGCGCCGGGCTGGTTAAGTAATGCACGGATCGAACGCGGCGCACGGGATGCACTGCTTACCGTTACCGGTTATCTCGGGCTTGCCGTCTCTCTACTCGTCGCGCTGTCCATAGCGGGGGTAGAGTTTGCAAACATTGCCATTATCGCAGGCGCCTTGTCGGTGGGCATCGGTTTCGGTTTGCAGAATATCGTCAATAACTTTATTTCCGGCCTTATTTTGCTGATCGAACGCCCCATCCGCACCGGCGACTGGATTCTCGTCGGCGCCACCGAAGGCTTTGTCCACAGGATCAGCATCCGCTCGACCCAACTCAGAACTTTTGACGGTTCGCATATCATTGTGCCCAACTCAGAGCTGATTTCCAGTCAGGTCACTAACTGGATGTTGCATGATTCATCGGGACGGATCAAAATCCCTGTCAGCGTCGCCTACGGTTCCGACCTTGAAAAGGTTAGAGCCATCCTGCTCGCCGTTGCGCATCAACACGACATGGTCATTATCGAGAGCAATCGGGTTGCTGCGCCTGTGGTATTAATGACGGGCTTCGGTGACAGTGCGCTTAATTTAGAACTACGCTGCTTTATCCGATCCATTGATAACAGGGCGCAGGTTTTCAGCGATCTATGCTTTGCGATCAATGCCGCCTTTAGGGAAGAAAATATCGAAATACCTTTCCCGCAACGTGACGTGCATGTGAAAGAGGATTCTTCTTTCCCTTCATCCAGTATTCATCAGGGAAAGACGCTGTGAATCCGTCAGCGGCAGTTTTATCACAGCGAGGGATGGCGGGGATGCGGATTTTGTCAGGAGAATAATCAATCCTGATGTCAAAGTCTCTGCCAAACGCTTCGCACCTCCATAGAGCAAAGTGCCGAGTTGGGTAGTGCGGCACAGGTAATGCTGGCAGGGAAAGCAAAAACCACGTCTCCGGAAATGTGTTGACACATCAAATCGGAGTGGATTTGGCTCAGGGTTATTTAACCGGCAAACCTGAAATGCTTTTCGATACTTTGAAGGATTGACGCGAAAGCCCGAGCGTCTCGTTTTATTACTCGAAAAAATTGACGCTTGCTTGTAAGTAATCATGTGCTGGGACGACTCATAAAGAAATTGAATAATAAATCTAATTTACCTGGTTTTTTCCTCATTCCCGGAAAACCTGCTTAATATTGACCAACGGAGACTCTATATGACTGACGCCGCCATCAGTGAATCAGTACAAAATTATTACGGACAAGTGCTTAAGTCCAGTCTGGATTTAAAAACCAGCGCCTGTTGTACCCTGGATGCAATGCCTAAACATTTACGGCCACATCTGGCCGACCTTCATCCTGAAGTGGTTTCGCGATTTTACGGTTGTGGCTCGCCCTTGCCGCCGGCTTTGCAAGGGCAAACAGTACTGGATTTAGGTTGCGGTTCGGGGCGCGATAGCTATTTGCTATCCAGGCTGGTCGGCGAATCGGGACGGGTTATCGGCGTTGATATGACCGAAGAGCAACTAACTGTCGCCAAACGTCATTGCGATTGGCACGCCGAACGCTACGGTTATACGCGTTTCAATGTTGAGTTTATACACGGATATATCGAAGACCTGGCTTCTGCCGGCATTGCCGACAATTCCATCGATGTTGTGGTTTCCAACTGCGTCATCAATTTGTCGCCGGATAAACGCAAAGTATTGTCGGAAATTTTCCGCGTGCTCAAACCTGGCGGCGAAATTTATTTTTCCGATGTCTATGCCGACCGGCGCATACCGCAAGCGCTTAAACTGGATCCTGTGCTATTGGGCGAATGCCTGGGCGGCGCTTTATATTGGGAAGATTTCCGGCGCATTATGCAGGAATTAAGTTGCCCCGATGTACGTGTTGTCAAAGACAATCCCATTACCCTGGATGACCCTGAAGTGGCGGCCAAAATCGGCATGGTCAAGTTTCGTTCGATAACGATCAGGGCGTTTAAAATGCCGCTGGAGGATCGCTGCGAGGATTTCGGACAGGTCGCTGTTTATAAAGGCACCTTGCCGGATCATCCGCATGCGTTCGATCTGGACGATCATCATCATTTGGAAACCGGTCGGCCTTTGCGTATCTGCGGCAATACCGCCGATATGCTTTGCTTAAGCCGCTATGCGAAACACTTTGAGCTATGGGGCGATAAATCCAGGCACTTCGGTTTGTTCGATTGCGCGCCGCCCAATACAAGTTTGTCGCGGGAATCCGGTTCCGCTTGCTGTTAGTGGCTCCGAATAGCGGATGTTATGCAAGCTACAAAAAATACCACGAAGTACACGAAGGACACAAAGTGATGAAGTTTGATGAGCTGTCGAACGAGGTTTTTAGCGATTGCCAAACATGGGTCAATAGCTTTAATGATCTCAGCGTGGTAATTCCGGTCGGGCTAGATGATCAAGCCTGGCGGCAGTTGTTGGATGAATTGGCGATATTTGGTCAGGCGCTTGAGATTATCCTATCGGCCTGCCAAGCGCCACCCGCCGATTTTAAACTGCCTGAAAACGCAAAATGGCTAAATGGGTCTCAGGGACGGGCGCGCCAGCTTAATGCCGGCGCCAGACAAGCTTCGCGGGCCTTAATCTGGTTTCTGCATGCCGATACCCGGTTGACGAGGGAGGTAATCGCTGCTGTTCAGCACTACATTGAAACAGGGAGCGGCAGCCTGGGCTATTTCAAGTTAAAGTTTGCCGGCGACGGGCCCGGACAAACCCGGCTGAATGCCTGGGCGGCTAACACTCGCTCGCGCTTTTTCGGTCTGCCATTCGGCGATCAGGGTTTTATCATCAATAAAACTGCTTTCGAACAACTGAACGGTTTTGATGAAACCGTTACCCTGGGCGAAGACCTGGATTTTGTCGTGCGTTGGCAAGCTGCGGGATTCCCGTTACAGGAACTGCCTGCCGAACTGATAACCAGCGCCAGGCGCTACCGGCAGCATGGCTGGCTTTCAACAACCGTCCGCCATGTCTATCTTACCTGGCTGTTAACACGTCGGGCCAGGCGACGTTTGGCACCAGACTTATGAGCGGCGCAATTGCGATTTTCGTTAAAACGCCGGGATTTTCCCCGGTCAAGACCCGTCTGGCGGTCAAACTGGGGCAACAAGCCGCGGAAGCGTTTCATCTGGCTTCGGCGCGGACGGTTAAAACGGTAGTTCAAGCAGCCGGCAATCTCGATACGATCCGGAGTTATTACGCCGTGGCCGAACAGGCAGCGCTGGCTCACGACTATTGGCAGGACTTGCCGTGTCTGTGGCAAGGCGAGGGCGGTTTAGGCGAACGTATGGCGAATGTTTATCAAACACTGTTAAAAAGTCATGATTTTGTTCTGTTAGTGGGCGCAGATATTCCTCAAATGACCGTTTCAGAGCTGCTGACGGCATCGGCCTGGTTATCCCGGGATGAACATGCCCGTTTAGCATTTGGCCCCAGTGTTGACGGCGGCTTCTGGCTGTTCGGCGGCAATGTCAGCGTACCGCATGCCCTGTGGACCGAGGTGACTTACAGCGCCGCCGATACCGGCGCTCAATTTTTCAACAAAATCGGACAACTGGGCGAGATCAGGACCTTGGCGGCGTTATGCGATGTCGATGAACCGGAAGATCTGCTTTCCTTGCGCGAGGCCCTGCTTAAATTAGCTGAACCCTTGCCGGAACAGCGTGAGCTGCTGCGATTTTTGGATGCCTTACCGATAAACTTTTCTCAACACTAAAAAGATCCTATGCGCGACACTAAACCTTTACTGCTCAACAGCGACTTTCCGCGAATCCAGCGGGGACGATTGAGTACATTGCAAATGAACCTGGGCTATTTGTGCAATTTGAGCTGCACCCACTGTCATGTTAATGCTGGGCCGAAACGCACAGAACTGATGACCCGCGAGACCATGCAGACCGCGCTGCAATTTGCGGAAAAATATCAACTCGAACATCTGGATTTAACCGGTGGCTCACCGGAAATGAACCCCAATTTCCGTTGGCTGGTACAAGAAGCGAAACAACTGGGGCTGCATGTCATGGATCGTTGCAACCCTACGATTTTAGTGGAGCCGGGTTATGAAGACACGGCCGGGTTTCTGGCTGAACAGCAGGTAGAAATCATCGCGTCCTTGCCCTGTTATTTAGAGGACAACGTCGATGCGCAGCGCGGCAAGGGCGTGTTCTCGGCTTCCATTAACGCCTTGCAAAAACTCAACACTCTGGGCTACGGTAGCTCGGACAGCGGTTTGACGCTGAATCTGGTATTCAATCCGCAAGGTATCGCCTTGCCTCCGCAGCAAGCACAACTGGAAGCCGCTTACCGGCTTTTCTTAACTGAACATTTCCATCTGCACTTCAACAATCTCTTTACGATCACCAATATGCCGATACAACGCTTCGGCGCCGTGCTGCTGGCTAAAGGCCAATTCGAGGATTATATGAGTCTGCTGAAACACGCCTACCAACCCGCCAATCTCGAACAAGTGATGTGCCGGAGCCTGTTGAGTGTGGACTGGCAAGGCGCTGTTTACGACTGCGATTTCAATCAAATGCTGGGAATGCCGCTGGCAGGCCGCTCTACGTATCTGAACCAATTGCTGGAGCACATGCCCGAAGCCATGCCGATCAATGTCGCTGATCATTGTTACGGCTGCACGGCTGGACAAGGCTCAAGTTGCACCGGCGTGCTGACGAAAACCTGAAGAACCGATCGTAGCAGGGCTTACAAACCTGGACAAATCATTTCATCCACGAAAAAAACAAAACCTGTCCTGAGCCATAGCCGAAGGGAGCACGAAAATTTTCAACTAGCTAAACGACTGCAGGCTACGGGCCATCAACGGGTCCAGGCCAGCCACTTGTTAAAGAGCCATTTCACAAAGGGCGTCACGCGCGTGCGATTGTATTGATCGCCCAATTTGCGGATCGCTTCGGCTTGGGTCGGGTACGGGTGAATCGTATTGCCGATCTGCTGCAACCCGAGGCCGTGAGTCATGGCCAGGGTGATCTCGGAGATCATATCACCCGCGTGGCCCGCGACGATGGTTGCTCCGATGATCTTGTCAGTCCCTTTCCTGACGTGGACTTTAACGAAGCCTTCGTCTTCTCCGTCCAGGATCGCGCGATCGACGTCGCGGAATTCCTGCACAAAGGTGTCAACTTCGATCCCCTGTTCCCTGGCTTGATTTTCGTAGAGCCCGACGTGGGCAATCTCTGGTGTCGTGTAGGTGCACCAGGGCATCACCAGCGACGAGGATTTTTTTCGGCCTTTGAACAGCGCGTTTTGAATCACGATGCGAGCCATGAAATCGGCCGCGTGCGTAAACTGAAACGGCGAACAAATATCTCCGGCGGCGTAAATCCTGGCGTTTGACGTCTGCATTCGTTCATTGACCTTAACGCCTTTCTTGTCGTAATCAACGCCGACGGCTTCAAGGTTCAGATTTTCGACGTTGGGTGCCCGGCCGACGGATACCAACAGTCTGTCGATCGGCTCGTCATAGCCCTGGCCGTGAGACTCGACGACGAGCCGAATGCCGCCATCGTGCCTGATCTCCAGTTTTTTGCCGCAACAAAGCAGCTTGACGCCAGCTCGCGTGATCGCCTGTTGCACAATCCCGGCCGCGTCACGGTCTTCGCGCGGCAAAATGCCATGCGTCGTCTCCACCAGGAAGACTTCGGACCCCAGCTGCGCCAGCGCCTGGGCCATTTCGCAGCCGACCGGCCCGGCGCCAATGACACCGAACCGTGGTGGCAATTCGGTCAGCGAGAACAGCGTTTCGTTGGTCAGATAGTCAACGGCATCCAAACCCGGAATCTGCGGCGCCGCGGCGCGCGCACCGGTCGCGATCACCGCCCGCTTGAAGTGAAGATGCGTACCGTCCATGTCAACAGTGCCGGAGGCCACAAAGCGTGCTTGCCCGAAATAGACGTCGATGCCAAGACCGTGGAGTCGTGACGCCGAATCATTCAGGCTGATATGGGCCCGCAACCGCCGCATCCGTTGCATGGCGGCGGCGAAATTCACATTCATCCCGTCCGGCACTTCGACACCAAATTCGCGTGCATTACGCACGGCTGCCGCGACCCGGGCCGCGCTGATGACACACTTGGACGGCACGCAGCCGACGTTAAGACAGTCACCGCCCATCAGACTGCGCTCGATCAGCGCGACCCTGGCGCCCAGACCCGCAGCTCCGACAGCGGTGACCAGGCCGGCAGTACCGCCTCCGATGACGACCAAATTGTAGCGCCCGGCCGGTTTCGGATTCACCCAGTCCAGGGGATGAACGTTGCGAACCAGCTCTTGATTGAACGCATCCGCCGGACTGGTTTGCGGCAATCGTTCGATCACCGGTTGATCGATCAGATTCATAGTTTCGTAATGAGTCATTCACTCCTCCATTGTGTAGTTAACAAGATGTTTTTGCTTGGGTAAGCGGCAGTTGATCCGCTCTATCGACCCTCAGTTCGACAACATGGATTCGTCGCCGAGCTGGAGGATGCCATTGAACCTTGGCTTTTTCATTTTCACAGGACATCCGTCAGCTCATCGAAGTTCTTGACAATCAGGTCCGGCCGGGGTCCAGAGGTATCAAATGGCGCACCGGTGCGATTGATCCAGCAGACTTTGAAGCCGAAGCTTTTAGCGCCCAGCGCATCCCAGGCGTTCGAGGAGACGAAAAGGATCTTGTCTTTTGGAAGTCCCGTTTGCTGTAGCGCAAGCTGATAGACCTTGGGTGACGGCTTATAAAGTTTCACTGCATCTGCGCTGAGCACCCACTGAAAATGTGGCCGGAGCCCGGTTCGCTCCAGGCCGCTGCCAAGCATTTCCGGAGTTCCGTTGGACAATACCGCCAAGGAGTATTTTTCCTTCAGTCGAGGCAGAGCCGCTGCGACATCGGGATACGAACTGGGAAGCAGCCAGGCCTCCATCAACCGTTGGCGTTGCCCGACGGTCAATTGCAAACCGAAGCGCTCGACGGCAAATTCCAGCACTTCCCCGGTCACTTGCCAGAAATCCCGATATTGCTCCATCAGCGTCCGCAAAAACGTGTACTCAAGCTGCTTGGCTCGCCATTGGTTGTTAAAAGCGATCGGATCGGGCGCCACCTCTTTACAAGCTTCCGCGACCGCCCCAACATCGACGACCGTCCCGTATAGGTCGAAAACAATGCCATTGACAAGTAATTTCGTCATAATTTTGGTTCCCGGTGGTTCTGCCCTTGTGTGCTTTTCGGCTTACGCATTCCATCCTTTCCTTGAATCACTTCCCGTCAAGAAAAGCGATCAGGTGGCCGCTTATCTGTTCCGGTTTTTCCTCCATCAGCCAATGCCCGGCGTCCTTGATCCAGATCAGCTTGGCGTTTGGAATCGTCTCCTGAAGCTTGCTTGCGTATGCCGGTTTTTGAAAGATGTCATTCTCTGCCCACATAATGAGCGTTTCATGGGGCAGATGCTTAAGCTCGCCGGCAATCGCTTGTGTGTACTCCGGGTTCAATCGCCGAAAATTGCGAAACAAGGCTTTCTTTCCGGCTTCGGACGACCACGGTGCCAGATACAGGTCGACGACTTCATTGGTCATCGCTGCTTTGTTGTAGACGCCTTGCGGCATGAACCCGCGCATCATTGTCAGGAAGGCTTCGAGGCTCATGTCCTGCTCGGCATCCGGTTTTTGTAGCGGGAGGAACTCCGGAATCGGCCAGGAATCAAAACAGACCGTATCGATCAAGACCAGTTTGCGAACTCTTTCAGGATAATTGACGGCGATAAGCTGTGCGACCCCGCCGCCTATATCATGGGCCACGATGTCGGCGGATTTGATGCCGAGTTTATCCATAAACTTCACGATCAGACGGCTCTGCGCTTCAATGGAGACGTTGGCGTCCACCGGCTTGTCCGATTTTCCGTAATTCAGCAGATCGGGCGCAAACACCTGGTGTGTTTTGGCCAATTCCGGCATCACCTTCCGCCACAACAGATTTGATGTCGGGATGCCGTGAATCAGAACGACCGGGCTGCCCTCGCCCTGTTCAGCGTAAGCGATGCTGTGTTCCTCGATTTGGATGATGTGATTTTTGGATTGTTTCATGATTATTAATGCTCCTTTTTGGATTCGTTACTGATGATCGGGTTGGGCAGCCTTCGGCAGGTGAATTTAGCTTCCGCAGTGCATCCGGGACAACAATTCATCGGCAAAAGCCCAGGCCGCAAGTTGTATTCAATACACCCAGTCTGCTGCCGTGGCTACGCCCGTCCCCTGATCGGGTAGTTCTTGCTCATCACGAACTGAAGCCCCTTCAAGAGCGACTTCAAGTCGGGGCGGGCGAACGGCGCGTTGGAGATGTCGATGATCTGCGTGTTGCCCTCCGGATTGATCACGAACAGCGCCGGCTCCGCAAACGGCCGGTCAGTCTCCTCTGGCGAGCGCGGATCCGAGATGTAAAGGCCGAGCTCGCGCATCTGATCGACGGACAGGTCGTAGCCGACCGGAAATGTCCAGCCGCATTCGGCAACTTCAGCCTCGGCCTTGTCCTTAGTATCGGCGGAAACGATCGATACGGCGATATTCGCGGCCCGGAAGTCTTCAAGCATCTCGTTGAGCGTGTTCAGATACGCCTTGCAGAGTGGGCAATGTTGTCCTCGATAGACGATGAGAACTCGCCAGCCCGACCCATCCGCCGGGACCAGACGTTCGCCGGAAACGGCATTCCAAGCCATCATCGGAAATTTCTCGCCAGCGGTCATTTTTTTCGTATTCATCTTTCCTCCTGGATATTTCGTGGTTAATTGAGTTGAACCCTACGGGCATAGTGACTATGCGACCGATTACCGATGCTTTTGCAATCGAAATCCGGCGCAAATGTTATCGTTTTCGCCAGGATGTTATTTCAATCCCGAAGCTTCAGCAATTGCGCCAGGTCGTATTGAAGCAAATCGCCAATGCGCTCAAGACTCAGGTCTGCGGCCGGGTAGGCAGCCAGAATCTTTGGATCCAGCGCATAGTGACCCTGCCGCACGAAGACGGTGGTGACCTGCGAACCCCAGCTTTTTTTTACAGCGGCGAGCAGGCGCAGTTTGTCCTCGACCAGTACGTAATGTTCGGCCGGGCAGCGCTCGGCGACATCGTCGAGTTCCTTTTCTTTATGCAAATAAATCAAGACTTGACCGTCCACCGCTTCAGACAGTCCGGAGCGGTCCACCTTGTGCGGCTGGAAGACTACATCACCGTCGGTGAGGAGAGCCGCCGGCCCCCATTGTTTGACGTGTGCGATAACCTCAAGCGCGCGGGGAAAGAGACGGTCGGCAAAGGGATAGTTGAGCAAAAAGCGGGAGACGGTGAGAATACCGGGATCGCGGGGATACTCGCCGCGATAGCGCTGCAGGGCCCCCAGATAATCCGCGTAGCCCAGCTCGGTTCGCAGTTGCTCGAAGAGGCGCCAGTAATGCTGCGCGCGTTCGACGCCCACCTCGCGCTTGAGGTGGCATTCCAGTTCGGTGATGACGTGGTCGTTGTCAAGCAGTGTGTTATCGACGTCGAACAGGAAGGCGATGTCGGCTCTGGATGTGTTCATTGTTTAATCCTCTTTTGGGTGGTTGTTTTTTAGCTTAGTTCCCGATGTGGCCGCCGATCATCAGCCAGTAGCCGTGCTTCAGGTCCATCACGCCGTCGCTGGTTCCCGCGTCTACAACCAAGCATATTCAGGCTGTCACCATCGCAACCAGCCTCGCAGCAGCGCTTGGATGGTCGGCGTCAGACGTGTGCGGTTGTAGGCGTCCGCCGCCTTCTTGATCGCTTCGGCCTGGGTCGGATAGGCGTGGATGACGTGGGCGAGGGTGCGCAGACCGATCCCCGCGACCATTGCCAGAGTGATCTCGTTGATGATATCGCCGGCATGACGGGCGACGATGGTCGCGCCGAGAATCCGGTCGGTCCGTTCCTTGACGTGAATCTTCACGAAGCCCACCTCCTCGTTGTCGGCAATCGCCCGATCCACATCGTGCATCGGGATGGTGAAGGTCTTTACCGGAATACACCGTTCGTGTGCCTGCCGCACATAGAGGCCAACATGGGCGATCGCCGGATCGGTGTAGGTGCACCAGGGAATGGTCAGTGCACTCAGTCGCTGTCGACCGAGGAACAGCGCGTTCCGGACCACGATGCGCGCCGACGCGTCGGCGGTATGGGTGAATTTGTGCTCCAGACAGGCATCGCCGGCGGCATAAATGCGCCGGTTGCTGCTGCACAGGAAATCATCAACCCGAATACCGAGGGCAGTATCGAAGTCGACGCCCGCGGCCTCCAGATTCAGCCCGTCGACATTCGGCACCCGGCCGGTGCCGGTGAGAATGGCATCGACCGCTACGGTGCTTTTGTAGTCGTCGCTGACAAGATCGACGAGCTTCTGCCCACCTTCCGTGCGCACGTTGACGGCCCTGGTGTTAAGCCGCACCTCGATGCCGTCGCGTGCGAAGGCATCGGACAGGAGCTGCGCGGCGTCGCGCTCTTCTTTGGGCAGGAACAGAGGCCAGTCCTGCGCGATGATGGTCTGCGCGCCAAAGCGGCAGAACGCCTGCGCCAGTTCGCAGCCGAGCGGGCCGCCGCCGATGACCAGCAGGCGGCGCGGCAGCTCGGTCAGATCGAAAACATTCTCGTTGGTCAGAAAGCCGGCCTCAACGAGGCCGGGAATCAAGGGCGTGTTAGGCCGCGCGCCGGTGGCTATCAGCGCCTTCTTGAAGCGCAGTTTTACGCCATCCACCGTCAGTGTATCGGTTCCGGTGAAACGGGCCTCGCCGAAGAATACATCCACGCCAGCCTCGATCAGCCGGTGCACCGAATCGGCGCGGCTGATGCGGGCGCGAATACCGCGCATGCGCTGCATCACGGCGGCAAAGTCGACGCGCAGATCGTCCGGGGTTTGCGCGCCATACTGCCCGGCATTGCGCATGTCGGCATACAGGCGCGCCGTACGGATGATCGCCTTCGACGGCACACAGCCCACATTCAGACAGTCGCCGCCGAGCAGATTGCGCTCGATCAGCGCGACCTTCGCGCCCAGCGCCGCCGCAGCGTGCGCTGCCACCAGTCCCGCCGTACCGGCGCCGACAACCACCAGGCTGTAGCGGTCTGCAGGCTGGGGATTGCGCCATCCGGCTGGATGCACGTTGTCCAGCCGTTCGCGATCGTGCGAGTCCTGTGGGACTGTCGAGTAAAAGTAGTCTTGCTGCTGCATGGTTGTGATCCTTGAATAAAGAGAGGCGTTAGAGCCAGCCGCCGCGAAATCCGGCGCGCCGCAAACCAGCGCCGATATAGGGACAATCCCTCATCAGCCGCCAGATCAGTTGACTGCGATAGTTTTCAATCATCATTACCACGATACCCTGATCGAGCCCGAAGTGTCCGGCCGAAACCCAGGCACCCCGGCCGGCGCTGGCGAGAGTCGGATTGAAGCTGCTGGTATACTGCAGTGCGGACAGCATCTCGGGATAGCGTTTCAGCATGTTGTGTGCGGCGCACAAGGCAGTCTCGGGTGCAAACGGCAGCGATGCCAGCGCTGCCCAGCCGCCGAGGGTTCCGTCATCGGGACCGTACGGCACACCACGCGCGGCATAGCCGAACAAGCGGCGGCGCTCGTTAGCCAGCTCCGGCAGCTGATTGCTCGGACCATCACAGGCCGTCAGGCCCCAGCAGTTTTCGTCGTAACCCACAAACCTGTTTGGGTTGCGCCGCGCGTACTCACGCTGTACCTCGGTCGCGCGCCGGCTATTCTCGAAATAGTCGCAGCGCTTCTCGCGCATGAAGCAATCCCGGATGCCGCGAAAATCGATCCAGGCGTGCGAGAACTGGTGGATGAACAACGGACCTGCGTACAGAAAATCGTAGCCGTACAGATTTTCCCACTGGTAGGTCGCAGTCCAGGCCTGGTAGCAGTCGCCATCAATCGGATGCGTCGGCGAGCCCAGCGCGAGCACGTAGAGGATGATAGACTCATTGTATCCATCCCAGCCGTAGTGCTGGAACCCGCATTCCGGCTTCCAGCCTTGCCTGATCGTTGCAGCCCCACTCTGAGACCAGCGCCAGTCGACGCGAAGGTAAAGCGCTTCGACGAGTTTACGCAGCCCGGTTTCCTCAGGCGTATTCGCGCTGAAGTACTGGCCCACGGTCAGCGCGCCGGCGATCAGCAGCGCCGTGTCGATCGTCGACAGCTCCGAGCGCCACACGCGGGCGCCGCTGTGCATATCGAGAAAGTGGTAGTAGAAACCCTTGTAACCGGTCGCCTCCGGGCTGCCGCTCTGATCGCTGTCACGGAAGAAACGCAGCGCCGCGAGGCTGCGTTCAACCGCATCGGACCGCGCCATCCAGCCCCGCTCCACCGCCACCGGATAGGTCGACAACGCGAATCCGACCACGCCAATGCTGCATGGCGAGCCCTCGCGAGAGGTGTCGGCGATCAGCCCATTGGCCGGATTCACCGCCTGCAGGAAGTAGCCGAACGCGGCGCGCTGGAGCTGGTCGAGCATCTGCTCGTTCATCGATGGCTCGCTGCTCATGGGGCGGCGCCTGCGTCTGGCGGCTCGGGTGCGAATGCCGCTGCCGTATAATTCACTATCGATAAGGCTGCCGCATTAGAAATGGTCGAATGGCGGCGGCTTAAACCGGTTGTCATGATTGCCCTCATTTAAACCGGCGGTAACGCCGGATCAGCGCATTGGTTGAACTGTCATGATCGAGTTGCGGCTCGTCCGCATTTTTGATTTCGGCGGCGGTTTTTTTTGCCAGTATCTTGCCTAACTCGACGCCCCATTGATCGAATGAATCGATATTCCAGATTGCGCCTTGCGTGAACACGCTGTGCTCGTAAAGTGCGACCAGTTTGCCCAGCGTTTCAGGGGTCAGCTGTTCAACCAGCAGGGTATTGGTCGGACGATTACCCTCGAAGGTACGGTGCGGCGCCAGCCAGCCGGGAATGCCCTCGGCCTTGACTTCATCCTCTGATTTGCCGAAGGCCAGGGCTTCAGTCTGCGCGAAAAAGTTGGCCATCAACAGATCATGCTGATCGCCGAGCGGATTTAAGGATTGATAGAAACCGATAAAATCGCAGGGAATCAGACGCGTGCCCTGATGCAGCAACTGGAAGAACGAGTGCTGGCCGTTGGTGCCCGGCTCGCCCCAATAGATCGGCGCCGTTTGATAGTCGACGCAGGCGCCGTCCAGCGTGATGTGCTTGCCGTTGCTCTCCATCGTCAATTGCTGCAGGTAGGCAGGGAAACGCTTGAGATACTGGTTGTAAGGAAACACCGCGACCGACTGGGCATCGAAGAAGTTGTTGTACCAGAGTTTGAGCAGGCCAATGATAACAGGCAGGTTCCGTTCGAAGGGCGCCGTACGGAAGTGCTCGTCCATCGCATGGAAGCCTTGGAGCATCGCCCGGAAATTGTCCGCTCCGACGGCGATCATCGTCGATAGGCCAATCGCCGAATCCATTGAATAGCGCCCGCCGTCCCAATCCCAGAAGCCAAACATATTGTCGGTATTAATGCCGAATTTTGTCACTTCTCCGGCATTGGTCGATACGGCAACAAAGTGCCGGCGCACGGCATGATCGTCAACGAGCTTGTCCAAACACCAGTTTCGCGCGGCGCGGGCATTGGTCAGGGTTTCAAGCGTCGTAAAGGTCTTCGAACAGATGATAAACAGCGTTTCTTCGGGATCGAGATCGCGCGTGGCTTCCTTAAAATCAGTGCCGTCCACATTCGAGACGAAACGGAAGGTCAGATCGCGCTGACTGTAATGCCGCAGCGCTTCGTACGCCATCACCGGACCCAGGTCGGATCCGCCAATACCGATATTGACAATGTTACGAATACGTTTCCCAGTGTATCCCAGCCAGTGACCACTGCGAACCTGCTCTGAAAAGACAGCCATCCGATCGAGTACCGCATGGACTTCAGCCGCCACATCGACACCGTCAAGCATGATCTTCTCGCCTTTTGGCACGGGCAAGGCCGTATGCAGAGCGGCTCTTTGTTCAGTCACGTTGATGGTCTCGCCATTGAACATGGCCGTAATCCGCTTGTGTAACCCGCATTCATCAGCTAGGTTTATCAACAACTGCATAGTCTCATCAGTCACCCGGTTCTTCGAATAATCCAGGTAAATACCCGCCGCATCAATCACGAATCGTTCACCACGCAACGGATCATCTGCAAAGAGCTGGCGCAGGTGTAAAGACTGTATCTGTTGATAATGCGCCTGCAGCGCCTGCCAGGCAGGGCCCTGCGTTAATGAGAGTGTTGTCGTATCGTTCTGTTGCATTATTTTGTTGCTCCTGTTTGGGGTGTGTTGGTAAGCTGCGAGTCCAGTAACCGCCATTGATGGCCGTTGCGAGCCAATAGCTCATCGGCGGCCTTCGGGCCTTCGCTGCCTGCTGCATAGTTAGGAAAAGCGTCAGACGGCTGTTGCCGCCAGGCCGCAAGGATCGGGTCAATCAACCGCCATTGCGCTTCCACACCGTCCCGGCGGGTAAACAGCGTGGCATCACCGCACAGCGCGTCCAGCAGCAAGGTTTCGTAGGCTTCCGGAATACGCATGTTAAAGGCTTGCTGATAGCGAAAATCCATGTGCACGCTGGCCGTCTGCATTTCGCTGCCGGGTTGCTTGGCATCAAAACGGATGTCGATACCTTCGTTAGGATGGATACGCAGGGCAATCACATTAGGTTCGATAAACTCGGTTTTGCCTGCGAACAAGGGTTGCGGCGGCCGCTTGAAGTGCACGGCGAGTTCGGTTACGCCCCGCGCCAGGCGTTTTCCGGTGCGCAGATAAAACGGCACTCCTGCCCAACGCCAGTTTTCAATACGGAATTCGGCCGCGACGTAAGTTTCGGTGTTGGAATCTGAAGCGACGCTCGATTCCTCACGGTAACCCGGTACGGCATGCCCTTCAATCTGTCCGCTTCCATATTGCCCCCGCACCGTTTTTTCGGCGACTTCTGCTGCCGTCATCGGTTTAATCGTGCGCCAAACCTGTATTTTTTTATCGCGTACCGCATCGGCATCAAAGGCAATGGGCGGCTCCATCGCGATCAGCGCCAGTAATTGCATCAAATGATTAGTCACCATATCACGCAAGGCCCCGGCTTCTTCGTAGTAACCGCCGCGATGACCTATACCCAAGGTTTCCGCTGCGGTAATTTCCACATAATCGATATGATTACGGTTCCAGACCGGCTCGAAGAGCGCATTGCCGAAGCGGAAAACCAGTATGTTCTGCACGGTTTCCTTGCCCAAATAATGGTCGATCCGATAAATCTGGTGTTCCAGAAACACCCCGGCGACATAGTCGCTGAGCGCTTGCGCAGAAGCCAAATCCCGGCCGAAAGGCTTTTCGATTATGATTCGCGCCCAACCCGCAGTCTCATCGGCCAATCCAGCCACGCCTATGCCATCGATAATCGGAGCGACCAACGTCGGCGGTGTGGCGCAGTAATAGAGACGATTACCCAGCGCGCCGCCATTCAACTCCTGAATACGCGCAGCCAGACCGGCATAACGGCCTGGCTCTTTCAGGTCGCAGGCAAAATAGTTTAGCTTTTGCTCAAAGTGACACCATTCCCCAGCATCGAACAATTGCTCCCCTTTTGCCTCGCGCACGGCGGCTTGCATTGATTCCCTGAAAGCATCGGTATCGACCGGTTCACGATCCACGCCGATGATCAGCGTGGCTTCCGCCAGCGCGCCTTGCCGGGCCAGATGACACAGCGCCGGCATTAACTTACGCTTGGTCAGATCACCGGTTGCGCCGAAAATGACGATCACGCAAGCTTCGGCCTTGGCTATTGCGGATTCGCCGGACCTGGTGGCAACCGCTTCAATATTGATGGTCACACTTTTTCTCCTTTTCCGGCTTCTACATGGCCGCCAAATTGCTGCCTCATCGCTGACAGCATTTTCTCGCCAAATGTGTTTTGCTGACGGGAGCGGAAGCGGGCATAAAGCGCCGCGGTCAACACTTCGGCTGGCACCGCTTCTTCAACGGCGGCCTGCACTGTCCAGCGTCCTTCACCGGAATCCGTGACATAGCCGGTATAACCGGACAGTTCGGGATCTTCAGCCAGCGCCTGCGCAGTCAGATCCAGCAGCCATGAGCTGATGACACTGCCCCGCCGCCACAGCTCAGCAATTTCGCTGCATTCAAGGTGGTATCGAAATGCTTCGGGAAGCGACTCTGATGCGGCGCCGCGCAAAATATCAAAACCTTCCGCGTAAGCCTGCATCAAACCGTATTCGATACCGTTGTGTATCATCTTGACGAAATGCCCGGCGCCAACAGGGCCACAATGCAAATAACCTTGCTCTGCGGTACTGGCGGAATCATTTCTATGCGGTGTTGCCGGAATATCGCCCCGTCCCGGTGCGAGCGCTGCAAAAATGGGCGCCAGCCGTTGCACGGGATCTTGGTCGCCTCCGATCATCAACGAATAGCCCCGCTCCAGGCCCCAGGTTCCGCCACTGGTGCCGACATCTATAAAATGGATGCCTCGGTGTTTTAACAGCCCGGCCCGGCACACGTCATCCTTATAAAAGGAATTGCCGCCGTCGATAATCGTGTCGCCCGGCTCTAACAATTCGGCCAGGGCCGCCACGGTTTTTTCCACTACTACACCAGCCGGAACCATCAGCCACACAGCACGCGGCGCCGGTAAACGCTTCACTAAATCTTCAAGCAAAGCCGCGCCCTCGGCGCCTTCCGCAACTAAATGCGCGACATTATCAGGGTCAAGATCATAAACGACAACTTCATGGCCGTTATTGATCAGGCGTCTGGTCATGTTCGCCCCCATTTTCCCCAAACCTATCATGGCAATTTTCATCTGTTGTATTTTCCTATTATGAAACTAAGCCAATACGTCAAGCACTGGCATGACAATGCCGTCTGGATAATAACGGCGCGAAACACCCGAATCTACTTTTTAACAGCAGTGCTATTCGTAAAGTGTTATGAATTAGTCGCAGCTTGACGCTTAGGCTTACATTTTTTTACTACAAAAAACACGACAAATTGATGATGCAGAAAAACCGATGGCACGGCTGCTGCTTTCTTATAAAGATTTATGCACCACGTGGGTATGGCCGGAGCGCCAAACGAATTTTAAACAGCTTGTAAGGATTCCGCTTGTCGTGCGACAAATAAACAACCATTTCATTTGTCTTAAGGAACCTTTTGTGAATAATTACATGCTTCCATTCAGCGCTTCCTCTTTTTCAGCATTTCCACAGGGAAAATCCCTGCTAACAACCGTTTTATGGACACACAGTATTAAGAAGAACATATTATGAATTTTTCACGCATAGCATTACTGGCTTTTATCGCGGCGCTGATCGCTGCCTTTTTCATTTTCGATCTACAGAGCTACTTAACCCTGGAAACACTGAAGGCTCAGCAGGCATCGATTGAAACTTACCGCAGCAACCACCCCGGCATGGCCGTTGCCATTTATGCGCTGATTTATATTGCCGTTACCGGTTTGTCTCTGCCCGGCGCGGCCATTCTTACTTTGGCCGGTGGCGCTGTTTTTGGTTTGCTGTGGGGAACGGTGATTGTTTCTTTCGCTTCCTCTATCGGCGCAACTTTGGCTTTTCTGGCGGCCCGGTTTTTGTTTCGCGATGCGGTAAAATCGCGTTTTGGCGATCGACTGAAAGCCATAGATGCAGGCGTAGCTAAAGAAGGTGCTCTGTACCTCTTTACCTTGAGATTGGTACCGGTTTTTCCGTTTTTTGTGATTAATCTGGTAATGGGTTTAACCAATCTAAAAACCCATACTTTTTATTGGGTCAGTCAGGTGGGTATGTTGGCCGGTACCCTTGTTTATGTGAACGCGGGTACTCAGCTGGGTCACCTGGAGTCATTATCGGGCATTCTGTCGCCTGGCCTGATCGGTTCGTTTGTGTTACTGGGCATTTTTCCGCTGCTTGCCAATAAAATCGTCGAAGCCATTAAAGCCAACAAAGTCTATGCGAAATGGACTAAACCTGCGCGCTTTGACAACAACATCGTCGTGATAGGCGCCGGTTCTGGCGGTCTGGTTACGTCCTACATTGCCGCCGCCGTCAAGGCCAAAGTCACCTTGATTGAAAAACATAAAATGGGCGGCGATTGCCTGAACACGGGCTGTGTGCCTTCAAAAGCCTTGATCCGTTCCGCCAAACTGCTGGCCCATATTGGCAGAGCAGCAGATTTCGGCATCAAAAAAGTCGACGCTGAATTTGATTTCGCCGATGTCATGAACAGGGTGCAGTCGGTTATCCTTACCGTCGAGCCGCATGATTCCGTGCAACGTTATTCAGACTTGGGCGTTGAGGTCATCGAAGGTGAAGCTAAAATTCTTTCTCCCTGGGAAGTTCAGGTAACAACAGAGGGTGAAAACCGGATCATTACTACCCGTTCCATCGTTATCGCCGCCGGTGCGCGTCCGTTTGTGCCGCCAATTCCAGGTGTAGAAGAGGTCGGCTATCTGACTTCCGATAACATTTGGGCGTTGCGTGAACTGCCCAAACGTCTCATTGTGCTGGGCGGCGGGCCTATCGGTTGCGAACTGGCGCAAAGCTTCGCCCGTTTCGGCAGCCAGGTGACCCAAGTGGAAATGGTGCCGCGTTTGCTGATCCGGGAAGACCTCGATGTCTCGGAAACCGTCATGGCGAAGTTCCGTCAGGAAGGCATTAATGTGCTGGTTGGACATACCGCCAAGAAGTTCATCATCGAAAATGGTGAAAAAATTCTGATTGCCGAGCATCGAGGCCAAGAAGTGCGTATTCCCTTCGACCAGGTGCTATTAGCAATTGGCCGTGTTGCCAATACTCAGGGCTATGGACTGGAAGATATAGGGGTGGAACTGTCGCCCAAACGCACTGTTGCCATTAATGACTTTCAGGAAACCAATTACCCCAATATTTTTGCCGTCGGCGACGTATCCGGCCCGTTCCAGTTTACCCATACCGCCGCGCATCAAGCCTGGTATGCCGCAGTCAATGCGTTGTTCGGCAGTTTCAAAAAATTCCGTACTGATTATTCGGTGATTCCCTGGGCCACCTTTATCGATCCTGAAGTCGCACGGGTCGGTCTTAATGAACAGGATGCCAAAGAACAAAATATTGCTTATGAAGTCAGCACTTATCATATTGACGATCTGGACCGTGCCATTGCTGACGGTGAAGCGCATGGTTTCGTTAAAGTTTTAACCCAACCCGGCAAAGACAAAATTCTAGGCGTCACCATCGTCGGTGAACATGCCGGGGACCTGCTGGCTGAATTTGTGCTGGCGATGAAGCATGGACTCGGCTTAAACAAACTGCTCGGCACTATTCATATCTACCCAACCATGGCCGAGGCCAACAAATATGTCGCCGGCGTCTGGAAACGTAACCATGCACCGGAAGGCTTGCTGCGTTGGGTTGGCCGTTTCCATGCCTGGCGTAGAGGTTGATTAAATAATTTGTAAGGATTACCTGGCAATGACGACTAATGCCTGTTGCAAGATCGTCAGATACACTGTGTAACACAATATTATTGTTCAATAATAACAATGGAATTAAGTATGAAAAAACTGGGCATAGTCGTAACACTTATTGTGCTTATAGGTGCGGTCTGGGGCTTTTTGAGAACACAGTCCAATGAACCAAAAATCGAAAAACTGGTATTAACCGGCTCCAGCACGGTAGCGCCGCTTGCTGCGGAAATCGGCAAACGCTTTGAATTGTTGCACAGCAATGTGCGAGTGGATGTGCAGACCGGCGGTTCATCTCGCGGGGTCAGTGATGCCCGGGCCGGACTTGCCGATATTGGGATGGCCTCCAGGGCGCTCAAGGATGACGAAAAAGAGTTGTTAAGTTTTACTGTTGCCCTGGATGGCATCAGCGTCATCTTAAATAAGGCTAATCCTGTTCAATCGCTGAATAAACAGCAAATTATTGATATTTATACCGGCAAAATCGTTAACTGGAAAGATGTCGGCGGCAACGATGCGCCTATTACCGTGGTCAACAAAGCAGAAGGCCGCTCGACCCTGGAACTGTTTCTGCATTATTTCGGTTTGAAAAACACCGAGATCAAGCCGCAAGTGGTCATCGGCGATAATCAGCAAGGCATTAAGACGGTGGTGGGTAACCCGGATGCCATTGGTTACGTTTCTGTGGGGACAGCCGAATATGAGGCAAGCCAGGGTGCGGCCATTAAATTGCTGCCGCTCGAAGGCATAGCGGCTTCAGTGGAGAATGTGCGCAATCGCAGTTTTCCCTTATCCAGACCGTTGAATCTGGTGACTCGTGGGGAGCCTGCCGGACTCGCTAAAGACTTCATCGAGTTCGCCGGTTCACCACAAGTTAATGACCTGATCGAGGCGCAATACTTTGTCCCTGTTCCGCACTGACAGGCAACTTGCCTTGCTGCTACAGAGCGGTGCGCTGCTTGCGGCAGCGCTAGTACTGTTAATTCTGTTGTTCCTGGTCAAGGAATCCTGGCCGGTGTTGCAGCATGTGCCATTGATACGTTTTGTTACCGATGCATCCTGGCACCCGGTGGACGGTTTGTATAAGCTGACGCCGATGTTGTCGGCTACGCTGTATTCAACGCTGGGTGCTGTGTTGCTGGCCACACCTTTGGGCATCGCTTCGGCCTTGTTCAGCCGTTATTATGCCCCGTCGTTTATTGCCGGTTGTTATCGCCGTCTGATCGAATTACTGGCAGGCATTCCTTCGGTCGTTTACGGTTTTTGGGGCTTGACCACGCTGGCACCGTTAATCGGCCGTTTACATCCGCCCGGGGTCAGTTTGTTGACCTGCATACTGGTATTGACGCTGATGATTCTGCCGACCGTGGCATTAACTGCCGATGCCGCATTGGCTGCTGTGCCGGTTGCTTATGTTCGCGGAGCGGCCGCTTTGGGTCTATCGCGTTGGGGTTTGATCAGCGGTGTGGCTTTGCCTGCCGCTCGCTCGGGCATAACCGCAGGCACACTGCTGGCGGCAGGCAGGGCTATTGGCGAAACGATGGCGGTGTTAATGGTGGCCGGTAATGTAGTGCAACAACCGCAAAGTCTGTTTGATCCGGTGCGCACACTCACCGCGAATATTGCTCTGGAAATGGCCTATGCAACAGGTGAGCATCGCGCGGCTTTGTTTGTATCGGGCTTGGCCTTGATGGTTATGGTGTTGGTTTTAGTCGGTACGGCTGAATTATTTTCCAAAGAGCGCCATCATGTTTAAAAATGCGCTAACGACGCTGTTAATCTGGCTGACGGCGGCGCTGGTTAGCGGGGTCTTTGTCTGGCTGCTGGCTGATATTATTATTCACGGATTGCCTAAACTATCCTGGTCGTTTCTCGTCGAAGCGCCTGAAAATGCCGGACGTTCCGGCGGTATTGGCCCGATTATTGTCTCGACGGTATTGATTTTAGGGGTTGCGATGGTAACGGCGACACCGCTTAGCCTAGCTACGGCGGTGCTATTGAGTGAATTCATCCGGCATGACAGTGTGTTTGGCCGCTTGGTGCGACGCAGTCTGGATGTACTGGCGGGTGTGCCATCGATCGTATTCGGGCTGTTTGGTAATGCGTTTTTTTGTATTTATTTAGGATTAGGTTTTTCCATTTTGTCAGGTGGTCTGACCCTGTCTTGTATGGTCTTGCCTATTTTGATCCGTACTGCCGAGGAAGGCTTGCAGGCAACGCCCAATGATTACCGGTTGTCTGCCTCTGCTTTGGGGATGTCACGGAGCGCGACACTGGTTCATCTGCTGTTGCCTGCCGCAACCCCGGCTTTGGTCGCCGGTTTAATGCTGGGTGTCGGGCGAGCCGTTGCTGAAACCGCCGCGCTGATCTTTACCAGCGGTTATGTCGATCGCATGCCGGACTCGCTATTTGATTCCGGCCGGGCGCTATCGGTACATATTTATGACCTGTCCATGAACGTGGCAGGTGGCGATGCCAGTGCCTATTCATCCGCGCTGGTGTTGATCCTGCTTTTATTAATCATCAACAGTATTGCCCTGAGCCTGGCTAAACAGTGGCTGCACAGGAGCGTTGTTACCGCATGAGTCACTTTACAAACAATAAATCTGAGCAGGTCGATAAACCCAATACGGATGATGCCTATACCTTGGGACCTTTGCAGGCAGGCCCTCCATGCTGCGATCCTGAGCCGCTGATCCGAGTTGACAACCTGTCTTTGCATTATGGAGAAAAACCGGCACTGGAAGGTGTCTCGCTGGATATTTATAAAGGTTGCATTACGGCGCTAATCGGGCCGTCCGGATGCGGTAAAACCAGTTTTCTGTCAGTACTCAATCGCTTGACCGATATGATTCCGGGTTGCCGCGTGTCGGGTAATGTTCATTTTGACCATAGGAATTTGCGCCACCCTGCCCTTGATGTGCAAAGATTACGCCGCGATATCGGCATGATTTTTCAAAAACCGGTACCGTTTCCGCTGTCGATCCGGCGCAATATAGAACTGCCGTTGCGGGAACACGGCATGAGCAAACAAGCAGAGTTAAACGACGTTGTGCAACAGGTTCTACAGGATGTCGGTTTGTGGGACGAAGTAAAAGACCGGCTGGCATCCTCTGCGCTGGCCCTGTCCGGCGGACAGCAACAACGTCTGTGTATCGCCAGGGCCTTGGCATTGCAACCGAAAGTATTATTGATGGATGAACCGTGCAGCGCCTTAGACCCGATTTCTTCGGGTGTCGTTGAGGATTTGATTCAACGTTTACGCGGAAAATACACGGTCGTGATCGTGACCCATAATCTGGCCCAAGCCCGACGTATTGCCAATTACGCCGGTTTTTTCTGGATCAAAGACCAGCGAGCCGGATGCCTGATCGAATTTGGCCAATGTAAACAGATTTTTGAAGCCCCTGCTCATGAATTAACGGCGGCTTATGTCAATGGCAGTCGGGGGTAATTGATCTATAAACGGTGACGAGTAGCCTGGATGGGAGCTTGTAAAATTCTAAACTTGACGATTTATTTAGGGTTAATGGATATTTTTGTAAGGTTTCTTCTGATCTTAACGACTAATAAAGTATTACTATGCACGGCATTATGTTCAGCCGCCATCCAGGTTGTTGGTGCCGACTTTTATTTTAAAACACGAGAGGAAGCCCATGACTACCAGCATCGAAATCAGCGAATCCGTCCGTCATTATTATGGACAGGTTTTGCAATCCAGTAATGACCTGAAAACCAGCGCCTGTTGCAGTATTGACGCGATGCCAGGTTACTTAAAAGCCTTACTGGCCGGTTTGCACCCGGAAGTGCTGGAGCGCTTTTACGGCTGTGGCTCGCCACTGCCTCCGGTTTTGTGGGGCAAGACTGTGCTGGATTTGGGCTGCGGTTCTGGCCGCGATTGCTATTTGTTGTCTAAACTGGTTGGCCCGGAAGGCAGGGTGATTGGCGTCGATATGACACCGGAGCAGCTGGAAGTGGCAACGCGTCACCGCGATTGGCATGCCGAACGCTTCGGTTATGCCAATGTCGAATTTTTGCACGGACATATCGAAAATCTGGCGGCTATCGGTATCGACGATAACAGCATTGATGTCGTGGTTTCCAATTGCGTGATTAACCTGTCACCGGAAAAACCACGGGTACTGGCGGAAATATTCCGGGTGCTAAAACCGGGCGGCGAACTCTTTTTTTCCGACGTCTTTGCCGACCGCCGCATCCCTGCCGCCTTGCGCCAAGACCCCGTTTTGCTGGGAGAATGCCTGGGCGGCGCTTTGTATTGGGAAGACTTCCGGCGGATTTTGCACGAACTGGGTTGTCCCGATGTGCGCGTCGTCAAACAAAATCCTATTAGTCTCGACGATTCAGAGGTCGCTGCCAAAATCGGCATGGTCAAGTTTAGCTCGGTCACTGTCAGCGCTTTCAAGCTACCACTGGAAGATCGCTGCGAGGATTACGGCCAGGTGGCCTACTATCTCGGCACCATCCCCGAGCATCCCCATGCTTTTGATTTGGACGATCATCATCACTTTGAAACCGGCCGACCACTACGGGTATGTGGCAATACCGCCGACATGCTGACCGCCAGCCGTTATGCCGAGCATTTTCAGGTGTTGGGTGAGAAATCCCGCCACTTCGGATTGTTTGACTGTACGCCAGGGCCGCAGGGTGACTCGGCAGAGACCGGCTTGTGTTGTTGATTGGAGCATCTATGTGATGACAGACACTTTATTCACCGAACAAACATTGGCTGAACAAAGGCCGGTATTATTTCGCTACGCGCTGCTGCAATTGCGTGATAACGAATTGGCCGATGATGCTGTACAGGAAACGCTGTTGGCGGCCTTACAATCGGCATCAGGTTTTGAAGGCAAGGCGGGGGTGCGTACCTGGCTGATTGGTATTCTTAAACACAAAATCGCCGATCACTGGCGGCGTAGCGCCCGCGAAGCCTCTGTCCCCGAGTTTACCCAAACTAACGAAGACGATGGCGAAACGGAGCAAGACGAATTTTTCATGAGTAACGGCCACTGGAATGGTGGCCCCAAGGCCTGGGCCGATCCTGAAGCCGCACTGAAACAGCAGGAATTCTGGACGATATACGAGACCTGTCAAAACAACCTGCCGCCGAAAATGGCCAAGGTCTTTATGCTGCGTGAACTGGTCGGCCTGGAAGCCAACGAAGTTTGCCGGGAAGCCGGACTTAGCGAAGCTAATTACTGGGTCACCATGCACCGAGCGCGACTCAGATTGCGCGAATGTCTGGAAATCCGTTGGTTCAATAATACAAAAAAGGAGAAACTCCATGCGTAACTGTCGAGATATTTCCGCCCTGGTTTCCCAGGGCTTGGATAAAAAATTAAGTTTGCGCGAACGTCTTGCGGTGTGGCTGCATGTCATGATGTGTAACCGTTGCCGCAACTTTCAAAAACAGACACAGTTTATCCGCAAGGCGGCACGGCATTACACTGATGATCTGCAAAGCCGGTTAGGTAAAAAATCGTAAATCGCGATATCGCGTGATGTTTGGAGTCGCGGAACGGTATAGGTCTGAACAGTTATTACCCTGCCAGGTAAAGTTATCCCAAAGCAGCCTAAATTAGAGGAATATTGACAGCATCATAGCGGCTAAAACCGAACGGTCAAGGGTATTCGTGCCACGCCAATATTTTTCAGTTAGTTCACTGTTGAGCTGTGTATTCTTTTTCCATATGCTTAAATTTCGCTAAACAGCATTGTCCTGACGGGTTCCTGAGTTCACAGGCGCATTCGCCTGATTTTGTTCGTTGAATAACAAAGTCTTTGATCGAGTCAGCATTGTTAGCACGTAACGCTGTTTGATAGAGGTCAGCCTCAATGTCAAAACAATAACAAAGCTTGTCTTTCTGGATTTCCTGATACGATCTTAAATGCAGTTTGGGAACAGAGTTTCCGGCTAATGAAAAATAGCCGATTAAACAATTTTTTAATGAGCAGAAATAATAGGTGCCAGGAGTAAGTCCCTGATTCTCTGGAAACCTTACCTGATGGTAAAGTGTGCGCATTTCGACACTTTTACAAGCAGCACCACACTGAGGACAAGCTTGTGTAATCGGACTGCTCGAACAACAATTTGACATAGTCTTGCTCTGTTTATGTTTATTTATTTATTTATTTGACTTACCGTTGCCGGATAACCGGCATCTGTGGTTGCTTTAATCAAGGCTTCGCTGCTAGTTTTTTGGGGATCGAAAGTAACTGAAGCTGTTTTTGAATTGTAATCAACACTAACCTCCTGCACACCCACAACACCTAGCAACGCTTTTTTAATGGTGAATTTACACATCGCACAGGTCATGTTTTGTATAGCCAATGTTACCGATTGGCTGTTGCTTTTCACTTGAACAACCGTTTCAGCATGTATTGTCTGCATTAATAAAGGTGCTGTTACTAAGCTAAAAATAAAAAATATGATTTTAAAGGTCATTATTATTCTCCTTATTCTATAAATAACGGGGCATACCAAGGAAATGCCAATAGCATCATGATCAACACTGAACCAATCCAGAAAATTAGCCGTTGCCTATGCTGAACGTCATATGCTGCACACGCTTCACCCGCTTTACAGTTAGCCGGTATCAAATAGAGCTTGCGGAACCCAAAACCTATAAAAATCAGGGATAGAATGAGAAAAAATGGGCGGATCGATTCCATTGAGGTTAATGCACTCATCCATGCTCCGCCTATCCCTAAGGATAAAAGTAGCAATGGACCGACACAGCATATTGATGCGCCAATGGCGGCTAGTACTGCTCCGAACCCTAACCAGGATGTGTCTTTAGGTGGGGTTACATGTTCTCTTGTCATAAGAGTTCTCCTGTATCAAACATAGAAATTTTTCTGTTAACTGGCATTTAGCGAAGTCATGCTAAACGTCAGAAGCTAAATAGTGATTAAGTTTCGAATAGGAGTGTAAACCCTGTTCTATGGAACAGAGTCAAGAAGGGGTTGTATTATTTTTTTAAAACTCAGGATTTTATGTCCGAATCCTTTGAAAGTATTTCAATGAGAGAACAATATTCTTTTGATGAATCACTCTGACAGCCTTTTACTAGGTTATCCAAGACATGACGAAGAGCAATTAAATCCTTTATTTGCGCATCGATTTGCTGACATTTCTGTTCAGCAATTTTTCGTACTTTAGCACAATGAGTGCCATCCAGAGATAACAGTTCTGCAATTTCTTTTAAGGTAAAACCGGCTTGTTGAGCACGTTTGATAAATCGAACTCTGGCTATAGCATTTGGTGGATAGTGCCGATAACCGCTGCAAGGTTTTTCAGGCTCTATCAATAAACCTATTTTCTGATAGTAGCGGATAGTTTCAATGGTTACTTCTGCATGTTTGGCCAAATTGCCAATTGTTAGCTTCATCTTGTTGAATTTTTCTGTTTAATTTTATGCGAATCAGCTAAACATTATTCGTCATGTCCTTTTTTCCGGAAGATGGATTTAATTTCCGGCATTTCAGCAAATTTCAGCAGAAAGGCTTTATGGTGCTTGTGGGCGTTGCAGTAATTCAATGTCATTTCGGTCAGGCCGTTTTGTACATCGTTTTTTTTAATCGTGCCAGGCATGACTTTATAATCCTCCAGAATCGCATCGATCTTAACGCTGGTTCTGCCTCCCTGATCATCGAACACCAAAGTGACCTGGGGCTGAAAACAGGGACCCAGATAGCGGTTTTCGATGCGCGTCAAAAGATGCAATAACAAGGACAGGCCGATAGTCAATGCCACAGCAGGGCCTCCATATCCAGCCCCACACAACATGCCTATAGCCGCCATCACCCAGATCATCGCGGCGGTCGTCAAGCCTCTGATGCGGACGGAATCATGCATAATAGCGCCTGCACCTAAAAAACCGATACCGGAGACGATCTGTAGGGCGATGCGGCTCTTGTTACCGCCGTTATCGGCAAAAAGACTCGAAACCATCGTGAACAAAGCCGATCCCAGCGTGATCAGGATCATCGCCCGCAAAACCGGCCGGCTTAACTTTTTTCACGCTCGGCACCCACTATCGTTCCACAGATAATAGCAGCCGATATCAGCGCTAAATATGACCATGGCGAGCCTAATAAGATATGCCAATTGTTCATCAATAATTTCATTTCATGTTTCCCTTAAACAAGCTCGAGTATTTAAACCCTGTTGTGTCATCGGTAGCAGCCGTGTAAAGCAATGCCTTTCTCTGCTAATCATAAATAAGTCGAAATAAAATTGAATTACTTACAATTCGATTAAATATCCTGAGCAATTTGTGCGATTGAAAAAAGTTTGTAAGGAATCCGGATCGTCCACGACTGATGAGGTAGGAAAGCTTTGCGGCGTGTGTCGTTATAACTCTCCGGACATTCATCAATCACTTTTGGAGTATCTATTATGAACAAAAAAACCTTATCTTTGACTTTGGGCAGTGCGATTGCTACGGCTTTATTAAGTGCAGCACCTACCATTCAGGCAGGTGAAAATCCGTTTGCAATGTCCAGCATCAATACCTCACAACAACTGGCGGCAGCTGACGAAAAAATGCCAGAAGGCGGTTGTAGCGGCAAAAAAATGAAAGAAGGCAAGTGCGGCGAAGGCAAATGCGGTGCCAATAAAATGAAAATGAAAGAAGGCGGCTGTAGCGGTGCAGCAAAGCCGGAAGAAAAAATGAAAGAAGGCGGATGCAGTGACAAGATGAAAGAAGGCGGTTGTAGCGGCAAGATGTAACACTTCTTTAAAGCTGTCCGATAATGTTATTGGGCAGCTTTTTCGTGTTAAAAAAATCGAGTAAGGAAATAACCTAAAGATCGCAAGAGGAGCACAAGTGAAAACGTTTACTATCAATGGAGCGGGATTGGGACTACGACGAGAGCTTTTACCGTCGCTGGAATCGGGCGCTCCCGAGGTGATTAAATTTTTTGAAGTATCGCCCGAAAACTGGATAGATATAGGCGGCAGATTGGGCAAGGTTTTTCGCGCTTATACGGAGCGTCATACCTTTGTGGCCCATGGTCTTTCGTTATCAATAGGCGGCCCTGCGCCATTGGATATAGCTTTTTTACAGCGCATGAAAGCTTTTCTTGATGAACACAATTTCGCGCTCTACACAGAACACCTAAGTTTTTGCAGTGATGACCGTCGTCATCACTACGACCTTTACCCTATCCCTTTTACTGAGGAAGCGGTACAACATGTTGCCGGACGGATTCGTCTTGCGCAAGATATTCTTGAACGCCCGATTGCGCTGGAAAACGCCTCTTACTATGTCAAGCCGCCATTAGCGGAAATGGACGAAATGGCTTTTATCAATGCGGTGTTGACAGAAGCCGATTGCCCTTTCCATTTAGACGTGAACAACATTTACGTCAATAGTCTTAATCACAACTACGATGCTGCCGCCTTTTTAAAAGGTTTGCCGGGTGAACGGATTGTTTACGGGCATGTTGCAGGGCATGATCACGATAAGTCGGGAATGATTATCGACACGCACGGCCAAACGACTTGCGACCCCGTTTGGCAATTATTGGAGCTCGCTTATCAGACTTTTGGCGTGTTTCCCACTTTATTGGAACGGGATTTTAATATGCCGCCATTAGCTGATTTATTAGTGGAAGTTGAGCATATTGCCGCGTTGCAACAACGTTATGGAGAACACGCATGATGGCTTTTCAAGATTTGCAACGGCAATTTTTAGCGCATTTGCGCAACCCCGAGCAACAGCCTTTACCTAAAGGCTTTGACCAGCAAGGCACTGAGATTTATGTTGATCTACTGTACAACAAATTCAATGACAGCCTAACAACGTGTTTCCCCGTCACGTATGCGATTTTGGGTGAAACAGCTTGGCAACAGTTACTCAAAGATTTTATCGCCGAACATCGTTGCCTGTCGCCTTATTACCGGCAAATCCCCGACGAGTTTGTGCAATATCTGCAAAACGAACGGCAGGTTACAGACGATCCGCCCTTTCTGCCTGAACTGGCGCATTTTGAATGGATAGAACTGGCGCTATCGATTGCAGAAGCCGAACCTGTCGTGACTGAAATACTGTCTGATGAGCAATTAATGGAAGCTGTGCTGGTGTTCACGCCGGTAATAAAGCTGCTGCATTACGTTTGGCCGGTGCAACAAATCAACCCGGCGTATCAACCTGATGAACCTCCATCGGTAACCACACACATTCTTGGATTCCGCGATGCGGCCGAACAAGTGCAGTTTATCGCCCTTAATACGGCGACCGCCAGTCTGGTGTTGCATCTACAAAACCAGTACACGGCAAAGCAAGCGCTGCAAGAGTTGGGCAAAGATTTTACGCCTGCAGAGCTATCGAATTTGATGCTGTTTGGGAAAGACATTCTGGCCGATTTGTATCGCCAGGGTGCGATTATCGGTATCCAGGTCAATTAACTATTTTAAAAAATACATTCACTATGAACGAGCATTCTTTATCCGCCCCTAACTGCGCCGCTTGCGCTATTTCTTCAACGATCAGCCGCGTCTGCGCTTTTCCTGGTGAACTGTCCCGGTGGTTCGATAGCAATGCACAAGGCTGGGCACCGTTATTTCTGAGGGTGCTATTGGCTTATGAATTCGGCGAAGCCGGACTGGAAAAACTTAACGGTGACAACTGGTTTGCCGATTTGACGTTTCCGTTTCCGGTGAATCTGCTGCCTGCCGACGTCAGTTGGACATTGGCTACCGGCCTGGAAATGATTGCGCCTGTCGTGCTGATTCTGGGCTTGGCGACCCGTTTTTTCAGCTTAGCGTTAATACTGTTGACTGTCGTGGCGATTGCCGCTGTACATTGGCCTGCCGAATGGCACGGTCTTGCCGAGCTGTGGAAAGGCTACGCCATTACCGATCAGGGTTACGGCAATTATAAACTGCCGCTGATCTATGTGCTAATGTTGGGTTCGCTGGTGTTGAGCGGTAGCGGTCAATTAAGCATTGACGCCTGGCTTAAATCACAACGACAGCCTGTCCATCGCTAATCCAAGGATTAACAATGCACGACACTCGACCACTACTGGCCAACAGCGATTTTCCGGCCATTTTTCGCAAACCGTTGGAAATTCTGCAAATCAACCTGGGTTATCTCTGTAACCTGAGTTGCATACATTGTCATGTCAACGCCGGGCCTAAGCGCACCGAGATGATGAGTCTGGAGACGCTGGATCAGGTGTTGGCGTTGGCTCAGGCGGCCAATATTCATACCCTGGACCTAACCGGCGGCGCTCCGGAAATGCACCCGCATTTTCAGTATCTGGTGAAGGCGGCACGAAACCTGGGGATCAATGTCATCGATCGCTGCAATCTGACTATCCTGGAAGATCAGCGTTATGAAGGCTTGGCAGAATTTCTGGCCGAACAACAGGTGGAGATCACCGCCTCCCTGCCCTGCTATCTGGAAGAAAATGTCGATAAACAGCGTGGCAAAGGTGTATTCAAGGACAGTCTTGCCGCGTTGCTGCGCCTGAACCAGTTGGGTTATGGTCAGCCAGACAGCCTGTTGCAGCTTAATCTGGTTTATAACCCGCAAGATGCGGTATTGCCGCCAGATCAACAAACCTTGGAACAGGCCTACAAACAACATTTGCTAGAGGATTACGGCATCGTCTTTAATCGGCTCTATGCTATCGTCAACATGCCGATCAAGCGTTTCGGCAGCATGCTGGTCAGTCAGGGACGGTTTGACGCGTATCTAAATTTGTTGCGCAACAGTTTTCGCGAGGGCAATCTCGCCCAGCTGATGTGTCTGAATACACTGAGCATCGATTGGCAAGGTTTTGTTTACGATTGTGACTTCAATCAGATGTTGGCTCTACCGCTGGGAGCGATGGCCAAGCCGCGTATGCATATCGCCGAGTTAACGCTGGAAGTCTTGAATGGTGCAGCAATTTCTACGGCTGCACATTGCTACGGTTGCACCGCAGGACAAGGCAGCAGTTGCGGCGGTGCTTTATAGATGAAGCCCCAACTAAGGTAACTCGCAAAAGATAACACCTCATGTTTTATGGAGTCCATTAAGTAATTAACATTGAGTATCCACTACTTGCATGATTTCCATATTGGGGTTCTTCCACAGGACCACATATTGGAACCCGATAGCATTGCCAACTTATAGAAATAAGATTAAAAAAATGCCGCTAAAAAATCAATCAGCTCAAAAAAACCGACTTTTCAAGTGAAAGTGGCTATTGAATATTTTGATAGATTCATGTCTGTCAGGTTTTAGCCGCAGATCCAGTTGCTCTGCGTGATTGTCCGCTTTCTGTTGGTATGCTGCCATTTGAAAATGTGGGCGAGTGACCCTTGTGGGTCGTTTGCAACACGTCACGACTGTTCCGGTTTAGGGAAGCGTAAAATCATAGCCGACAGGCAGCTATAGGGTCGTTGGACTAAACCGCTACGCGCTATGGATGCTGTGATTTCAAGCCTGTCTGTGATTGGGGTCGACGCACGAAACGGAATATAAACCCCGTTAAGGCTTTTTCAGTAACTTTTCTCCATCCTCTCGCAGAACGCCATCTGGTGCGATATGGCGATAAAGCGTTTGGCGTGTAATTCCAAGTTACTTGCATAAATTGCCAATCTTGGTTTCACGTTGGCCCATTGATGCCATAGCCAATCTTAATTTCGCTGGAGTCATTTTATATGGCGCTCCCATTTCGGCCTCTGGCCCTGGCAGAAGCCAATCCGGCCATGGTATGTTTAGAGATTAAATCACGCTCAAATTCGGCCAGTGCGGCAAATATCCCAAATACAAGTTTCCCTTGGGACGTTGTGGTATCAATTTGAGCTCCTTGGCCTGTTAGTACTTTAAAACCAATCCCTTTGCTGGACAAATCGTACACCGTATTGACGAGATGACGTAAATTGCGGCCCAGTCGGTCTAATTTCCAAACAACCAAAGTATCGTGTTCTCGTAGTGCTTTGAGGCAAACGGTTCGGCCTTGTCGGTCATCATTTTTCCCTGACGCAAAATCTTCGTAAAGCTGCTCGGGTAAAGCCCTGTCCTTCAATAAAGCATCACGTTGCAAGTCTAAAACCTGCGAACCATCTGCTTTGGAAACGCGCATATAGCCGGCTCTTCCTGATTTCGTGGGGTAGCTACTACATGTAGTATATGATAACTGAATGCCAATAAGCTTACAGACCTACCTGTAATCAGGAAATAGACAATAAGAGAGCCATGCTATTACAAATCCCCCTGGATATTCCTGATGTTGAAATTGAGAAATTGGATGCGTCGACAAAAAAAGGTGGCTCTTATTGGATTCCGGGAGTTCACAAGTGCTTTAAACGCTGTTGAATTTTTGTAATAGACTCAATCCTTTTGTGGATTTCGCCGATAATCGTTATCGTGCCGGGCATTATCTGTTCCAAGATAGGGCTATAAGACGTCGCCCAGGTTGAAGGTAGTACCAGAAACAACGATAGGCCTAAACTCCACATTACTGTTTTTAAATTTCGCACTATGGACTCCAGGTAATACTTTGTTAAGTATCAAATGCTATTGAGGAATCTATCGATAATTGAACCCATGCTGGTACGTCAGTTTTTCTTATGTCGGGTGTAAGAGCCAAATTTAATTCAAGTTCCCCCCAGTGTAGAAATCATCTTCAATTCTGAAGCTTACTTTCTCCAGCTGTTCAAGTTGTTCAAGTAGATTCAACACATCCGTTTGGTCGATGTTTTTCACGCCCCTTATTTTTAACCATTGGTTTGCTCTTTTCGCCAGCTTGGGCCTGTCCAGCAACATTGTTTTGCTTCTTCCAGTGTGCCGAATGCACCCCATGATGTAGGGCGATCCCATGCACCACCGTCAAGGCAATGGACACGATAAGCTGTTCCGGATGGGAAATGTTTAAACCAAGATTCCTTTTTTTCCTGAATCCATTTGTTAAAATCTGCCTCGGTTTTCGCTATGTATTCAGCTTCAAAGCCTGCCGTTCTTTTTTGATAATCTTCCCAAGTATCATTTTCTTCATACTCGTCAGTCAAAATAATAGGCACTTGCCAGAATTTCTTTAACTCTCTTGGCGATCTGGCATCGTTTGCGCGGTCAAAAAAATGTTCTGGTAGTTTTGGATTGATCAACATTTCTGCAGCTCCTATGTTCGTTTTTTATATCGTGTCTGAGTGAATTATGCTGCAGCCAGGATTTTATAAAGTGTTGGTCTGCTTATTCCAAATTGCTTGGCGATCTTGCTTTTATCTGCGCCGATACACTCCGCCAGGTTTTTTATTTCATTTACCTGAGCCAATGACAGTTTGGATGGAGCGCCGAGTTTTTGCCCTCTGGCCTGAGCCGCTGCAATACCCTCACGCTGCCTTTCTTTTATCAAGGTGCGCTCGAACTGAGCAAATGCGCCCAACATTTGAAACATGAGATCTTGCATTGGACTGCTGGTCGATGCCTCGAAGATTAGATTTTCTTTATGAAAGTGAACCGATACGCCCTTGCTTTTCAGTGTGTCGACTATCTCTTGCAGGTCTTTTAAATTACGCGCTAGGCGATCAATGGAATGAACATGCAGCTTATCGCCTGATCTTAAATGAGTAAGGCACTTGGTAAGCTCTGGTCGGTCTGTATTTTTGCCGCTGGCCTTATCGGTGAATGTGGCATCCAGTTCAAGGTCTGAAAGTTGCCGCTCTGAATTTTGTGAGCCAGAAGAAACCCGAATATATCCGATGTTGTGACCTTTCATAATCTGCCCCTGTGACATGTAAAATAATATCTTAGACAGAGATTAACACTTGTAAATTAAATGTCAAATTAACTTTATATTACACGGTGGAATGCGGCATACAGAGGGGGAAAGTCAGTGTAAATTAATGCATACTTAACATTACACTTACACACAATCGGCAAGGTCTGGGAATGGCGAAGTCGTCCATAGGCATTTCTGGGCAAGAGGTTAGCCAAAATCCCGTGGAACTTTAGAGCCTTTTGTTGATTAACACCCAAAAAATTTCAAAATGATTCAAAGCAGCCATTCGCAACGAGCAAATTATTTGTTTTCTCATCGCCCAGTTTGTGCCAAAACCAGACCGCCACGACAGTCTGCTTTATGGCGATGAATATGGAAGAATGAAGGTGGGCAATGCGCTATTATTTCTGATGTCGGTATCGTTTTAATGGAATGTGTCCAATGTTGAGATAAATGCCTTTAAGGCATGAAAAAGGTTTATTATTATGAATTCCATGCAAACACAATCAAGTAAGTATTCATGACTAAATACAAAATGGTTTTTCTCTTGTTATGCCTAATTAGCATTAATTTACATGCTGCATCCATGCTAAGTATTGCCGTACTAGAGTTTGAGTTGAAAGATTTAACCTTGAAACCTGGTGTTCCAGCAGAAATAAAACGTACAGCTTCCATAAAACCATTGTTAGAGGGTGAATTGCGATCTGCTGGCTATCAGATTACCGACATTCCTTTATCGGCTCAACAAGAGGCTGATAGTGGAGTTGGTTATTTGTTCGACCATGCCGATGTTGTGGCTAAGTTAGGGGGACAATTTGGTGCTGATTACGTGTTAGTCGGAAGATTGCATAAACCAAGTTTTTTGTTTGCTTACGTCATGGGCGATTTAGTGCGCGTTTCTGATGCTCGGTTGGTTGGTAAATTCATTTCAGAATCGAAAGGTCCTAATGCTGAGTTGACTATAAAAGCCGTTGAAAGTCTGACAGCAAAGATTGATGACATCCTTGAGCATCGCTATATACCTCCTCCGCCTGTTAAACATTAGACATTACAGCAAGGACTGTCTAATGTTTTGACTGCCTACTTATTTCCGTTTGCTAAACATTCGCGAATGGCAGATTTGGGGAAAATTAAATCCATACCCGAATGACGGCAGTGGGTCGCTATGCATAGAACCTCTCTCTCAAGAAGCTCGTTTTAACTGACTTGGCGCCCTGGATCAGCAACGTCCTCAGGTAACTATCGCCAGGTTTACTTATTCCCAGCAGCCGCTCTTTGCCGCCACTACTTTGTTGTCTGGGTGTCAGTCCAAGCCAGGCAGCCAAGTCACGACCACGCTTGAACTGTTTGCCATCCCCCACTGCACAAACAATGGCGGTAGCACTCATTGGACCAATCCCCGGAATACTCTGCAAACGCTTGGCAGCAGGTATGCTATTGGCTAAGGTATGATTTTTTTGGCTCATCTCTTCCTCCCGTTCATCCAATCGAATTAGGTCTTGCCACAAATCATCCAATAACGTTCTAAAATCAAAACTGAGACCGTTTTCTGCATTTTCAAGCAACTCAGGTAAAGCTCGGCGAAGAGTAGCTACGTGTCGGCCGACAACAAGACTATTCTCTGACAATAACCCCCTGATCTGATTGACCTTGGCGGTTCGCTGCCGAACCAGTTCGCTACAAATTCGGTGGATGGACTGCAAGTCTTGCTGGGCAATTGTTTTAACCAACACAAAACGCATCGTAGGTCGACCGACTGCTTCACAAATAGCTTCGGCATCATTGGCATCATTCTTGTTACTCTTCACATAAGGCTTCACAAACTGTGGTGCCATCAGTTTTACGGTATGGCCTAGCTTTTGTAACTCGCGCGCCCAATAATGCGCGCCGCCACAGGCTTCCATACCAATGAGCCAGCAGAACGTTAAGTAAGGTAGGCTACGCTTTTTATGATTGCCAGCATGTCAAAAAATCGAAGTTTTTTGGGAAAGTAATTAACAGCTCAAAAATCAAAGACTTGAAAGTCTAATTGTTGTATATGTTTGGCAGTACTGGCTGACTTGCAAAACCTAGGCGTTATCTTCCTGTCCTACAAGTCAGCCATAGCTGTCATCAAATCTTCATCATCCTGTAATCCTCCTGTAATCCTCCTGTAACAAAAAGGCAATATAGTTCGCCTGCATTTTATATATCTAGTTATATAGACAACCGCACAATAACGCTAAATGACCCTCTAAAAATTTATGTTTTCTGGCAAGCAATTTTTAGAAGCTCACTGACGTTTCTTATTCAATTCAGGAGATCACAAGTGATAAAAAAACAACTCGCAACGGCCATTAGTATGGCATTGGTCGGCACGCTGGCAACTTCGCCGGTTTTAGCTGAAGAAAAAAAGCCGAGTTCGGCTGATGAAGGAACCATGGTTAAGCTGATTGATGCGTTATATGAAAACGGTTCTATCGATTCCAAGGCTTATGGCGCCTTGAGATTATCTGCTGCCGGTGAGCAGCCTGTCAAGAAGGAAAAGCCGCTTACTCCGGAGGAAAAAAAGGCACAAGCAGCCAAAGGCGAACCGGCTAGCATAACCTTTAAAAACGGCTTTAAAATGGAAAGCGCCGATGGCGAGCACAGCCTGGAAATTCATGGACGGATTCAGGCGGATTATCTCGATACCATCAGCAGTGGTGATGGCGCAACTACAGATAAATTCGATCTGCGCAGGGCTTATCTCTATACCCAGGGCAAGCTTTACAAAAATTGGGAATATTTATTTGTAGGGGCTTTTCATGGTACGCCGCAGGCAGTGTTCTGGGAAATGAACGCGCATTTGTGGGACGAGGCGCAGTTTAAGTTTGGTCAGTACCGTTTTCCGTTCAGCATCAATGAATCGACCTCTTCACGTAACATAGACTTTATGGAGCGGGCGCTGGCTATGCAGTTTATTCCGGGTATCGATCGCGGCGCGATGTTGCACGGCAATCCGATTCAAGGCTTGTACTACGCTGTATCGGCAGTCAATGGCGGACTGCGGAACAATGCCGGTTTAAAAAGCACCGGTATTGATGAAACCAGCGATGTCGATGGTAAGGATTTTCTGGGTCATGTCTCCTATAACGCCGCGCCGATTTTGGGACACACGGACAGTATTTACCATTTCGGTATGTCCGGTAGCGTCGGGCAACAGCCTACCAAACCGGGCGATGCCAATTACCAGTTGCGTGCAACCACCGAAACCAACAGCCTGAAATTCTTCCAAGCTGATAGTTTTACCGACACCAATGTCGATCTATCCCGAATAGGTGCAACGACAGTCCTGGCAAAAGGCCCGCTACGTTTTACCGGTGAATACGTGAATAACAACTTCAGTGGCAGCTCAGCAGCAGGGCAGGATTTTGATCGTAATATCGATGCGTATTATTTGTCCGGGCATTGGATGATCACCGGCGAAAGCTACGCCAAGTCCTTCGGCAAACAAAATGCTTTCGGCGATATTGCGCCTATTCGTAATTTCGATATGAAAGGTGGCTGGGGTGCGTGGGAATTGGCCTTTAGATTCAGTCATATGGATGCTTCAGACTTCAAGGCAAGTAACGCGGCAGGTACCGGCAGGCTGTCAAATGGCTTTGCCAATCAAGCGGATGCCTACACCGTAGGGCTTAAATGGATAATCAATCCGCAAGTCCGGTTCCTAGCCAACTATGTGCGAACCGATTTTAATCAAAGCGTCACCGTCAATAAAACCCAACTTAACTCCGAAGACGGGCTTAATTTCCGTACACAGATCAATTTCTAAGGTCGAAGATTAAGTGCGAAAAAACTTTCCATTTGTCATAAGACTGTCATATCCAGACATTAAAATGAACACATCCTAAGTTATATAGATATGTATAGATGAGCATGTTGGACAGAAAAAAAGGCAAACCCATATTTCGGCAAATTGCTGAAACGCTACAGCAGGATATTTTGAATCATTACAAATCGGGCGACTGCCTACCGTCGGAACAAGAATTGGCAGACCGTTTTTCAGTAAACCGGCACACCTTACGCCGGGGTATTGATGAACTGGTCAATTTTGGACTGGTGGAACGGGTACATGGCAAAGGCGTTTTTGTGCTGGATGCGCCGGTCGATTACGCAATCGGCAAACACAGTCGTTTTACCGAAAACCTGGAAGCGTTGGGCAAAACCAGCGATTCGCGGTTGCTGAGAAAGCTTGAAATCAAGGCCAAAGGCAATGTGGCAAAGATGCTGCAAATTGAGGAAGGCGATGCTGTGTTATGGCTGGAGACTTTGCGTAAAGTTGACGACAAACCTTTTTGTATTATTTCTCATTATTTGCCTATCGCTAGATTGGGTGATGCGATTAAAGACTATCAAAGTGGTTCGCTGCACACTTTTTTCAAGGAAATGGGCCTTAATCCGGTCAGGCTGGGCAGTACGGTTAGCGCCACCTTGCCGCTGGATGAAGACGGCCTGTTGCTGGCAATGCCCCGGCATTTGCCGGTGCTGCGGGTGAAAACCGTTAATGTTGATGTTAAGACCCAAAAACCGATTGAGTACTCATTAGCGCGATTTAGAGCAGACCGCGCGCAAATCTCGATCAATATCGAGTAACTTTTTTAACTTAAGGAACAATCACATGAAATTCAAACAACTAAAATTCATTGCCGCTTTGCTGGTGTTATCGGGCGTACAAACCATCGTCGAAGCCAAAGGCTTGGTCATGGGACTTATCCCCGCTGAAAACAACGAGGAGATGATCCAAAAATTTGAGCCGATGCGCCAATATCTGGAATTAAAAACCGGCGAACCCGTCAAGGTCTTTACCGCGACCGATTATTCCGGCGTCATCGAAGGCATGAAAAAAGGCCGTGTCGATATCGCCTGGTTTGGTCCTTTGGCTTACGTACTGGCTGAAAAAGAAGCCAATGCCGAAGCGTTTGCCGTGGGCGTGCGCTCCGATACCGGATTGTCTACCTACCGTTCATTGTTCGTGGTGCCGGAAGGTTCCGAGGTTAAATCTATCGCCGACCTGAAAGGCAAGAGCGTTGCCTTTGTCGATCCTGCGTCAGCCTCCGGCGGCCTGGTTCCGACTTATATGGTTAAACAGGCCACTGGGCAGATGCCGAAAGAATTTTTCGGCGAATTTACCTATGCCGGCTCGCATGATGCTGCCGAAATGGCCGTTAAAAACAAATCCGTTGATGCGGCCGCCGACAACGACATCACTTACGAAAAAATGCTGGCAAAAGGCCTGATTACCAAAGAATCAAACCGGGTGTTGCTGTATTCGGATCCCCTGCCCGGCTCCCCGATGGCTTATCGCAAAGATTTGCCGGAAGCCACCAAAGCCAAAATTCGCGATGCTATTTTGAATGCGCATAACGATATAAAAGTCACCGGTTATGGTGAATTAGCCAAATATGATTCCGTTACGGCGGCCGATTACCAAAAAATCCGCGACTTGGTCAGTGAATTGGGATTGCTCCGCGAAGACATGTTGAAGTAAATGTAAGTTGGGCAGGCTTTTTTCCACCACATTGATAAGTTCAGTATTTGATGTTGTACCGGGTGGGCAAAAACTAACCATCCGGTACATTTCTCCTATTCATCCAAAATAGGCCCGTTATGTACATATACACCCAAAAGAGACCCGTTATGGCTTATATCTCTCTAAGAGAAGTCTGTAAAGTTTACCCCAATGGTTATTGCGCACTGAAAAACATCAATCTGGACATCGAAGCCGGGCAATTCATTGCCGTGCTGGGGCCTAGCGGTGCCGGTAAATCGACTTTACTCCGAGCGATGAATGCCCTTGATCCAGCTACGCAAGGCGAGATTACCATTGATGGCGTTACTCTGAACAAAAAAAACTACCGCAAAATACGCGCCCATATCGGCATGGTGTTTCAACAGTTTAATCTGGTGGATCGATTGAACGTGATGACTAATGTGTTGGTCGGTCGCCTGGCTGAACACAGCTGGCTTAGCAGTTTGTTTTACCTGTTTCCCAAAACGGATTATCAGATTGCCGAAGCCGCGCTACGGGAAGTCGATTTGCTCGACAAGGCCTGGAGCCGCGCCGACAAGCTGTCCGGCGGACAGCAGCAACGGGTGGGCATTGCCCGTGCTCTGGCGCAACAGCCCAAACTGATTCTGGCTGATGAGCCGATTGCCAGTCTTGATCCCAAAGCCAGCGAAGAAGTTCTGAAACTGCTGCGGAAAATTTGCAGCGAAAAAGGCATTACCATCATTATCAATCTGCATCAGGTCGAATATGCCAAGCAGTACGCTGATCGGATCATTGCCTTGAATGCAGGTGACCTGGTATTTGACGGCAGTCCCGAACAATTAACTGCGGCCAAACAGGCTGAAATTTACGGCACTACTGCCGAGGAGATCTACTATGAACCCGAGCTGGTATTGGCCAACGCCTAGTGGCAAACCACCGCTTACTGCGGTGTTGAGTATTGTACTGCCGATTGCGGTGCTGATATTGACTGCATCTACGGTGGATATGTCGTATAACAAAATCTTTTATGCCTTACCGCGTATGCTGGATTTTGCGAAGAATTTATGGGTTATACCGGATTGGCAGTATTTACCGCAATTGGGTACAAAAATGCTGGAAACCGTGGAAATGACGCTGTTGGCGACCATGCTGGCTGTCATTATCTCGATGCCGCTGGGCATTTTGGCGGCTAAAAATGCCAGTCCGCATCCCTGGATTTTTCGCATGACCCGCGATCTGCTGAGCTTTATTCGGGCACTGCCGGAACTGGTATGGGCGCTGGTCTTTGTGTCGGCGTTGGGACTGGGGCCGTTGCCGGGCATTATGGCGCTGGCATTGGTCACCGTCGGTTTTATGGGTAAATTTATCGCTGAAAGCATAGAAGTGGTTAGTGCCAAAGCCATTGAAGGGCTTGAATCGACTGGCTGTAATAAATTACAAAGCATTTTGTATGCGATGCTGCCGCAAGCGGTGCCGGATTTTATCGGTTCGCTATTGTACATTCTCGATCACAATTTGCGCGCGGCATCCATCCTGGGTTTGGTCGGTGCGGGAGGTATCGGTTACGACATGGTGATGTCTATGCGTTTGTTCAATTACGAGCGTATCGGCATGATCGCTTTATCCATTTATGCGCTGGTTACACTACTGGACAGGCTGTCCGATGTGTTTCGGCAGAAAGCCATCGGAGGCATACTCAATGTCCATTAATACCTTGCCGCCCAAACCGCTTAATTTATTTCCGCTTTGGCTATCTGTGATCCTTGCCCTGCTGTGGTTAATCATCTGGGATTTAGGTGTTGATTTTAAGGATTTGTTGTATGGTGTTGAAGACATGACGGAATATTTTAGCCGTTATGGCACGCCTAATTTCTCAAACATGTCTAGTTATCTATATCTAATGGTGCAAACCTTGGTGACTGCGTTCTGGGGGACTGTGCTGGCCTTTATCATGGCCGCAACGATAGCGCCTTATGCGGCGCGTCCATTAACACCTAATGCGGTCGCCTATCGGGTTGCCAGAGAATTGCTCAATTTTATGCGTGCCATGCCCGATTTGCTGCTGGCGTTGATATTCGTCAGTTCAATGGGATTGGGGCCGTTGCCGGGTGTATTGGCGCTATCGGTACATACCGCAGGTTTTTTGGGTAAATTTTTTGCGGAAAACATGGAGCGGGTACCGGCTGGCAAATATGAAGCCTTGTCAGCGGTTGGTGCCGGTTTTACCCAAAAAATTGTGTTTGCCGCCTGGCCTTCGATGCTCAGAGAAGCGGTGGGCAATACCTTGTACATCTTCGACCGTAACGTGCGCATGGCGGCGGTGCTGGGACTGGTCGGCGCGGGCGGTATCGGCTTGGAACTGCACGATGCTTTGCGTCTATTTAAATACAACCAGGCTTCGGCCTTAATCATCATTATTCTGATCACCATTGTGGTGATCGATAACCTGTCATCCTGGATTAGAAAGGTCTTGAACTAATGAATATATCTCGATGCGACTGGCCTAGGGCGCTTGCCACCCAGTCGAAAACACAGATCGCGGCAGTGCTCAATGAGATTGCCGCACACTGGACGATTACCCCCGTGCAGTTGCCGCAAACCGGCCTGGCCATGCTGCAATTACGCGACAGCGCTTTTAACGATCCTTACTTTTTAGGCGAAATTCCATTGGCGAGTGCCTGGATCACAATCAGTACTGAAGACAATCAGGAATATCAGGGCGCGGCGCAACTGATGGACGATGACCGGGAAAAGATTGAAGCGCTGGCGGTGTGCGATGCAGTATTGGCGCATCAACTGCCCGGCTGGCTGGCGATTTATCAATTGGTAGAAATCGGCATGGCCGAACTGACTACAGAACAAAATCTGCGTAATGCCATGCTGGCGCTTACTCGGGTAGATTTTGCCTTACTCAACGCGACGGAGCATGACGATGATTGAGATGATTTGGCAAGCTGAATTTCAACAGGCGGCTTTTCGATGTGTGGTTGAGGCTTTTTCACGTCCTGGGCAAATCAGCGTCTTACCGGAATGTAAACACAATGCTGCGATCGCGGTGCTGGCGACGCTGGTCGATAGCGAAAGCAGTTTGGCCGATCCGCATCAGCAGCTCGATAACAGCCATTGGCTGCGTTTACAAATCAAGCCAACTGCGCCTGAATTAGCCGCTTTTATTCTGTGTCAAGGCACACTGCCTGTGGATTTTGAACCGTGCCAGGGCACGCTGGCCAGTCCCGAACTGGGTGCGACGTTGGTGCTGATGGTGGCTGCAATGAACGGTGGCGATACCACCTATCAACTGACCGGGCCCGGCATCGAAACGGCTGTGCATATAGCTCCGCAGGGTCTGGATATATCCTGGTTCAAACAACGCTCAGGCTGGAATGGCGCTTTTCCGCTAGGCGTGGACATGCTGCTGGCAACTGAGGAAGGTATTTTGGCATTACCGAGGACCACACAAATCAAGGAGATCAACTAATGGGCTATGTCGCTATTAAAGGCGGTGGTCGCGCAATCGACGGCGCTGCCGACGCGTTGGAATTATTGCGTACCCGCCAAGGTGAATCCGGACAGCCACTGGACCTCGAAACCATCGAAAAGCAGCTGTATTTTTTGCATAGTCGGATTCTGTCAGAAGGCGGTTTGTATCATCCAAAACTCGCGGCACTGGCTATCAAGCAAAGCCTGGGAGACACGCTGGAAGCCAGTTTTGCTTTGCGTGCCTACCGTTCTACCAAACCCCGGCTGTTGGAAACACCGGTGCATGACACTACCCACATGCGATTGATTCGGCGTATTTCGGCATCGTTCAAGGATATTCCGGGCGGCCAGATGTTGGGGCCAACCACCGATTACGCGCTGCGCTTACTGCGCATGGAATTGCTGAATGAAAGTCAGGAGCAGTTTCAAAGCGTAGCTAAAACCTTGTTTACGAATTTGCCGATACAAGCGGTGCCTGATTCGTTCCCGAAAGTGCTGGACAGCCTGCGCGCTGAAGGACTCTTGCCTAAAGTGAATCAAGCAGCCCGTGAACAGCCGTTTGATATTACCCGTGAACCGCTGATTTTTCCGGTGCCGCGCAGTGCGGCGTTGGCGACCATGGCACGCGGCGAAACCGGCTCTCTGCTGGCGATTGCTTACACGAATATGCGCGGTTATGGCGATGTACATCCTACCGTAGCGGAACTGCGTGTCGGTTATTTGCCGGTACTGTTGCCGCATCCGATTACCGGCGAACTGACCGAAGTGGGTGAAGTATTAATGACCGAATGCGAAGTGGTGGCGATGTACCAGGATGACGACAACAAAGGCTTGCCGACCTTTACCTTGGGTTACGGCGCTTGTTTCGGACACAACGAGGTTAAAGCGATTTCGATGGCAATTCTCGATAGAGCCTTGCAAAAAGGCATGAAAGACGGTGCAGAAAATCCTTCTGAAGATCCCGAATTTGTGTTGCTACATGTCGATGGCATCGATTCGATGGGCTTTGCCTCGCACTACAAAATGCCGCATTACGTCACCTTTCAGTCAGATATGGACAGATTAAGAACCACCCAGCAAAAACAGGAGGCTAGTCATGAGTAACGGAATCAATTTCGCCTTTCTGGACGAATACGCCAAGCGTGAGATACGCCGCAGTGTGATAAAAGCCATCTGCATCCCTGGTTACCAGGTGCCGTATTCATCTCGCGAAATGCCGATGGGACGGGGTTTTGGTACCGGCGGCCTGCAATTGACCCTAGCGTTGATAGGCGTAACCGACACCGTGAAAGTCATCGACCAAGGCTCCGATGATTCGGTCAATGCGGTTAATTTACGCAAATTCATCGAAATGACCTGTCCCGGCATAGCCACCACCACGCGCTTGCAAGAAGCAACGCTGATTCAATCGCGCCATCGGATACCCGAGCAAGCGCTGCGTGCCGATCAGATTTTAGTGCTGCAAGTGCCTTATCCGGATGCGCTGGTCATTGTCGAACCTAGTGAGGACAAACGAAAGGTCATGCACGGCGAGGCCGATTATTCCAGGCTGTTGGTCAAGCTGTACGAAGACATCGTCAAATTCGATGAGATCACCATTTCGCACCGTTACCCGACCCGGATCAATGACCATTACATCATCGATCCGTCGCCGATTCCTCGTTATGACGTACCCAAACTGCACAACTCCAAGGCGTTGATTCTGTTCGGCGCAGGCCGCGAGAAAAAAATCTACGCGGTACCTCCGCATTGCCCCGCCGAGCCGTTGGCGTTTGATGATGTACCGTTTCGCATTGAAGACTTTACCGATAGTCGCGGCGAGCGTAGAGCATGCAAACTGTGCGGTTCACAGGAGAGTTTTCTGGATGAGTTTATCGATGAACAAGGTGAGCGAGTTTACCAATGTTCCGACAGTGATTATTGCGAACAGCAGCAGGAGTTAGCGCATGGATAAGATTCTGGAAGTAAAAGGCTTGTCGCAAGTTTACGGACCCGGCTGTGATTTATGTTTCACCAGCACCGGTCCCGAGTTTGAGACCAATATCTGCCCGCATTGCGGCAGTATTGTCGCGTTGCATGATTTGAACTTTGATCTTTATAAAGGAGAAATTCTAGGGATCATGGGCGAGTCTGGAAGCGGCAAATCGACGGCGGTCAAGTGCCTGTATTTTGATCAAATACCTTACAGTGGTAGTGCTTTGTTCTTTGATGAAACCGAGCAAAAGCGCTTATTTGAACTCAATCCTGCGCAACGTCGAAGCCTGCGCAATCATCGTTTCGGCATGGTTTATCAAAACGCCAATCTGGGCCTTAATTTCGACATATCGGCGGGCGGCAATATTGCCGAACGGTTATTGATGAGTCAGGTGATGAATTACCGCGAGATTCGTGAACGCGCTCGCGAGCTGTTAGCGCGTACCGAGGTGTTGACCGAACGCATGGATGAATTGCCCAAAAATTTTTCCGGCGGCATGCAACAGCGTGTGCAAATCGCCAAGGCGCTGGCAACTCGGCCGCCTTTGTTGTTTCTGGATGAAGTCACCACCGGTCTGGATTTATCGGTGCAGGCGAAAATTCTGGATTTGATTCTGGAAATTCAGTCAGAACTGAACACCGCGATGATTGTGGTCACCCATGATCTGGGTGTGATCCGGCTTTTGGCCGGGCGCACCTTGGTGATGAAATACGGACGGGTGATTGAAAGAGGGCTGACCGACCAGATCCTGGAAGACCCGCAACATGCCTACACTCAACAACTGGTCGCTTCGGCGCTATAAGGAGCAGAATCATGACCAACAAACCGTTATTAATGGTTGAAAACCTGTCCAAGACTTTTTTTCTGCATGAGCAAAACAAAGTCATTCCATCGTCCTCGCAGGTAAATCTCACTGTGTATGCAGGCAAACTGACCGCGTTAATCGGCCCCACCGGTGCCGGGAAATCGTCGGTGTTAAAAAGCATTTACCGAACTTATTTGCCCAGCAGCGGACGGCTGTTGTACGAATCAGCGACGGGAGGAATCCTGGATTTAGCGCTGGCCTTAGAGCATCGAATCCTGGAATTGCGGCGTGAGGAAATCGGTTTTGTCACCCAGTTTTTGCATACCTTGCCACGGCAAAAAACCCTGGATGTAGTGGCCATGCCTTTATATCGGCAAGGCGTTAATAAGCAGGAAGGTCGGGCGCGAGCGGCTGAATTACTGGCGGAACTGAATATCCCCGAACGCTTATGGGAAGTGCCGCCTGCGACTTTTTCCGGTGGCGAAAAACAACGGGTGAATCTGGCTCGCGGTTTAATTGCCTCGCCCCGACTGCTGTTGCTGGATGAGCCAACCGCCAGTCTGGACGCTGAAACCACCGACCGCGTGGTGGCGCTGATTCAACGCAAAAAAGAACAAGGTGTCGGCATGTTGGCGATTTTTCACCATGCTGATTTGGTTAAACGCATGGCGGATGAAGTTGTTGAATTAAGCGTGCCGGTAGGCAGCTAGCACACATAGTATAAATTTGGAGTCATCATGAATTATCTTATTACTAATGCGCGTCTGGTGTTAACAGATGCCATTGTTGAACATGCGTCTTTGTTAATCGAAGATGGCCATATCGTTGCCATTAACCCCACCGATATTAATGCTGAGCAAACTATCGATCTGGGCAATCGCTACTTGCTCCCCGGTCTAATCGATCTTCATGCCGATGCGTTGGAAAAAGACATAGAACCTCGGCCCAACGTGCATTTTCCGCTGGAATTTGCCATTGCCCAAGCCGATAAACGCAATGCCGCAGCGGGTATTACCACGGTGTTTCATTCGCTGTCGTTTGCCAATGCCGAACTGGGATTACGCAATAATGACATGGCTGCGGACATTGTTCGTGCGATACATGTTTTTAACGGCAAAGGGCTGGTCGATAACCGCGTTCATACCCGTTACGAAATCACCGATCCGACCGCGCTGCCGGTATTGCTGAAATTGCTGGATGAAGACGCCGTGCATTTGTTGTCAATCATGGATCATACGCCTGGGCAGGGCCAGTTCAAGGATATGCGCGCTTATCAGACTTATCTGCAAAAAACCTATCAGAAAACCGAGGCCGAAAGCCTGTCGCTGATCGACGATAAACTGGCACAGGCGGAATCTGCACAAATCAGGGTCAGACAATTGATAGCCCATGCGCATAGTAAAAATATCCATGTCGCCAGTCATGACGATGATTGTTCCGAAAAAGTGGCGGAAATTAAAGCGTTAGGCGTTCATATCAGCGAGTTTCCAATTAATCTGGAAACCGCACGCTATGCTATTGAGCAAGGCATGAGTACCATCATGGGCGCACCGAATATTCTGCGTGGCAAAAGCCAAAGCGGTTCTATGAAGGCGCAGGACGCAATAGAACATGGCGTGGCGACTTGTTTGTGTTCGGATTACACGCCCGCTAGTCTATTAACGGCAGTATTTATGTTGGAACAGCTTGGCGTACTGAGTTTGTCGGAGGCGATGAAACTGGTCAGCCTGAATCCGGCCAAGGCGTTGGGACTGAATGATAGGGGCGAAATCGCTGTAGGTAAGCGTGCAGATCTGGTGTGTGTTGATTTTTCTGGCACCTATCCGCAAGCTCGGCAAACCTGGGTGAACGGCCAGCCGGTTTATCAGGCGCTATACGGAGGTGTTTAATGCGTAAGGGGAGGCTGTTTTATGTGATCGGGCCCTCGGGTTCAGGCAAGGATACCTTAATGCAATATGCCCGAGAAAAACTTGCGGCATGCAATAAAATCGTGTTTGCGCATCGCTATATCACCCGTCTGCCGGAGTTGGTAGGTGAAAACCATATCCATCTGTCCGAAGAAGAATTTGCCGCCAAGGAAAAGCAGGGGTTTTTTACCATGCAATGGGACAGTCACGGATTGCGTTACGGTATTGGTAAGGAAATTAATTTCTGGCTAACGCAAGGGTTTAACGTGGTTATCAACGGGTCTCGTGAGTATTTTTTTACTGCGCTGGAAAAGGAGCCAGACATGCAGGTGGTGTTAATCAGAAGCTCAACGGACGTGTTACGTGAACGCCTTAAGAAAAGACGACGTGAAACTGATGAGGAAATTGAGAATCGTCTGGAACGAGCGGTATTATTCAACCGTATTTGTCATCCTAATGTTACCTTTTTAGAAAATGACGGATTGCTGGAAGACTGTGGTACGGCTTTTATCGCTTTACTTACTCAGGAAAAAACAGCTCAACATGGAAATGATATTGCCTAATGACCAGAGCGAAACTCTGTCTTTACGATTTTTAGGTACTGGCAATGCGCCCGGTGTGCCCGTGCATGGTTGTCGTTGTGATATTTGCGTTAAGGCTACCTTCAATACCGAATTAAGGCGAGAGCCATGCTCGGCTTTGTTGGAGATTAATGAGTATAAGATACTGCTTGATGCGGGGTTGCCGGATTTGAAACAACGTTTTCCGGATGGAACCCTGCACAGCATATTGCTGACGCACTATCATCCCGATCATGTACAGGGCTTATTTCCCCTGCGCTGGGGCTTGGGGCAGGTATTGCCGGTCTATGGCCCCGATGATCAGGAGGGGTGTGGCGATTTGTTCAAAAATCACGGTATACTCGATTTTATCAAACTTGCACCTTTTCAGAGCTTTGAGTTAGCTGGACTTATAGTAACGCCAGTGCCTTTGCTACATTCCAAAAGGACTTTGGGCTATTGTTTCGAACATGATTCTGGCAAATTGGCTTATCTGACCGATACTGTAGGCTTGCCGCAAAAAACCCAGTCCTTTTTAAAGCAATGGAAACCGGATTTAATGGTGCTCGATTGTTCGTTTCCACCTATGGATAAAGCGCCAAAAAACCATAACGATCTCAATCTGGCTCTTGAAGCATATACCGCTATTAAGCCTAAAAAATTACTGCTAACTCATATCGGTCATGAGTTAGATGTTTGGCTCAATGAGCACGAGGGTGATTTACCGGATGCGGTTGGGATAGCCCGAGATAAAGATCGGTATGGAATGCTTCCAATAAAAAAACCGGCAGAACCTTACCTTATTTACCAAAAAGCCAACTTATCCGAAGCCGGTTTGTAAACACAATATAGAAATATCCTACATTAGCGTGTATATGACGAGTCAACTTGGGTCGATATAGCGCAACTTACTTTGCCAATGACCGGTATCGGGAAGCCTAAATTCATATCCGACTGTCTGCAAGGGGTCGAAGGACTAAACCGCTTCGCGCTATGGTGGCTGCGATTTTAAGCCTCCCGGTGATTGAAAGAGTGTAACTGTTCCCTATGTTAAGAAATAAGGCAATCCGCCTTGTTTCAAGATAGGAGCAGTGTCATGACTTCGACAATTAAACCCATTACCCCGTTACGTCAACGCATGATCGATGACATGCGGATGCGCAAACTTTCCCCCAAAACCCAGACCAGCTATGTTCGAGTGGTAAAGCGATTCGCAGCATTCCTGGGACGCTCACCGGATACGGCCAGTTCCGAAGATCTACGCCGTTATCAGTTGTATCTGGTCGATCACGGCATTTCGTCTATTTCCCTGAATGCGGCTATCACGGGACTCAAGTTTCTGTTTGAAACGACGCTAGATCACCCGGAATTGTTGACCAAGATGCATCCCGTGCATGAACCTCGCAAACTGCCGGTGGTATTGAGCCGTGAGGAGGTGGTCCGCCTACTCGCTGCCACTGACAACCTCAAGCACCAGACCGCATTATCAGTCGCTTACGGTGCCGGCTTGCGTGTCAGCGAGGTAGTGTCGCTGAAAATCAGCGACATCGATAGCCAGCGCATGACGCTACGCATTGAACAGGGCAAAGGCAGCAAGGATCGTTACGCCATGCTAGCGCCGGTGCTGCTGGAACGCTTGCGTGCCTGGTGGAAATTTGCCCATGCCCAAGGCAAAATGTTGCAAGGTGGCTGGTTATTTCCTGGCTTGGACCCCATCGATCCGCTCAGTACCCGGCAACTTAGCCGTGCTGTCCATGCCGCTGCAGAGGCGGCGGGAATCAATAAGCGAGTATCGATGCATACACTGAGGCATTCGTTTGCAACGCATTTGTTGGAACAGAAAGTGGATATTCGGATTATTCAGGTGTTGCTCGGTCACAAAAAACTGGAGACTACGGCACTCTATACTCAAGTGGCCACCGATATTCTGCGTGAGGTGATCAGTCCGATTGAGACCTTGCAACCTTTGTAGGTCAAGGCCATGGTGCGTCCCGCACTGGAGGTGGCGGATATTTTCCGCGCCCATGGCACCGCCTGGCGACAAGCCCAGCACAAGCACTTAAGTCTGGGGCAACTGAAAGTCATGTCAGCCATCGAACAGTGTCGCACCTCGACCTTGGGTGGGCATGTGTTGCATTGCCCTGCCTGCGAGCATGACGAAATCGCGTACAACTCTTGCCGTAACCGGCATTGCCCGAAGTGCCAGGCCAGTACGGCCAAACGTTGGCTCGAAGCCCGGCAGGATGATCTGTTGCCGGTGGACTATTACCATTTGGTGTTCACCTTGCCCGCGCCGATCAGCGCCATCGCCTACACCAACAAGGCAGTGATCTATGGCCTGCTGTTTGAGCTTGCCGCCGAGACGCTACACACCATCGCCGCTGATCCCAAACATCTGGGCGCTCGGATCGGGGCTACCTTGGTCCTGCATACCTGGGGATCGGCGTTAACTCATCATCCGCATATACATGGCATCGTTCCCGGTGGCGGTTTATCCTTGGACGGCGAGCAATGGGTGGCTTGCAAGCCGGGTTTCTTTTTATCGGTACGGGTGCTGTCACGGCTGTTTCGACGGCGTTTTCTGGAAGAACTGAGCAAAGCTCAGGCGGCAGGACAATTACAGTTCTTCGGTGAGTACGCCCATCTAGCAGACGCGGTGGCCTTCGCAGACTGGCTTGCACCGCTTAAAAAATGCGAATGGGTAGTCTACGCCAAACGCCCGTTTGCCAGACCCGAGGCGGTATTAGCTTATCTGTCGCGTTATACTCACCGGGTGGCGATCGCCAACTCACGGCTTATCAGTATGGACGAGCAGGGGGTTACGTTTCGCTGGAAAGATTACCGGGCCAAAGGCAAAACCCGCCATAAAACCATGACGCTCTCTACCGATGAGTTTATTCGCCGTTTTCTGCTGCATGTGCTGCCCAGTGGTTTTCACCGCATTCGGCATTATGGCTGGTTAGCCAATACCGGGCGACACGATAAGCTTACGCGGATACGTGAGTTGCTGTACGTGGCCCCTGAGGAAGCCAAGGTTACTGAGTCGTCGACAGAATCCGTCCAGGCGGTCTTTATGTGCCCTGATTGTGGGGCGCCGATGATCATCGTCGAAATCCTGGCACGCAAACCGTTGATTCGCGCATCACCTCAGCAACGAGGCGCACCATGAGCTCCAGCATCTTTCGATATGCAAAGCACTCGCCAACGCTTCATCAGCCAGAGTCGATGCGGGTAGGCTTTGTCTGGTGGCGTAAAATCCCCGGATTTTTGCAGGCCACTGCAACGGAAAGCCAGAGGCATCTGCTTCGTAATGGCTCACCTAAACTATCTCATAGCCCATCAGACCGGCTTACTTGGCACGTCAAAGACCGGTCAATCACTCAAATCCCCATAGTCTATCGCCTGTCCTGACCCGCCTTGGTATATCCCGCAGTTTCCTCCCTCGAGGCTTGTCCGACGCCTGCCCTCAGCGTTCTGCCGACACCTGGCAGGCCAGCGATTAAGGGCAGGCATCTGACAACCCTTAACATTTTTTGTCGGTCGGCTATCCTTTAATTTGCTCAGTATGAATGCCTGCTTTATGGCCCAAAAATGAAGGAATTGTTATCGTACCCTTTAATGCTGCGCCGAAACAGCAAGGCCACTAACTTAGTCACCCGCAACTTCGGCATACTCAGCCAGGCGCTCGTTGGCCTCATCCAGCTCGAAGAGCTTGGGATCGAATGAGCCGCCCAACCACTCGACAAGCTCGTGTCGGCGGGCATTCCGCCTCCCAGCCAGGGTTCTAAGCATATCGGCGTAGCCCCATGACCCGCCGCAATCCTCAGGTGGGCATGCACTTTTCCCTGCAACACAGCGCGGATAGATGACACCGGGCCGAATCCTCATCTCTTTCTCGATTGTGACTAGGTGCTCCCAGTTGTCGCCAAAGTCATAAACGTAACACAGCGTATCCCCAATGCGGCATACGTCGGCCAGGGTCGAACTGTCGTTAAGTTCTAATCCAGGCTCGGCGTGAAAAGAAAAGAGGTGCGCCAACTCCCAACCCATAACGCCCTGGATGAAGTAGTGCAGTTGCGACAACGTGACCGTCGAGTAGGTATCGAAGCGACGCCAGACCATCGGTCTCGTTTCATTAAGAACAACCTTGATACGCCAAACGGGCGGGTGATTTATGGCCATGTGCGAAACTCCGTTCCCATTTCCCCGAAGTATTGTTCATGCCGTTTACCGAATTTAATCATTAACTTTCGATTTAACAACGGATCAGTGCAGCATTGAGCGCAGGTAGCGACAACATCCCGATAGATTGCTGCCGGAACCGTTCTTTCCCCCTAGATAATTCATTAGAAGCTTATTGCCTAATTGATCAGTTGTTTTACTTCCCCTTTGAAACATGAAAATATTGGGAAGTTGGCCGTAGGCCGCAAAAACAACATATCGCCAACTCGGGTCTGGAGTTCCCTTCTCAGGAAGAGCCTCCACCGAATAATTGATGTCTCCACCATTACTCATGTCAATCAGCGTCCAGTATTTACCAGTAAACAGCGTCATAATTGACCATGAAAATTATTACTACATTGTTTTATAATATTTATTTGTTAGCAAGCTGGTAAAAACTAATGCTGAAAGTGGTAACTTTTGCACGCTGATTTCCAGCTAGGGTTATTCAAGTTTTTAGCGCATTGTTAATTGGAAAACATCAGATTTCTGGAGGGGGCGAGCTTTCGTTTTTATCGACATACACGGAAAATTCCCCCTAAAACCTTTTGGATTATATGTAGGTTGAGAAACTGACCTTAACCCTCATTTGGCTTTTTTGGTTCATCGGGTACATATTCAAACAGCTCTTCAATGCTGCAATTAAAATATTGGCACAATGTGTCCACTACATCTTTTTCAATTCGCGTAAAATTTTCCTGATAAAGACGCGTGATAGTTCCTCGGTTGATATTAGTGTCTCGTGCCACGTCACTAATTTTCAGTTTGCGCTCACCTAAAATGCGCGATAAATAGCATCGAATCATATTTCACCATAAAAAATAATCTACTGTAGATCAAAATAACTTGCTATAAGTTATTTTATACCTATAATAATCTGCAAGAGATCAAAAAGACCTCTTGACTACAGTTTAATTCTACTACAGATTATTTATTCTTGGAGATTATTATGCGTGCAACCCACCCCCCAGGCTTTGGCTGGCACCCCATTAACTATCACAACGCGCAGCTATTACTGCCTAAGGCGTTATACCAATCAAAATAAATATTTACTCCAATGATGCCCACTGGCGGGAGCATAGAGAATGAATAGCCTCGGGATGTTTAGCAAAAATATTCCATGCTTGGCAGCATACCGCTACAATTTCATTATAGTTTTCAAAACACCGATTCGAGAAGTCTGTACGCCGTAATTGCTGCCAAATTTGTTCGACTGGATTGAGTTCTGGCGAATAAGGGGGCAGTGGCATAATGGTGATATTAGCAGGCATGTCTAATTTTGCAGTTAAGTGCCAAGCTGCTCGATCTACAATGAGCAACGCCTGTTTATCCGCTGTTACCGTCGCCGAAATAATATCAAGATGCTGCTGCATACCTTCAGTATTCGCTTTTGGCATGATCAAGCCTGCGGTTTTACTATTCTCAGGACATACGGCGCCAAAAATATAAGCCGCTGTAAATTGTTGCTGTTGAACAATGCGGGGGCGTGTGCCTTTTTGTGCCCAAATACGACTGACTGTCCCACGTTGTCCGACTCGCGCCTCATCTTGAAACCAGACTTCAACCTGCTTTACATCAATACCTTTCGGTAGTAAGCCTATGGCCGAGTCTCGAAAGTTTTTTTAAAAGCATCTTGCTTCTCTTGGCTTTGTTGTGGATGTTTTGAACGAACGGTTATCCAAACTAAATCTAAACGACTAAGTAGGTTGTATACACTATTGAGACAGCACTTAACTTGAAACTGCTCTTCAAGGAGAATCTGTATATCATGCCCCGTTATTCGGCCTCCCGAGCGATTTTCTTGAAGGTCAATAACCGCTTTTTTAAAGTCGAATTCTTGGCTACCTTCGAGTTTGCGCTTTGCGCCACTTCGAGGCGATTCTTTTAGTCCTTCAAGTCCAGAAGCTTTGAATCGCTTCACCCATTTTTGAACCGTTTCTTCACTAACGTATAAAAATTTTGCGACTTCATGGTATTCCCGACCTTCTTGTAGGTGTGCCATCCCAAGCCAGCGAATGCGAGTGCGTGAATGCTTCTCCTTTCGTGATAGCGCGTGAAAATCATGATCTTTCAGCTCTGGAGGCAATTTTCTTGGACGTGCGATAGTTATTAACTCTCTTTAGTAAGCGATAGATAAAAACAAATTATAGTCTAATTACAGTGTAAATATTTTGAGATTGGTATTAATCAAGCACCTGGCTCAACAAGCGGCGCTTGATACCGAGCAGGACTTGCTTCAAGACGCGATTGACGAGACTATCAAGCAGCTGCTGGTAGACGGTAATTTAAGCCTACCGCAGCTGCATGAGTACCTCGTCGCTTTTGCCCAGGAAGCGAAGCAGCAAGCCACCGCCAAGCCTTTCAAATCCCACAACCCCAGCGATAAATACGTCAAAGTTTTCGATAACGACAAGATCCAAACACTTAAACGCGACAAAGCGACGACCCGCAACGTGCTGGCGGTGATGAAACGGTTCGCCGATGATGATAACGGCAAGCGTCTGCTAAAAACAGTGCCTGCAAATTTTATGGCACAGATGCAAGCGTTAAAGACGCAATATCCAAATTGTCATAGCTTTTTAGACTATGTAGAGTCATTTGCGATGCTAGCTCTAAAACAGCCGTACCCGACATTTTATTTCCCACCCGTTCTGTTAATCGGCCCGCCCGGTATTGGCAAAACCGCGGTCGTAAATGCGGTCGCTGAAATTGTCGGCGTGGCCAGTCGTCAGGTCGATCTAGCAGCGACGACAGCCGGTTTCGTCCTAGGCGGCATGAGCACGCAGTGGTCAGACGCGAAAAGCGGCGCTGTTGTCGAGCTTCTGCGCGATAACGACGCCGCGAATCCGATCGTAATTCTCGATGAAATCGACAAAGCGTCTTCATCGTCAAAATACGATCCTCTGGGTCCTCTGTATAGTTTGCTCGAACAACGCACTGCGGAGAAGTTTGTCGATGAAGCCTTGGATATGCCTTCGAATGCGTCACATATCTTATATGTAGCGACGGCAAACAGCCTCGCGACCATCAGCAAACCCATCCTGAGCCGCTTTATCGTTCTAAAAATTGACGCGATGAGCGCGGCGCAGCATGGCACCGTCACCCAATCGATCTACAGTAGGCTACTCGCCCAGCATGGCGCTACCGCGCTGTTTCCGTCAAAGGTCTCCAAAGACGTTATTGACGCGCTGCGCAATCAGTCGCCCCGAACTATTAAAGCTATGCTGCGCTGCGGACTAGCCCAAGCCGCAAAGCGCAACCCTAAAGCCAAAAAGCTCGCTCTTATTCCTAATGACTTGATCTTTTCATCGACTACAGAGTTGAGTGCCGGCGAATATGACGGCCGGCCATTCGGCTACGTGCATTAACATCATTCCTAAATATAAGGCGAATTCAATGAACGCAGAAATAACTGAAACAACTATCACAAAAGCCTGCGCGAACTGTGGCAAAGACTTCACCATCTCGACCGCAAAGCGACGGGGGCCCATACAGAAATACTGCTGCCACCGCTGCGGCACTCTTTATCACTGCCGGCACGTCAGGGATAAAGCGGCTCATACCGCCCGCCTCACCACGTATTTTCAGGATCATCCGGAAAAACGATTTTTGGCGTCGACGAAGCAGTCAGCGAAAGCGCGTGGCTTGTCGTTCGATTTATCGGAAGCCTGGTTCAAGGAGCGGTTAGACCGCGGTGTTTGTGAAGTCACGGGGCTCCCGGTGAAGATCAAATTGTATAAGAAAGGCGATGCCGGTCAACGGGGGTTTTACAGCCCTTCGGTTGACCGGATCGATAATGCCGTGGGCTACATCTCGTCAAACTGCAGGCTCGTATGCTGGGGTTACAATCTGGCTAAGCACGACTGTACGGATCGGGACTTAAATGCCCTCGCGATCTCGTTGCTGATTCAAAGCCTTCCGCCGGGCATGAAAGACACTTTCTTGGCGGTCATGCCGCCTGTGCTGTTGGCATCGCTGCCGTCTGGTCACCGGCTTTTTTAGCGCTAAAAAAGTGGTTGTTACTGCGCGATAACAAAAGGTTATCGAGCTAAATACCGAAGGGTAAACTGTTCCGATAATAGTGAAAAATGATATGAGTGTTAATCAGCTGCTTAACATACCGCCCGTTAACGCATGTTGCGCGAACGATTTTAGATTTAATCGGGATTCGCCCGCGAATCCCCTTCATCTCCCGGGGAAAGTGAATCTTGGTTGTTAGTTGTACTCAATGGTTCTATTGTAGCTTTAGCTCTAAGCACATCGTTCCAGTCATTTCCCTCCGGCGGTCGATGTCGTTCTACACCTGATACTGCGACCATCAGCCGCAGAGCGGCTTCGTCTCCTGCTTCACCGGCATTGAATGCTGCGCAAACTTTCAATCCCTTAGACTGCCAGTTGCGCACGTTCTTTGCCAGATCCTTACCACCCACGCCTGATAACGAGATAACACTGGCATCCGGATTTAACTCTGCGTAACTCATTGCTTCGATGGCGGACTCAACCAAGGCAACTGATCGAGCGTTTCTACCGCGTAACATACTGAAAAAACCTGTTTTTTTACCACGAAACCCATGCCACACATCGGCTGTCGTACCACGAAGCTCAACTCCGTCTGCCCCATACATAAAACAAGCGTTACTGCGAAAGTCCGAAAAAACCTTACCTTTTTCGTGCAGCGCATCGATTGTGGATGCTGCTAGTTTTCGCACCGAAACTAGATAGTGCCTGACTTTCTCCCAAGTCGATTCATCCTGTTGAGGTAGTGGCGCAGGCATTTTTACCGCCTCTTTTGCATCCTGCATGGCTTTATGCGCCGCCGCTTTCATAATCGCATCAGCGTTAAAACTGCCGCCCAGAAACGCACAGGCACCCGGAAAGTCCATCCCCTCAAGATGCATCGCTAAGTCAATCGCCCCGCCGCCGCCCTTTTGCATATCATGGTTATAAAACTTGGCTTTACCGTTTTTTGTTTCGATACTAATCCGTCCAAGCGGGCCCCGGTACTGATTTTTATCATCTTGGTCAATCTCATAGCCACACATTTCAAAAACACCTTGCAATGGGATATCGCGGATACGTTCAAGCTCAAGAGCGCGACTCAGCCTGGCCGCTTCAGTCTCTGCTGCATGTCGCCGCGCTTTTTCGCGCTTCTGCTCTGATGCCGCATCAGTAATTGGCTGCAAAGTCGGGCCTTGTATCATTGCCAGTCGCCCTGACTCAGTTTGCGCCCATTGCTCGCGCACACCCCCCCTAAACTCCATAGGTGGTATGGCAACTGCGATATCAGGCAAAACAGGGGGTATTGCCGTGTTGACGTTGCCGTAATACTCGCCAATTCGCGTATGTGTTGCCGTCGAGTGTTCTTTGCCGCGTCGTAAGCCAAGATGGTTTACGGCGTGAGCAAAACGGGTCTGAAGTTCGGATAACGATTTCTTGCCATCAAACCATCGAGAGGCATTGAGCTTGCCAGTGTCTGGACAAATTGGAACAACGACGGCGTGAAGGTGTGGCGTTTGCTCATCCAGATGAGTCACCACGGAGACTATGTTTTCAGTGCCGAAAGTGTCTCGAAGCCAGACAAGGCTGGCCTTTTCAAAATCTATGACACGATCTTCCTGGTACTGGCCGCCGCGTTCAGGATGGTCTGGGCGAAAATAGTCCGGTGATGCCGTTAGTAAGAACTCAAGAGCTAACACTGCATTTTTACGAATTTTGCGCCCACCTATTCTGTTTTTTACATCGCCGACAATATTGCCATCGCCAACAAGCCACCGGTTTAGCTTTGCCTTGGCTGGGTCGGCGTTTTGCGTTTCGCGCGTTCGCGCACAATGGCCCTCGACGCCGCCAATGTTGCCGAACGTCTTCAATTTTTCAAACCGCATAACAGCGAACATGTGGATGTCTCCTAAATTAAAATTATTATTTCCCCGGTAGCAAAGTTAGGGGGGTGTCGGGGGGCTTGTGCCCCATGACCGCGCGAAGGAATTTTTTATCATCCCGGAGGGTGTTAAAAAATTCCGTAGTAGGTACGGTTTCTTGCGAAACTTAGGCTACTGGGAAATCAAAAGCATATCTCAACGCTTAGCTCAACGCAAACTGCGCTGCCCCAATCCAGATCTGGCATTAGGAAATGTCATCCATATATACGACTAGCACACAAATGATATATAAGCGTCGGCTTTTAAGCATAGAAAAAATATTTTATTGTTATAAATCATTACATTGAACGTATTTTTAAAGCCAAGTAAAGTCGGCGTAACTGCTAAATATGCAGCTACGATATAAAACAAGGGAAGCTACAGCATGGTTACTTCAAATATATTTTACAAAGGCTATATGCGAAGTACGCACTGCTCACCCATTTTTATCATTTCAGCAATTACTGAGGCCTAAGCATGCAAACCTTAGACCTGCAACAAGCCGCTGAATTGTTACGCATTCATCCTGTAACACTGCAAGCCAAAGCCAAGGCCGGGGAAATTCCCGGCGCCAAGATCGGCAAGTGCTGGGTCTTTGTGGACGTTGACTTGATCGACCATATCCGCTCACAATACCCACGGCGAACATTGCAGGGTGCACAGGAGATAAGCCTATGTCACTCTTTAAACGAAAAGACTCGTCCGTCTGGTGGATTAAAATCACCCTCAACGGACGAACTGTACAAAAAAGCACTGGAACGCCCGACAAAAACAAAGCCCAGGAATTCCACGACCGGCTAAAAGCCCAGCTTTGGGAACAATCCAAACTGGGGGCCAAGCGGCGTTATACGTGGAATGAAGCGGGGTTGCGCTGGTTGAATGAAACCTTGCACAAAGCCTCACGGGTAGATGATCAGGGGCATTTGCGCTGGCTGGATCTATACCTGAACGGCGCTGCATTGGATGAAATCAACCGTGATGCTGTGGATAAGCTGATACAGGCGAAGCTGGCGACTCAAGTCAGCAACAGCACCGTTAACCGGATGCTGGCCCTGATCCGCGCTATCCTGCGCAAAGCGGCTCTGGAATGGGACTGGCTGGACAAGGTGCCGAAGATTCGGCTATTGCCTGAACCCAGCCGGCGTATTCGTTGGATCACGCGGGAAGAAGCGGATCGTCTGCTTCTGGAATTGCCAAACCATCTAAAAGCGATGGTGCGGTTTAGTCTGGAAACCGGACTGCGGCAAGCCAATGTTACCGGCTTGCTATGGTCGCAGATTGATCTCACCCGGCGTTGTGCGTGGATACATCCCGACCAAGCCAAAGCGCGGCGCGCGATTGCTGTGCCGTTGTCTAAGGCGGCAGTGGTGATCATTCGTGAGCAATTGGGCAAGCATTCAACCCATGTATTCACTTATCACGGTAATCCCGTGACTCAAGTGAATACCAAGGCATGGCGGCAGGCATTACAGCGGGCGGGGATTGTAGACTTCCGCTGGCATGATCTGCGGCATACATGGGCCAGTTGGCATGTGCAGGCGGGTACGCCGTTGCATGTGCTGCAAGAGCTGGGTGGTTGGGAGTCGGTCGAGATGGTGCGCCGTTATGCGCATTTATCCAGCGAGCATTTGGCGGAGTACGTGGATAGGTTGTCAGCTTTCCGGGTGGTCGAATCCGCTCAGGATAGCTACGATTTAGCTACGGGACACAAAAAAGGGCTAGACAATTTAGCCTAACCCTTTGAATATATGGAGCCAATGACGAGAGTCGAACTCGTGACCTACTGATTACGAATCAGTTGCTCTACCAACTGAGCTACATCGGCTTTGATGTCTATCGTACAGTAGAGCACCACTGCAAGACTATCTAAAACTTGGCTATAATTAACAATTACCCTGATCTTTTATTTCTTTGGGAACACTCATTTTCATGGCTTTAACGTAGTGTTTTTTGGGCGTAACTTAACGCACCCAACAAGGCGACTTCTGGGTTGGTACAGACTTTGACTGATATTTTCTGCAAGATAGTCCGGCAGCGTCCTTTTGCTAAAAAGCCGCGCATGAATTCGCCTTGTTGCAGCACCGGCAAGATTTTTGCACCGATGCCTCCGGCCAAGTAGACACCGGCATAAGGCAAGCATTTAAGCGCAAGGTTTCCCGATTCAGCACCATATAATCGACAAAACAGCGTTAATGCCTCAACGCATAAGGTATCGCTGCCTGCAACGCCTGCTTCGCCGATAACGGCGGCCGGATCTCGTTCAGTCATTTGCCGTTCGATTTCCGGGGCAGTTGCTGCGTGGTGAATATGCTGGAGAAATTGATAAATATTAACCAGGCCTTCACCGGATATGAGTCGCTCACAGCTGACATGCTCAGGGTATTTTTCCCGCATGTAACCGAGTAAGGCCATTTCTTGCTCGCTATTCGGAGAAAAATCGACATGCCCGCCTTCGCTGGCAATAACATGATGGGCAGTGCCATCCCATGCAATGATTGCCTCACCCAGGCCGGTTCCGGCGGCAACCACGGCAATATTGCCTTGCTGAGACTGCGCATCGGGATTCAACTCAACAAGATTGTGTTCCGGCAAGCTCAGCAAGCCCCATGCGGTGGCTTCCAAATCATTCAACAACCAGACATTTTGAGTATTGGTGCGTTCGCCGATGCCTTTGCTGCTGAGCACCCACGGTAAATTGGTGGTTTCGCAGCGACCATTGATAACGATACCGGCCACGCCGATACAAACTGCTGTTATCTGGGTGTAATCTGCATTAGTCAAAAATGAGGCCAGTAACTCGGTAAATGTTGGATAATCAGCGCTGGAAAATTGTTCTTTTTTTAGACACTTAAGGTCATCGCCATCGGTCTCAAACAGCGCCAGGATAGTTTTTGTACCGCCGACATCACCCGCCAGATAAACCTGCTTGGAGTGGATTGGTCTGTCAGACGTATGCAGCGAGTCGGGCAGCGACAGCCCGGCATCAGTCATTTCGTGCCTTCGTAGCTATTAAATACTTGGGTATGATTTTCATGATCGAAACTCACTACTTTATAAGGATCGATTCTATCGCCCATTTCCATGCCGGGAGTTCCAGTAACCATACCGGGAACCGCTATTCCGACAACTTTAGACTTGGTTTTTAATAAGGTTTTAATGTCATTAGCAGGCACATGGCCTTCGATAACATAACCCTCGACGATCGCGGTGTGACAGGACGCCAGTTCCTGAGTCACACCATATTTATCCTTTATGGCCTGTACGTTATCGGTAACGACATCAGTTACGGTAAAGTTATTTTGTTTCAAATGTGCCAGCCACTTGCCGCAACAAGTACAGGTCGGGCTTCTATGAACGACGATATCAATAGGCTTGTCTAGGCTCTCAGCGCTAATGCCAACATTGGCAACCAGCAAACCGATTGTCAAAAAACTTTTCACTATTTTCATGGCCGCAACCTCTTTATTAATTAAATGATATTCAATATTTTAAGCTTGATGATAAACACGACTGTGTTCATGCACCGCATCAACCATCACTTTAACGTGATCAGGGTTCATATCAGGCAAAATACCGTGTCCCAAATTGAACACATGACCTGAACCCGAACCGTATTTATGTAAAATAGCTTTTACTTTTTCAGTGATAACGTCAGGACTGGCATAAAGCGAAACGGGGTCCATATTACCCTGTAAGGCGACTTTGTCACCCACGCGAGTCCGCGCCAAGCCAATATCGGTCTGCCAATCCAGCCCCAAGGCATCATAGCCGGAATCGGCCATGGCTTCCAACCAAAGCCCACCGCCTTTGGTGAATAAGATAGTGGGAATCTGCTGCCCATCTACGTTGGTGTTAAGCAATGATCTGACTTGCTTGGCATAATATAAAGAAAATTCGACATAATCTTCGCCCGTTAACATGCCACCCCAGGTATCGAACAACATCACCGCCTGAGCACCCGCTGCAATCTGCGCATTTAAATAGACGGCGACCGATTGCGCCAGCTTATCCAACATGACATGCATCAGCTTGGGCTGTTCGTACATCATGCCTTTCACTTTTTGAAAGCTCTTACTACTGCCGCCCTCAACCATGTAGGTCGCCAGCGTCCAGGGGCTACCGGAAAAGCCGATTAACGGCACACTGCCTTGCAGGGTTTTTTTTATCAGTCGAACCGCATCAACCACGTAGCGCAAATCGGTTTCCGGGTCTGGAATCGGCAATTTATGCACATCCGCCGCCGTTCTGACCGGGTTAGTGAATTTAGGTCCTTCGCCTTCGGTAAAATAAAGCCCCAAGCCCATCGCATCGGGAATGGTCAAGATATCCGAAAACAAGATGGCCGCATCAAAATCAAAGCGTCGTAGCGGTTGCAGGGTAACCTCACAAGCCAGTTCAGGGTTGGTGCACAGGTCTAAAAAACTGCCGGCCTGCTCTCTGACTTTGCGGTATTCCGGTAAATAACGCCCCGCCTGGCGCATCATCCAAACCGGTGTGTAGTCAACAGGCTGTTTTAACAATGCTCGGATAAAGGTATCATTTTTTAATGCGGTCATGGCTTTATTTATTCAGGTTTAAATTTAGGGTGTTATCACAAAACAACTGGCTTGACTGTATCGACAGTTACAGAAATCCACCTTTATGCCTGCGGGCGAACCAACTAACGTTTGATCGAACTCATTTTTTTGACGAGTGCATTACGAAATTCAGCAGGCAATGATTGCTTGGCTTTATTGGCTGATGCTACGTCGGAATATGAACCATATTCTACAATAAACACCTCTTTGCCATTGGCTGAGGATTTAATAGTCCTAAAGCCCGATTTCATTGCCGGGTATTTTTTTAGCATGGTATCAACCGAGGCTTGTTTTGATAACGCCATAAGTTGCAAGGTGAAATTATTGGCTGACGGCAGCAACGATTTTTCAGGCGCCAATTGTTTAGCCGTCGGCACTTTTAAGACTCGCGGCTCAAGAGCTGCGGCAACGGCTACCGGCTTTGCTGGTAAATGACTTGTTTCCAGATTATTGGGCATAAACGGCTTTACACGATCAACCGCTTCACTTAACTGCACTGGTTGTGGTTGCTCGGGTGATGCCACAGGCGGTTTAGGCGGTACTGATGACAGCATGACATCATTTTCTTGATCCTCGGAGCTCAGATCAGACGATAAAGCATCCCTCAAGCTTGCATTAGCTTTGACCAGAGACTCCTCCTCATTTTCTTTATTCTCCGGTATAAATTGCTCCGGTGACTGAACAGCTGGCTGAGCGGGCGGCAGCATAAGCATTATCGGGGGCTCTGACGGTAATGAAGTCATTTCGCCACCGTCTGCTTTCTGGTCAACCGCAACCAGCGCTATGCCGTCTTTATGAGTTGACGATGCCAGCCACTGAACGCCTACCGCTATAGCACACGCGGTCACGACAATAAGGGGAAGCATCCATTTCATTTTTCTACTTTGCTTAGCACCTGATGCACCAGATATTTCGGCGATAATTCTTCCCGGAACACCGTGTGTTTCCCGGTAGATATGCGCAATCATATTTTCACTAATGGCTTTAAACGACAAGTTCAAACCAGGTTTTGTTGACAGATAACGTAAAAAATCGCCGCACTGGTTTTCTGATAAGGTTGGGATTTCAACGACATGACAATCATCAACAGCCCGATCCGATCCGCGTTTCACCTGCAATTCGTCATGTGTTAAGGCGAAGATCATCCTTAAAGCAGAATGTGCCGTTGCATATTGAATCATTGCCGTAATCAAGCCGGGCACTAATTCACCCGCATTATCGATAATCAATACGACTTGCTTATGTTGACCTTGATACTGCGCTAAAGCCACTGATAACGACTGGCCAGAGTGACTGCCGAGAGCCTCAGTTAATTGCTGCAAAATAGCCTCAAAACTTAAATCAGCATTACCTTGCATCAGGCAATATCGCCATGATTGAGTGTCACGCTCTTGCAAAACATTAAGCAGCGTCGTCTTACCAATGCCTTTCGGGCCACAGACAACAAGGGTCCGTGTCAGGTTTGCAAGCAGATGGCTTAATAAATCAAGCTTCTGCATTCGTTCCTTTGTTATCAAGGAATGAGCCGTGGTATTGATCGGAACCTTATTTATCGGATCACGGGATTGCTGGTTCATCCAAAGGACATCATCTTCTACCATAGGTTTTAAGCGTTTTCTCCAATAGTTCCAGGGCTACTTCGACGGGCAATGTTGCCATGCCGATTTTTTGTAATAGAATCAGCCTGATTCGGCCGTCCACATTTTTTTTGTCTACGGCCATTAAGTCTAAAAACCGGTCTGAATCAATTTGTTCGGGCGGATCTACGGGCAGTTTGGTTTTTTTAAAAAGCGCAATAATTCTGGCAACATCTTGATCGCTTAACCAGCCTTTTCTTCTGGAAAGATCGGCGGCCTGGCAGGTGCCGATGGCAACCGCCTCACCATGGAGATAGTGTCCATAACCGGCACCGGTTTCTATCGCATGGCCAAAAGTATGGCCTAAATTTAACGTCGCCCTGATTCCGGTTTCAGTTTCATCTTCGGCGACAATTTCAGCCTTATTCATGCACGAACGTTCAATGGCATAAGCCAGGGCCTGCTTATCTCTGGCCAGTAACGCGTCGATATTATTTTCCAGCCACTCAAAGAATTCAACGTCCCTGATCAGCCCATATTTAATCACTTCGGCCAGTCCGGCAGATAATTGACGATCATCCAGCGTATCCAATACATCGGCATCGGCGATAACACATTGCGGCTGATAAAAAGCGCCAATCATATTCTTACCCAGCGGGTGATTAACACCGGTTTTGCCGCCTACCGACGAATCAACCTGCGCCAGCAATGTGGTGGGAATTTGCAGAAAAGCAATACCTCGCTGATAGCAGGCTGCCGCAAAGCCGCCCATGTCACCAATAACGCCGCCACCTAAAGCAATCAAAGTGGCATTACGACTAAACTTGCTGGCCAGCAGCTTGTCAAAAATTTGAGCCACCGAATCTAAGGTCTTGAATTGCTCGCCATCGGGCAATATGACTGTTTCAACGATATAGCCCTGCAAGTTTTTTAAAACCGCATTCAGATACAGAGGCGCAACGGTTTCATTGGTAACCACAACAACCTGCTTGGACTTTATATGCTTGATGAACAGTTCAGACTGGCTCAGTAAATCAGAGCCTATATAGATCGGGTAACTACGGTCACCTAATTCAACCAGTAATTTTTTCATAGTTATTAATTTTTGGAGCTGCCAGAAACAGAACGCAGATGATTATGATTTAATCAGATATTTTGAGTATCCTGCGTTCAGGGTATCTATCTGCGTCATCTGCGTTCCATTGTATTTAATGGCGCCGCGTAGGTTTTGTCTATTAACGATTAACCGAATGGTATTCTTCTAAAATATGACTGACGACTTCTTTGCTTTGCATCACGCCCGTGTCAATTTTAAAGTCGGCGCAAGACAAATACAGCGGTTCACGTTGCGCAAATAAGCTTTCTATGCGGTCTCTGGGATTATCTGATTTCAGCAATGGACGCTGTGTATCTCGGCGCGTCCGCTCCAAAATCCTTTCTACCGAACATTGCAAGTAGACAATAAAGCCATTCTCTTTCAACAAGTTGCGATTTTCTTCACGCAAGATTGCACCGCCGCCGGTAGCCAACACAATGCCCTCCATTTGGGTCAATTGCTGAATCATTTTCTGCTCTCTATCCCTAAAGCCTTCTTCGCCTTCAAACTCGAAGATAGTCGGAATATCTACGCCGGTTCTTTCTTCAATCGCCTTGTCACTGTCATAAAAAGGCAATTTAAGGGCTCTGGCTAACTGTCGCCCTATCGTCGTTTTTCCTGCACCCATGAGGCCAATTAAATATATATTCTCTGATCGCGTCATGACCTGCCTTCCTTGCGAAGTTAAACCATTAAAAAAGGGGGCATTATGCCCTCTTTTTGCTCTAAGTAGAAGCAATCAATCGCTGGCTAGATTATCTTTCATAATTTTTGGTGTCACAAAAATCAACAATTCTTTTTTGGTCTTCTGCTCTGATGAATTGGTAAATAAAAACCCTATACCCGGTAAATCAGCGAAAAACGGGATTTTATTCTTGGACATGGATTCAGCTCCCTCATAAACCCCGCCTAAAACAATCGTCTCACCATCTTCAACGAGCACCGAGGTTTTAACCTCTCTTTTATCAATACTAGGATTACCCTGTGCAGTAACAACCGTATAGTTCGGAGCATCCTTCTTAACCAGCAAATTCATAATAACCGACCCAGCGGGGGTAATCTGCGGTGTTACGTTTAATTCAAGAACCGCATCTATAAAAGTAGTTGTTGTCACCGTAACCCCCCCCGCAATCGACTGAGTTTGATATGGAATTTGGAGCCCCTGCATCATAACCGCCGTACAGCGATCCATGGTCATTACCCTGGGATTGGATACTATTTCCGCCTTGCCTTCAATTTGTAAGGCTTGAAGCTCAAGATTCAGCACATAATCGGCGCCTCTGGCCAGCGTCATGCCCAACGCGCCTGGAGGGGTAGCACTCAACGCTGACACCCCCAAATCAACTAATAAGTTATCATTTATCGTACCCATATTGCCGTTCGAATCAGGATTAATTGCACCACGAGTCCCGGCCCCGCCAATACCAAAGACCTTATCAGAACCAACAGTTGCTGACTTTGCTGCGCCGAACTTGACGCCTAAATTTTCGGTGAAATTATCTTGTGCAATAACCACCCGTGACTCAATCATCACCTGACGCACCGGCACGTCAAGCTTACGCATCAGCTTTCTTATCTCTTCCAAACGTTTTGTGGTATCGCGAACAATCAACGTATTGGTTCGGGCATCGACAACAACCGACCCGCGAGGCGACAGCATGCGTAAATCGTCATTGCTGCCTTGCGCACTTGCGCCGCCTCCAGCGCCTTGCGGACTTGATTGCGCATTGCCCAATGATTGCGCAATAGAAGGTTTTTCATCTACCGAACCGACAGTTGAAGCAACTTCGGCGGTGCCGGTCACCCCGCAAGCACCAAAAGAACCGGCATCAGTGCCATTCAGCAGCGCCCTAAAACTGGCAGCCTTCGCGTAATCGATTTTAATGTACTCAGTCACCATCGGATCTAACTGGGCCACGACTTTTTCTGTTTCCTGCTGCTTCCGCTTGTAATCCTTAATCTTATCCAGCGTTGAAATCAGAGTGACATTGCCGGACTCATACTTGCCCAACTCCTTGGTCATCATGATAAAATCCAAGGCCTCATCCCAGGGAACATCGTCCAGCTTCAGGGTAATCGTGCCGGTTACATCCTCACCGGCGACCACATTCTGTCCGGTAAACTCGGCCAGAATCGCAATCACGCTACGTATTTCAATTTCCTGAAAATTTAACGACAAGCGGTCGCCAGAATATTGGGTACGCGATCTATCCAACGCGTCTTTCTCTTCATAGCTTAAAGGACGAAATTCAACGGTCAATAAGCCATCTGCTTGAAACACCGAATAATCGTAAAGCTCATTTTGCATGGCCACGGTAATGGTGGTTTGCCGGTCAGACGAGACGGTATCAATAAACTTAACCGGCGTTGCAAACTCGGAAACATCCAACCGTTTAGCCAGGCTTTCAGACAACTTGGTATTGAGAAAGCTGACAATAACTTTCCCGCCTTGTTCCTTGGAGTTAACAATGGTGTTGGGATTAGCCAGCGTTATCAGTATGCGTCCTTCGCCTTTATCGCCACGTTTAAAATCAAAACCGCTAATATCTTGTGCGGGAATTAACGCCGCAACCACCTGATTAGTTGTCTTTGTTAGCACAGGCGCTGCAACCGGCTTTGCCACAACCGATTTTAATGCAGCAGGCATTGCAGCCTTTGCAGAAGTCAAGGTCAGCAACACCTTATTGCCAACCACTTTGGTTTCAAACGGTGTGGTCTCAATCAGATTAACCACAACACGCACTCTGCCGGCAGCTTCCACCACATAAACACTGCTCGCTGCACCTTGGTTAATGGGGTACATTTTTTTTGCCAACGCACTTTTTACACCGGGAAAGTCCAAAGCGATACGTGCAGGATTATCAGTCTTAAATATTTTTGGGGTAGTGGCAGGCCCCGTCATTTCCATTTCAATCTGTAGCTTATCGCCTAACTGTGTCGCAAAATCTATCGCTGATAGCGCTAGATCCGAGGCTTTGACAGCGGCACTTTGGCATACAAATAATAATAGCCCTAAACCGATGTAAGCAGATAATGACTGTGGGCGCGAATTGATTCGCGCTCTGTGGATAGTAGGCACAGCACCGCCTTGTTCATTATTCATCTTTTTATCCTTTTTTATTGCTCTGTCAACGCTATTGAAACGGGTTGTTCACGCCATGTTCCCGGCTTATCAGGGACTATTTCCATCAATTCAATTTTATCGCTGACTATTCGTATGATTTTGCCATAATTTTTGCCCATATAATGCCCTACCTTGACGCGATAAATGGTGCCCTCGCTTGCTTTTACCAATCCCCACAAAGTCGACCTCATGTCGATAGTGCCCACCATTTTTAAGCCATCCAGAGGAAACGATTCCAATTCTTCTTTACGCCGGGTGGTATCCGGCTTTATACCGTTACCTGTTGACACGTCCACGCCTTCAGTCTGTTCAGGCTGCTCCAGCGGCCTAAATGGATCACGCAGACCTTCTGGTTTAAAGATAAAAGGTTCAATGACTTTGATTTCAGGTAAGGATTTAATCGGTTGTTTAGGCCTGGCCTTAACTTCTGAGACATACCGATTTAAATCCGAAAAATCATCATTGCCGCAACCTGCCAGTAAAGCCATAAAAAACACGCAACTGACCTGCAAGTGTGGACGCGAATTTATTCGCGCGGTAGGTGCTAAAAAGCGCGAATAAATTCGCGCCCACAGTAACTTGTCGTATTCCATTACTTTTGCCCCCTTTTCTTCTTGGTCACTGTTTTTACGGCTCCGTCATCACCTTCGTTATAGGTTTTTACCGTTGCAGCCATCCTCATTTTCCCTTCCTTACTTTCGGGAATAATGCTGACATCATGTACGGTAACGATGCGAGGCAACGAGGCCAAACCACTCACAAATAAACCCAGCGCTTCATATTTACCAGTAACTTCAATATTGATAGGTAGTTCCGAGTAAAAGTCTTTACGAATTGGAGTGCCGGGCTTGAATAACCTGAATTCAAGCCCGCTCGCTAAGCCGGTCTTGGAAATATCAATCAGCAGGCTTGCCACTTCTTCTTTGGTCGGCATTTGCCGAATCATATCTTCCAGCTGTATTTCAATTTGCGCCAATTGATCCTGATAATCTTGCAGGTTGATTGATTTTTTTTGTTTCACCTCAAATGACTGCTTTAAGTCCAGCTCTTTTTGTTCGGAAACATCAAGCGCCGCCAACTGGTCAAGCGTGTCATAGTAAACGCCCGCACCGAAAACCAGAATGCATATCACCACAATCGTTGCCGCTTTAATGGGTAACGGCCAAGTCCCAGCCTCATTAGGGTCCCAATTAATGTCTGACAGATTCATTAGTTACCCCCATCCGGGCTCTGGGTATTTTGATTACCCTGCCGGGCATGCAGAGTGAAATCGCTTAACTGTTCAGGAGTCACTTTATTGACCGACTTAATCACATCAAGCATCGGGATTTTCAACCAAGCTGAAGATTCAATGGCGCTCATGAATGCAGAAACACGTGCATTCGATTGCGACTTGCCCTCAAAAGTCAGCTCTGCACCCACTTGAGTAAATTTGGTCAGAAAAACCCCATCAGGTGTAACCCTGGGCAGCTCATCAAACAAATGCACAATCTCCGGACGGCTTTCCTGTAGCTTCTGAATCAATTCTATTTTTGTCAGCAACTTAGCTTTCTGTTCCTCAATCGTTTTAATTTGAGCAATTTTTATATCCAATAGCGCTATTTCATCCTGTATAACTTTATTTCTTTGTTCCTGATAGGCCTTTAGCCCCTCGATATACAGATGCACGCCGACAAATATAATGACTGTACACAAAACAGCCACGCCAATAGCATTGATAAAATCCTGCTTTTTCTGCGCACGAAGCTCTTCACGCCAGGGAAGTAAATTGATTTTTGCCATTAATCAAAGCTCCTCAATGCTAGCCCACAGGCAATCATCATTGCCGAAGCATCATTGCTCAATGCCTGAGGTCTTACCTTGTTGGATAAAGCCATATTGATAAAAGGATTAGCGATGACGACAGGAACCCCCATCGTCTGTTGAACCAACTTGTCGATGCCCGGTATGGTTGCACAACCACCCGCCAGAATAAGACTATCGATATGTCTATTGGCGCTTGATGACACAAAAAATTGTATCGACCGCTGAATTTGCTGAACCATTGCGCGCTTAAACGGATCAAGGACATCAACGGTATAGTTGTCCGGCAATCCGCCCAGCTTTTTTGCCAAGCCCGCTTCTTCATAAGTCAATCCGTAACGGCGCTGAATTTCTTCAGTCAACTGCTTGCCACCAAAACCCTGTTCTCTCGTGTACACGGTACGACAATTATATAAAACATTTAAAGCGGTCATGGTTGCCCCGATATCTACGATGGCAACCGTTTGGTTTTCTACGTCATCAGGCAATTGGTCAATCAACAAGGCAAAGGCATTCTCCATCGCAAAGGCTTCAACATCGACAATTTTGGCCTTTAGACCCGCTTTCGCCAACGCTTCAACACGATCATCAATAATTTCTTTTCTCGATGCCGCAAGCAGCACATTGACCATTTCCGGGTTGCTTTCATTTTCGCCCTGCACTTCAAAATCGAAATTAACCTCATCAAGCGAATAGGGCACATACTGATCTGCCTCAACCATAATTTGCTCTTCCATTTCATCATCGGTTAATGAAGCAGGCATCGGGATAACCTTGGTCATCACTGATGATCCTGCAACAGCAACTGACGCTTGCTTTAGCTTTGATCCAGATTGCTTTAACGCAATTCTTATCGCATCGGCTATCACGTCGATGTTTGCTATATTTTTATCAATAACCGCGTCTTGCGGCAGAGGTGCTACTGCATAACTCTCAACCCGATAACGAGCACCGACCTTGCTCAATTCGAGTAACTTTATAGCCGCTGTACTGATATCAATACCAAGAACAGCACTCTGTTTCTGACTAAACCAACTCATGAAATAACCCTTGAAAAACTGGATACCTACTGCAATCAATTGTGACCGATCTGTTTGCAAAACCGACCTATGGGGAACGCTACGCTACTCAATGCATTACTCTCGGCAACTGCTCCTGCGTCGCCTAAAAGCGCCTACTTTTGGTGCTCTAGCTCCTGCATCCATGCAGTCGTCGGCAACTGCTCCTGCGTCGCCTAAAAGCGCCTACTTTTGGTGCTCTAGCTCCTGCATCCATGCAGTCGTCGGCTATCATTAACCTTTACAAACCTTATTTACCGGCGAAAGTATAGTAGCCTTTTTTATTTTGATGCTTAAAATGTTTGATTTATTTATTCGACCTGTTATTTTCACCTCCAGAAAAAACACGGCAAGGGACGACTTTTTTATCTTTGCCCTTACCGTTTCCCAGGATCACTTGTGGCTAAAATTTTAAAATGGCTGGTTATTTTTTTTATGACCATCACGTTATCCGCTGCCATTTCAGGCTATTTCTTATACAACAAAATTTCAGTCGACCTACCTGATATTAAGACCCTGCGTAATGTTAAATATCAGATACCCTTAAGCATTTACACCAAAGATAATCTGCTGATTGCCCAATTCGGCGAAAAGAAACGCACACCGATTAATATAGAGGACGTTCCTCAGCAACTGATTAACGCCTTCATTGCCGCAGAAGATGACAGTTTTTATCAGCACCCCGGCGTCGACTTTAAAGGCTTGCTTCGAGCTGGTCTGCAACTCGCCTTAACCGGCAAGAAAAAACAGGGAGGCAGCACTATCACCATGCAAGTTACCCGAAACTTCCTGCTGAGCAATGAAAAAACTTACACTCGCAAGCTAAAGGAAATCATGCTGGCGTTAAAAATAGAACAGGAGTATCCGAAAGAAAAAATTCTTGAACTCTATTTAAATCAAATATTTATGGGGCACAGAGCCTATGGTATTGATGCCGCAGCTCAAACTTATTACGGCAAATCCTTATCTGAGCTTAGCTTGGCCGAACACGCGATGATTGCAGGCCTGCCTAAAGCACCCTCCCTATACAACCCCATCACTAATGAAGTACGATCCATTGAACGGCGCAATTATGTCTTGCAGCGCATGCTTGAACTTAAGCACATCACTCAACAGGACTATGAGAATGCATCCCGGCAACCCTCCAGCGCAAGATTGCAATCGATTTCCCCTGAAATTTCAGCATTTTATTTAGCTGAAATGGTACGACAAAAAATTTTCGAGCTTTATGGCGAGCAAGCCTACACCTCTGGATTCAAAGTCTACACAACCCTAAACAGCGCGCTGCAAACAGCAGCAAACCAGGCGCTTGCCAATACCTTACACGCCTATGACGAACGCCACGGATACCGTCATTGTAAGGGCGACCTCAGTCGCCCAGTGTGTCAAAAGGCGACTGAAGTCGCCCCTACAAAAATAGGCGACACCCTACCCGCCACCGTTCTACAGGTAAAAAACAATCTCGTAACGGCCAACCTTCAAGACAAAACCCTCATTGAAATACCGCAGGAAAACTTTAAATGGGCAGTAAGGGCGACCGGCCGGTCGCCCCTACAAATCGGCGATATTATCCGTGTTCGTCAACTTCAAAATAATAGCTGGGCTTTAACGCAAATACCCGAGACGGAAGGCGCATTTGTTTCATTAGATCCATCCAATGGTGCCATTTTAGCATTAACCGGTGGTTTCGATTTTTTTCGCAACAAATACAATCGCGTTACTCAATCAAAAAGACAGCCTGGGTCAGGTTTTAAACCGATTATTTACACCACGGCTCTGGAACAAGGCTACACCGCTGCCAGCCTTATTAACGACGCACCGATCATCGACAATCCCGGCAAGGAAAACGAGTGGCGACCCGAAAACTACAGTAAACGATTCTATGGCCCGACCAGTATTAGGTCAGCGTTAACCCACTCAAGAAACATTATTTCCATTCGCCTGTTAAAAGAAATGGGCGTTGAAAAAGCCGTTGCAACGGCATTGCGCTTTGGCTTTACCGAACAACAAATCCCTAAAACCTTGTCCCTGGCATTAGGTAGCGGTTACGCATCCCCGCTACAAATGGCAAGGCTTTACGCCACCTTTGCCAACGGCGGCTTCCTGATCAAACCCTATTTTATTGAACGCATTGAATCCAACGAGGGTGAAATTATTTATCAGGCCAAACCTAAAACTGCCTGCCCTAGCTGCGATAGCAACCAGGAATTAAACCGCAACTACGCACCCCGGATTATTAGCCCGCAAATTTGTTTTCTGCTGAATTCGTTATTAAGAGATGTCGTTCAACACGGCACCGCAACAGGCGCTAAAGTACTGGGTAGACAGGATCTTGCCGGAAAAACAGGCACGACAAATGAACAGCGGGATGCCTGGTTTAACGGCTATACGCAGTCCAATGTAGCCATTGCGTGGGTTGGATTTGATGATTTCTCGCCACTGGGAAATCGTGAAACAGGCGGCGTCACTGCATTACCGATGTGGGTTGATTTTATGAGGACGGCGCTGAAAGACACAGCGGAAAAACCTCTTGAAGTGCCGACGGGCATAGTCAAGGCTTTTATAAGCCCCAAGACCGGCCTGTTAACCACATCCAATAATAGCGATGGCATATGGGAGTTCTTTCAAGCAGATCATGTGCCCACTAGCTTCAGATCGAACGACTCGACACAGAGTTACGATCATGCCGCCGAAAGATCGATAGAAGACTTGTTTTGAAACAGGTCGGCGTAGATATGGGTGAGCACTCAGTCGTTAGAAAAACGGCACAACGACCAAAGCCAGCTTTACCTACATCCATGTAGGTAAAGCTGGCTTTGAAAAAACGTAACACCAAGCTTCGCGATGCGCGTTAACTGCGCATCTAAATCAAATCAACTTAACTTGCCGTGACACTGTTTAAACTTCTTGCCCGAACCGCAAGGACAAGGATCATTACGACCCACTTTATTACCATCCCTGATAAATGGCTGCTCTGTAGCAGTAACATCTTCCTGTTCAGGCTCAGCAAGCAATGACTGCTCATAAGCATCCAAAGCAGGCGCCGGTGCATGCTCAAAATGCATTTCTTTGGGTGCTTGCATTTGCTCATCAATAGCATGAACATCCTCTTCCTGCCTGATCTGAACTTTAAACAAAATGCCTATCACTTCATACTTGAGATGTTCAAGCAGACTGGTAAACATCTCAAATGCTTCGCGCTTGTATTCCTGCTTAGGATCTTTTTGCGCATAACCTCTAAAATGTATGCCCTGACGCAAATAATCCATCGCCGCCAGATGCTCTTTCCAGCTGTTATCCAGCACTTGCAGCATCACCGACTTCTCAAAGTGTTGCATCACGTCTTTAGACATCTGCTGTTCTTTATCTTTATGGCTTTGCTCTAAAATATCGATAATACGCTTACGTAAAGAATCTTCATGCAATGCGTGATCTTCAGCCAGCATTTTACGCACGGGGATTTCAACATTGAATTCCTGATGCAAATGATCTTCCAGCCCCTTGGTATCCCACTGTTCGACCATAGTTTTTGGCGGAATATACTGGGTAATGACATTATTAACCACATCTTCGCGTATCGCGGTGATAATGCCGGAGATTTCCTCTGCCGCCATCAGCTCATTACGCTGCGCGTAAACCACCTTGCGCTGATCATTGGCGACATCATCATAGGCCAGGATTTCCTTACGTACATCGAAGTTACGCCCCTCAACCTTACGCTGAGCGCTTTCGATAGAACGGGTTACCCAAGGATGCTCAATGGCTTCGCCATTTCCCATGCCTAATTTCTGCATTAAACCCGCCACCCGATCCGAGGCAAAAATACGCATCAAATCATCTTGCAGCGACAGATAGAAACGGGTTGAACCTGGATCACCCTGACGACCCGAACGACCTCTTAACTGGTTGTCGATACGCCGCGACTCATGACGTTCCGAACCGATAACATGCAAACCGCCAGTGGCGATAACTTGCTCGTGCCTGTCCAACCAAGCGCCACGCACCCGTTCTTTATCGGCGTCACCGGCATCTTCGCCCAATGCCGAAAATTCCGCTTCCAGATTGCCGCCAAGTACAATATCGGTACCCCGTCCGGCCATGTTGGTGGCGATAGTGACCGCTCCCGGCATACCGGCTTGTTCGATGATATGGGCTTCGCGCTCGTGTTGTTTGGCGTTAAGCACTTCGTGTTTAATGCCTTGCTTGTTCAATAACGCAGACAACCGCTCGGAGTTTTCAATCGACGTGGTTCCTACCAACACCGGTTGTCCACGACTAACGCAGTCTTTAATATCATCGGCAACGGCGACATATTTCTCGTCGGTGGTCAAAAACACTACGTCGCCCAAATCCTTACGAATCATGTTGCGATGCGTAGGAATGACGACAACTTCAAGACCATAAATCTTGTTCAGTTCGAACGCTTCGGTATCTGCAGTACCGGTCATACCCGACAGTTTTTCGTACAAGCGAAAATAGTTCTGGAAAGTAATCGAGGCCAGGGTCTGGTTTTCATTTTGAATGGAAACATACTCTTTGGCTTCAATCGCCTGATGCAAGCCCTCCGACCAACGCCGTCCCGGCATGATCCGACCGGTAAATTCATCAACGATGACGACTTCATCATTGGCAACGATATAATCAACATCTTTTCTGAATAACACATGTCCGCGCAATGAGGCATTAATGTAATGCATCAGGCGAATATTGGTCGCATCATACAAACTACTGCCTTCCGCCATCAAACCATGTTCGACCATTAAACTCTCAATCCGTTCGTGGCCTGCTTCGGTCAGATACAACTGGCGTACTTTTTCATCAACCGAATAATCGCCCGGTTCGCCCTCTTTTTCCTGCTTGGTCAGGAACGGGATGATCTCGTTGATTTTGATATATATTTCAGTGCCTTCTTCGGTAGGCCCGGAAATAATCAACGGCGTTCTAGCCTCATCGATAAGAATCGAATCCACCTCATCAATAATAGCAAAGCTTAAATCCCGCTGGACTTTCTGCTCCAGACTAAAAGTCATATTGTCGCGCAGATAATCAAAACCGAATTCGTTGTTGGTGCCATAAGTAATGTCTGACGCGTAGGCTTTACGCCGCTCGTCGCTTTCCATCTGACTGATAATCACACCGGTCGTCAAGCCCAGAAAGCTGTATAGCTTGCCCATCCATTCGGAATCGCGCTTGGCTAAATAATCATTAACGGTAACAACATGTACGCCGCGTCCTGGTAAGGCATTGAGATAGGCCGCCAAAGTAGACATTAAGGTTTTACCCTCCCCCGTTTTCATTTCGGCAATTTTACCGTCATCAAGGATCATGCCGCCGATCAACTGCACATCGAAATGGCGCATACCGAAAACTCTGGTCGACGCTTCCTTGACTGTTGCAAACGCTTCTGGAAGCAGATTGTCCAGCTTTTCACCTTGTGCCAAGCGATCACGAAACTCCTGAGTTTTTGCCTTTAAGACATCATCAGATAATTTTTCGTACTCAGAAGCCAAGGCATTGATCTTTTTGACCACTGCCCTTTTCTTCTTTATCAGCCTGTCGTTACGGCTCCCTATAACAAATCTAACCAACTTACCCAGCATGTTTTTTTCCGGTATGAATTTAGTAAATGATTGATTGATATCCTCCTTCACCCTAAAGAAAAAGGATTCCTGATGTTACTCAGGAGTGAGCGTGCATTGCTACTACTCACTGGTTTCTGCTGCTGGCAACATGACTGCATTGCTCACTTCACAGACGAACCCCGTATATCCTACGGTTTTCTTTACTGATATACTTTTATTTTTAAGATTTTTACTGTCACAGCTTGATTTTCGCAAAAACAGAATAAAATCTTCACTTCTATTTTTATCCTAGCATTAGGGATGATTTGAGACAACGACATATCGATAGCCGTCAATTGAGCCACTTATATCCTCACTTTTAACGGTGGAATTTTAGGCTACTCCAGGATAAAACCACGAAATTATATACTGTCTACTGTTTTAGTGACAGTTAAAAACACGGGTCACCCCACAGGCAAAAGGCTTTAGCATCAACAAAGAGCATTTAAAAATCAATATCAAAGGCTTCGTTCAGGGACTTGGCTTTCGTCCGTTTGTCGTTCGTCTTGCCCGGCAACATCAACAAAAAGGCGAGATTGCCAACACTACTGGCGGCGTCATCATCGACATTGAAGGCCTGCCCGAACACCAACAGGACTTCATTGAAGATCTGAACAACCGGCTGCCGCCTTTTGCAAAAATCGAATCATTAACCACAACCCGGCAGCCTCTAGTCGGCTTTGATCATTTTCAGATTAAAGCCAGCATGGCGGATGGCGAACACTCTTTCTTTGTGCTGCCCGACATAGCCACCTGCCCGGATTGCATCCGCGATATTTTCGACCCGGCCAGCCGCTACTATCATTATCCATTTACCAGCTGTTGTCATTGCGGGCCACGCTACAGCATCATGATCCGCCAGCCTTACGACCACAGCCAAACCAGCATGGCGGCATTCATCACCTGTAGCGACTGTGGCCGGGATTACCAAAATATAGACAACCGGCGCTACCACGCTCAAACCATCGCCTGCCCGGAGTGCGGCCCGAGCCTAAGCCTACTCGGCGAATCCGGAAATCTTTTAGCCGAAAAACACGACGCTTTAATCGCCGCAATCCAACAATTACGAGCCGGAAAAATCGTCGCCATTAAAGGCATCGGCGGCTATCAATTACTGGTCGATGCGACCAACCAGCAAGCCGTCGAACGCCTTAGATTACGCAAACATCGCCCACAAAAACCCTTTGCGCTGATGGTCGCCGATTTGGCAACAGCACAGCAGCTTTGCCTGATCAACGACCTTGAACAACAAGCCCTGACTGCTGCTGCTGCGCCTATTGTGTTGTTAAATCGTTGCGACACGGCATGTAGGGGCGAATTTATTCGCCCCGAGGCGAATAAATTCGCCCCTACCTCTGCCGTCGCCCCGAACAGCAACCTGCTCGGCATCATGCTGGCTTATTCGCCGCTACACCACTTGTTGCTGAATAAAGACAATGATCTGCACGCACTGGTCGCGACCAGCGGCAACCGCCAGAACGAACCCATTTGCATCAATGAACACCAGGCATTAACCCGGCTTGCCGGTATTGCCGATTATTTCCTGAGCCATAACCGCCCTATCCTGCGTCCGCTCGATGATTCCGTCGTCCGTCTCATCAACGACAAAATCACCGTATTGAGAAGAGCCAGAGGCTACACCCCACTGCCAATCACCTTAAAAACTGCTCTGCCCGACACGTTAGCCATGGGCAGCCAGTTAAAAAACACCATCGCGATCAGTCATGACAACCATATTATCTTAAGCCAACATTTAGGCGATCTTGATATGGACGCAACGCAACAACAATTCCAAGCCACGCTAACAGACTTGCAAAAATTTTATCAAATCGCCCCGACCCGGATTATGCACGATCTGCATGATGGCTATGCCAGCAGCCTATTTGCAGGCCATTTGGGCAAGCCAATTCAAGCAGTACAACATCATTACGCCCATGCCTTATCCTGCATGGCCGAACACGGCCTGGAACCGCCCGCACTGGGCATTTGCTGGGACGGTTCGGGACTGGGTACCGACAACACCTTGTGGGGCGGCGAATTTTTACTGATTAACAGCCAAGGCTTTGAACGCTATGCCCACTTTGCCCCGTTTTCATTGCCCGGCGGACATAAAGCCATACAGGAACCCAGACGCGCTGCATTAGGACTGCTCTACGAAGCCTTTGGAAGCTGCGTCTTTGAGCGCGAAGACCTGCCTTTTTCCACACAAGAATTAAAATTATTGCACGCCGCCTTAACCGGCCAACTCAACTGTCCGCGCACTAGCAGCGTCGGACGCTTATTCGATGCAGTCGCCAGTTTGCTGGAGTTATGCCAAATCAATCAGTATGAAGGCCAAGCGGCAATGGCGCTGGAAATGAGCGCCACATCAAGCGCATCCGACCAACATTATGATTTCCACATCCAGCCCACAGCACCCATCGTTATCGACTGGAAAATTACCCTGGAACAGCTGCTGGAAGACAGATCTCACAGCCCGGTGGAGTTAATTGCCGCCAAGTTTCACAATACCTTGGCCGAAATCATATTGACCCTTGCCCAGCGAGCCGGGCAAAAGACCGTTATCCTGAGCGGCGGCTGCTTCCAAAACGCCTGCCTCACGACAAAAGCCGCCAAACGATTAAAGTCTGGCGGCTTTGCGGTATACTGCCACGAAAACATACCCCCTAACGATGGCGGATTGGCTCTCGGCCAGTTAGTTGCCGCAAAATATATAGGATAACTTATGTGTCTAGCGATACCCGGACAAATTACCAGCCTGTCTGATCACAACGATCCTTTAGCGCGTACCGGACGCATTAACTTTTCCGGCATCAGCAAGGACATCAGTCTGGCTTATGTGCCCGAAGCAAAAATCAACGATTATGTGATCGTTCATGCCGGTTTTGCCCTGTCCATTCTGGATGAAGCAGAAGCTCAGGCGAGCCTGCAGGCATTCCAGGATTTAGCGGATTTCGAGAGTACGTTATGATAAACGGCAAAATATGCCATCAAATATAATGGACCGAGATGACGCAGATAATTATCAGCGACACCTGTGTTTGATTGGCTGAATTATTGGCTGTTTCCCAAATTACAGCTTAGAAAACAGCCCAAAAAGCTTATTTAATCATAATTATCAGCGTCATCTGCGTTCCATTTGTCTAATGACGAATTCTTTCATAGCCTCAGGAGAAGCCCTGCATGAACTACCTGGACGAATTTCGCGACCCGGCCACCGCAAAAAAAATAGCCGCCGCGATAAAAGCCATCACCACGCAGCCGTGGAACATCATGGAAGTGTGCGGAGGCCAGACCCATAGCATCATTAAGTACGGCATCGATCAACTGCTGCCTGATCAAATCAGCCTGATCCACGGCCCCGGCTGTCCGGTTTGCGTCACGCCGCTGGCTTATATCGATAAGGCGCTGGCGATTGCCGCGCAAGCGGAGGTGATTTTCTGTTCTTTCGGCGACATGCTGCGGGTTCCCGGTTCGCATCATGATTTACTCAGCCTGAAAGCGCAAGGCGCCGATATTCGTATCGTCTATTCGCCGCTGGATGCGTTGGCTATCGCCAAGATCAATCCCGACAAACAGGTGGTTTTTTTCGGCGTAGGCTTTGAAACCACCGCCCCGACCACCGCCTTGGCCGCCTACCAGGCCAAACAACAGCAGCTGGACAACTTTTCGCTGCTGATTTGCCACGTCCGCGTGCCGCCGGTGATGCAGGCGCTGCTCGATTCCCCCGGCACTCAGGTACAGGGTTTTTTGGGCGCAGGCCATGTCTGCTCGATCATGGGTTACCACGAATATCTGCCGCTGTGCGCGCGCCATAAAATCCCTATAGTTATCACCGGTTTCGAACCGGTCGATATTCTGCACGGACTGTATCTGTGCATCAAACAACTGGAAGAAAAGCGTTATCAGGTTGAAAACGAATACAGCCGCGTGGTCAAAGAACAAGGCAATCAGCCCGCGCAACAGCTGATAAGCCAAGTGTTCGACGTCGTCAATCAAAGCTGGCGCGGCTTGGGCGAAATCGCCGCCAGCGGTCTGGCGCTCAATGCCGACTACGCCGACTGGAATGCCGAGCAGCGTTTTGCGGTCGCCGCGATTAACACCCAGGAGCCTGCCGCCTGCCGCAGCGGTGAAGTGCTGCAAGGCCTGATCAAGCCCGCGCAATGCGCCGAATTCGGCACGACGTGCACCCCCGAACACCCGCTGGGCGCCACCATGGTTTCCTCCGAAGGCGCGTGCGCCGCTTATTACCGCTACCGTCGCCATCAACATGCCTGAGTTAAAACTGAGCTGCCCCCTGCCCCTGCACTACGAGCAAATCGTCATGGCTCATGGCGGCGGCGGCCGTCTGATGCAGCAATTGCTGGACAGGATTATCCAGCCAACATTTAGCAACCCCCTGCTAAACCAGAAACACGACAGCGCTGTGCTAACCGTCAACGGCTCCAAGTTGGCCTTCACCACCGATTCCTATGTGGTCAAGCCGCTGTTTTTTTCCGGCGGCGACATCGGCAAGATGGCGGTATGCGGTACGCTGAACGATTTAGCCATGAGCGGCGCAAAGCCGTTATATCTGAGTTGCGCGCTGATTATTGAAGAAGGTTTCGCGATCAGAGACCTGCAACGCATCGTCGAGTCCATGCAGCGAACCGCGCAACAGGCCGGGGTGTTGATCGTGACCGGCGACACCAAAGTGGTCGATCACGGCAGCGGCGACGGCGTTTATATCAACACCGCAGGCATCGGCATCATCGACGCAAACGTCAACGTATCGCCTGCCGATATTCGAGTCGGCGACAGCATCATCATCAACAGCGACATAGCGCGGCACGGCATCGCGATCATGCTGGAACGCGAAGGCATGAACTTCGACAGCAGCATCGCCAGCGACTGCGCCGACCTGTCCGGCCTGGTCCGGGATTTAATTCAAAACGGCATCGACATTCACTGCATGCGCGATTTAACGCGCGGCGGTTTGGCCAGCGGCCTGATAGAACTGGCCGCCAGCTCGCATCATGCCATTGAGATCGAAGAAACGGCATTGCCGATACATCAGGATGTCAGCAGTGCCTGTGAAATATTGGGCTTTGATCCACTGTACATCGCCAACGAAGGCTGTTTTGCGCTGTTTGTGCCCGAAGCGCAAACCCCACAAACCCTGAGCGTGTTGCACCGGCATCCGTTGGGCAAACAGGCCTGTCAAATCGGCACTGTTACAGCGACTCACTCGAAAGGCTCTGTTACCCTGAAAACAGCAATAGGCATCAGCCGGGTCTTGGATTTATTAAGCGGAGAGCAGTTGCCGAGAATTTGTTGATTCATCTTGGGCGATGCATGCAGCGCACCCTTGCACTTTTATTTAGCCTTGAACCTTGAACATGAACCCAACGTTAGAAATATTTTCCCAGGGCGAAGAAATCGTTACCGGGCAAACCGTCGATACCAATGCGGCATGGTTGTCTGAACACGCCGTCAACATGGGCTTTACCGTGACCCGGCATACCGCCGTGGGCGACAAACTCGATGACCTGATAGCCTTACTGCGGGAAATTTCCATCCGTGCAGATTGCTGTATTTGCAGCGGCGGACTGGGGCCTACCAGCGATGATTTGACTGCCGGGGCAGTCGCCAAGGCATTCGACCTGCCGCTGGAATACGACGCCGTTGCCTTTGAGCAGATTAAACGGTTTTTTGCGCTAAGAAACCGCGAAATGCCCGATTCCAACCGCAAACAGGCAATGTTCCCGAAGGGAGCCGAACGTATCGACAATGCCTGGGGTACTGCGCCGGGTTTTTCCTTGCAAGCCGGCCGCTGCTGGTTTGCGTTTGTGCCCGGGGTACCTACCGAAATGCGCCATTTATTTCTGGAATCGATCCAACCCACACTGGCAAGCCGGTTTTTATTACACCCTGACAAGTTAGTCACCATCAGAACCTTAGGCATAGGCGAGTCGGCCATACAACAGCGCATTGGTGCAATTGAACTTCCGGATCACGTTCAACTGGGTTTTCGGGCCAGTCCGGACGATGTGCAAACCAAGCTGCTGTTCCCTCAAAATTATCCTGAAGCAGCAATAACCACCTTGGTCGACAAAGTTGCAGCCGCGCTGGGTGATTATGTTTTTGCCATTGATGGCTTAGGTCAGGCAAGCGGCGATCTGGTTTTTACCATCGGCCAACTGATGGCTGCCAAAAAACACACGCTAGCCGTGGTGGAAACAGCCAGTCAGGGCTTGTTGGCGGCCAAGTGCCTGGGCGCTCAATGGCTGCTGGAAAGCCGCTATCAGCAATCCCTAAAAAAGCTGGGGCAAAGCCTGGCGATTACGCTTAATACCGATGATTTGCCGTCAAGCGCACAAGCCATTGCCAGCGAAATATACCAGACCGGCAGCGCCGAATGGGTGCTGGTTCAGCTTTACGCCGGGAACGATAAAACATTTCACGATAAAGATCAGGCCATTATTCTATATAATGTGCTGCTGACTGGAGATGGATTTCATCAAACAACTCATTCCGTGGCAGGCCCTATCGAACGCAAGCAAAATCAGGCGGCGTTACTGGCACTGGATTTATTACGACGCTACTTACAACATAAAGAATTTTAAAATGCCCTTATTACGACTGACCAATGTTTCCATCGCTTTTGGAACCCACGCTTTATTGAAAAACTCCGACTTTCAGCTGGATGCCGGAGAACGGGTAGGCTTGTTAGGCCGCAACGGCGAGGGTAAATCAACCTTGATGAAGATCATAGCCGGCAATATCCAGGCCGATCACGGCGATATCTGGCGGCAACCGGAATTAAAACTGGCGTGGCTGGAACAAACCCCCGATTTGCCTGAGGACGCGACCATTTACGATGCCGTCGCCGGTGGTTTGGGCGAACTGGGCGAGTGGCTTACCCGTTATCACGCGCTGTCATTAACTATGGACTACGATGACGACAAGGCCCTGAATGAATTGGGCGATCTGCAGCACCAGCTCGAAACCCATAACGGTTGGCATTTTCAGCAACGGGTTGAAACCACCTTAAGCAAACTGGATTTGCCCGGCGAATTAAAGATCAGCGGCTTATCCGGCGGCTGGAAACGGCGCGTGGCCTTGGCCAGAGCCTTGGTGATAGAGCCGGAAGTCTTATTGCTGGATGAGCCGACCAACCATCTGGACTTTGAAAGCATTACCTGGCTCGAAGACCAGCTGCTCAATTTTCAGGGCGCGGTATTGTTTGTAACCCATGACCGCTCATTTCTGCAAAAACTGGCGACCCGGATTGTCGATCTGGACCGCGGCAATTTAGTGTCCTGGCAAGGTAGCTATGATGATTACTTGGCCAGAAAAGCCGCTGCCCTAGAAGACGAAGCCAATCAAAATGCCGAGTTCGATAAGAAGCTCGCCGATGAAGAAGTTTGGATCAGGCAGGGTGTAAAAGCCAGGCGCACCCGTAATGAAGGTCGAGTCAGGGCGCTGGAAAAATTGCGTGACGAACGTAGCCAACGCCGCAACACTCAAGGCACCAGCAAAATGTCCCTGGAGAGAGGCGATGCCTCCGGTAAAAAAGTGATCGAGGTCAACGACATCAGCTTTGCTTATGAGGACAGACAGATCGTTAAGCATTTTTCCACACTGATTCAACGCGGCGACAAAATCGGCCTGATCGGCCCTAACGGCGCCGGTAAATCGACCTTGTTAAAATTACTGCTAAAACAATTGGAACCCAACAGCGGTACCGTAGAACAGGGCACCAAGCTTGAAATCGCCTACTTCGACCAGTTGCGCGACCAACTCGACCCGAACATGACCGTTGCCGAAACCGTCGCCGATGGTAATGAGTTTGTAGAAATCGCAGGTAACCAACGGCACGTGATGTCGTATCTCGGGGATTTTCTGTTTGCTCCGGCCAGAGCGCGTTCACCGGTAAAAAGCTTGTCGGGCGGCGAGAAAAACCGCCTGTTGCTGGCGCGTTTATTTACCAAACCCTCCAACCTGATCATCATGGATGAGCCGACCAATGACCTGGATTTGGAAACCTTGGAGTTGTTGGAAGAAAAACTGGTCGACTTTGATGGCACCTTGTTGCTGGTGAGTCATGATCGGGCTTTTTTGGACAATGTCGTGACCAGCGTCTATGTGCTGGACGGCACAGGCGAAGTCGATGAGTTTGTTGGCGGCTATACCGATTGGATGAACCATGTTAAGCAGGCCAAGCAGAGCGAATCTGCCAAGGTAAAGAAACCCGAAAAACCGGCGGCGAAGCCCACAGCCTCCAACGTAACGAAAAAAAAGCTAAGCTTTAAAGAGCAGCAGGAACTGGACAAATTACCGGAACTGATTGCTGAGTTGGAAACCAAGCAGGCGGAATTAAACCGGCAAATCAGTGCGCCTGAGTTCTATAAAAAAGATCAGGCTGTCACGGCCAAGACTCTGGACGAAGTTAAACAGATAGATGCCAAACTGGAGCAAGTTTACCAACGGTGGGATGAACTGGAAGCGCAAACCGAAGCAAGCGGCGGATAAAGAGCATTGCGTTAAAACGTAATATCGATTATTCTACCGGGCTTCCCGTTATCTACGGGAAGCAAAAAACAGGAGAGATGGCCGAGCGGCCGAAGGCGCACGCCTGGAAAGTGTGTATACGGCAACGTATCGAGGGTTCGAATCCCTCTCTCTCCGCCATTTTGATCAAGTAATTTCTAATCCCTCATAGATAAACTCAAGCGCATCGGCTATGCCGAACACAGTGAAGGATTTTAATCCTGAGTATTTAAACCGCATAACAATCGAAAAGATTGACATTGCCAGAATCCAGCTATAAAATGCACCCCAGCTCGAAATAGTTTTACCGTTATGCTTATCTTTACGAAGTTCTTCTTGTAATTGTTCGTCCTGTTATCATTAAGTAATTCTCTAATTTCCCAGCTCCATCAGCCTTACTAAGGCTTTAATTACTAAAAATAGGATTATATTCAAATGACTACAGGTACAGTTAAATGGTTTAACGCTGAAAAAGGCTTCGGTTTCATTCAGCAAGAAAATGGCCCAGATGTTTTTGTTCACTTTCGTAACATTAACAGCTCAGGCTTTAAATCTCTTGATGAAGGACAGAAAGTACAGTTTACTGTCACTCAAGGACAAAAAGGCCCGCAAGCAGAAGAAGTAACAATCATCTAATTGCAGGCAAAAAAAACCGTAGCTCTTTCGGGAGCTACGGTTTTTTTATGTCTACCGATAAAGCAAAGCAGCTAATACTTTCCGTTACCTTGCCAAACGAATCGCCCGGCCACCGAATGGTTCGGATATAACGAAAAAAATCAGGATCTCGTCAATCTAAAAAATCGCTCAAGATATTCTGGTCTTCGGACTAACTACGCGACCATTGACATCCTCCCCCACCTAAAGGAAGGGGATTCCTAGTTGCCTAAGAGTGAGTATGTATCGCTACTGCTCACTGGTTTCTGCTGCTGGCGACCTTGTTGCATCGCTCACTTCACAGACTAGCCCCGTCAGCCCGACGGTTG
>JAURYJ010000004.1 GCA_030653985.1 Methylobacter sp. | reverse complement strand
AGCGGCACCAAAAGCAATAAATTGGCTCTTCACAAAGTATGGCCAAGCTGCGCGTGAAGCGCTCGATGAAGGGTTTTTCGGCAGACTGGAGGACGATGAATATGCAATGCTCCAGGACCTGCCTGGCGATTCCTATCAAGGACTAGCGGGGGCATTTAAACGGAAACATACGGTTTGAGTAAGCGCAAAAACATAATTTTATAAAAAACAATAAGTTATGCTCGCAGGAACGACAATATTTTGTCATAATAGTGAATGAATGATGCCGTTGTATCTTATTGATAATTCTTGAAAATAAATATTAACCGTAATTTTCTGCGCAGATGCCCCCGCTAGTCCATTTACGGCCAAATTGGGTATACTGAAATTGGCTAACTATAAATCATGTGGCCAATAATGTGAAATGCAATGTAATTTGGCTACTTTATAATTGACCATCTATATTGGCTATGTGTTGGGACAATGTGACTTCAAATGGTGCGAATTCCGATAAAAACCTCATTATTCTGTCAAAGCCCCTTTTTGCGACTCAGATTTGAATACTGCTGACACTGGCTTTGAAAAGTGACAATACTATTCCTATTTACATGCTATTCTTTGCGTATCTTTTTTGATACACTATAAATATGACGCCAATACTTTCTGTTAATTTTTTTGCAACTGAAGCAGGTAGCGAACCCGTTAGAGAATGGTTAAAAGATTTATCTGCTCAAGATAGAAAAACTATTGGCGAAGATATTAAAACGGTGCAATTCGGTTGGCCTCTTGGTATGCCGTTAGTCGATCACATTGAAGGCGACATTTGGGAAGTCAGAATTAAGCTTGATAATCGGATAGCACGAGTTCTGTTTGTAATCGTCAACAAAACAATGATTCTGCTGCATGGCTTTATCAAGAAAGATCAAAAAACACCGAAGCCAGAGCTTGATTTGGCAAAACAAAGATTGAAGACCTTGCGGGGGAAAAGATGAATAATCAACACAAAGAAAACCTTCATATTGGTAGCAGCTTTGACGACTTTCTTACCGAAGAAGCGATTCTCGAAGAAGTCACTGCCGTCGCAACAAAACGTGTTATTGCCTGGCAAATTTCAGAAGGTATGTCTTCGCTTAAGCTGAGTAAAACGGCAATGGCAAAAAAAATGCACACCAGCAGAGCATCGCTTAATAGGTTGTTAGATGAAGAAGACACCAGTTTAACCCTTACAACCTTAGTGAGTGCCGCCGCCGCGCTTGGAAAAAAAGTAAGAATAGAGCTGGAATCAGTCTGAATTTTGTTTAAAGCGCCCACGGTGTAGGTAAGTCGAAGGGTCGTTTATTGCCAGTTGATTGAGAAAATATCGGCCAATTGATGTCATTAATGGCGCATCATGATAGACGCTAACTCGGTTTTCCATTCCACTGCGCCTCAAACCCAATAACACAACCTGGGGGACGGTAAGGATTCCTTCGTAAATGAGTAACATCTTAATCAGGTATGCTTCAATTTAATAGGAAGATACTTATCTAATATTCAATAGCTTATCAAAAATATTATTGGTGATTTTAAAATCAATATTTCGGCTGTAAGCCTCGAATACCAATGGATACAGTGAAGGCTTGAATAAACCGTTCTTTTTGTTAATTAACCCCGTTATTTTGATTTTCGGTTGATTGGGAGCAAACGTTCATACTCATCTTTAACCACCGCATAACACTCACACACTCGCTTTTCAAGTTCGCGGCGTTTCAACACTGTAATCCGGCCACGTGCACGTACAATCAACTTATCAGATTCTAATTGACCAAGAACTTGGGTCACGCTTTCCCGGCGTATGCCCAATAATTGCCCAATTCTAGCTTGCGTTATTACCACTTCATTGTCATTTAATCTATCCAAAGTCATCAACAGCCATCGGCAAATTTGCTGATCCAGATTATGATGCTGGTTGCATACTGCAACTTGAGATGTCTGAGCAAGTAACCCCTGCGTATAAAGCAGGGCTAGGTGTTGCAGTTTACCCCCTAACGAGAATTCTTGTTTCATCACTTTCCGGCTGAGTCGATAAGCATGACCTACGCTTTGCACTTCTGTGCTAGTAGGCAAGCTCTCCCCACCCATAAAAATGGATATACCAACTATACCCTCGTTACCAACCAGAGCGGTTGCGCTTGTAGAACCGTCTTCCAAGGAATAGACCAACGAAACAATGCCAGAGGTCGGAAAATGCACAAAGTTTACATGGTCACCCGACTCGGACATCGTCCATCCCAATGGCAACTCAACGAGCTTAAGATCGGGTAACAGGCGGTTGTAATCCGTGGTAGGAAGGGCTGCAAGTATGCAGTTTTGCTTAGGATCTGTGAGCGAATCATTTGTTGTTATCTTTTGTGACATATTGTAATTATAAAGTATGAAAATCATTAATGGCGGGTTTGGGTCGAGGGCTACAATATGCTTCGATAATTCAATGGCCGCTTTTGTCAAAAATCAATTTATCTAATGATGGATTGCCCCGCCTCTTTTAACGACCCATCGCCGTTGAGGTACATATAAAGTGTCGTGGTCGTGATACCAAGCCTTTTGGCTACTTCAGACGCATTAGCTTTGGGATCGGACAAAGCCGACATCGCCATCATCACGGTTGCTCGATCCATCTTTCGAGGGCGCCCGCCTTTTCGACCTCGTGCTCTTGCCGCAGCAAGTCCAGCCTGAGTGCGCTCAACAATCAATTCCCGTTCAAATTCAGCCAGCACTGCAAAAATCCCAAAGAACAACCGACCGTTTGAGGTGGTTGTATCGATTTGGGCTCCGGCACCTGCCAATACTTTCAATCCAACGTTACGAGAACGTAGATCATCTAGGTTCTGTTGACGTTTCATCTTAACCATAAAAGTACCGATGAAAATGACAGCATCCCCATGTAATTAATGGCTTTTTTCTCGTATCGAGTGGCAATTCTGCGGTAGTGCTTGAGCTTGCCAAACATACATTCGACCGCATGCCGCTCCTTATAATGCCAATAATCGCACTCAATTTCTTCTTTCCGATTCGATTTTGGCGGGATGACTGCTTTTATTCCCCGACATTCCAACCACTCCCTCAACTCGTTTGTGTCGTAAGCCTTGTCCGCCAAAACGGCTGAGGCGCTAACGTTTTTCAGCAAGGGTATCGCTTGCTTACATTCAGCCGCCTGTGCGCCTGTCCGCCTGTCAGGATGTACTTAAGCGGCATGCCCAAGGCATCACAGAGCGCGTGAACCTTACAGCCAAAACCACCTTTGGAACGCCCCAGTGCCTCATTATCGGCGGTGCTGTTTGCCGCCCCAGCCGCGCAGGCATGTGCTCTAATCACCGACCCATCCATTGAAACATCTTGTAAATCAGACATCTCAGAAAAATGACCGAAGAGGTTCTCCCATGCGCCATTAGCGCACCAGCGTGAAAAACGCTTAAATATACTATTCCACTTACCATGTGTTGGCGGCAAAACCCGCCACTGCGATCCCGAACGTAATATCCACAAGCAGGCACTAATAAATTGTCTGCAAGTGTCTGGCTGACCGACACGAATGCCTCTTAATTTCTTTAAGTTTGCCAATATACGCATCCACTCTTCATCGCTTAAAGTTATCCGGCTCATGTTACCAAAAATAACCAATTCTACCTGATTGGAGAAACGTCAACAGAACCTAGCGTCTTTACCAAATGTTTCAAATCACGGCCTAGCCTATCCAATTTCCATACGACTAGTGTGTTGCCAGGTTGAAGCGCTTTGAGACAGGCATTAAGTCCTGGCCTGTCATCTTTGCGACCTGATGCCAAGTCTTCGTAAATTCGGTTCGACTCAACACCTGCATCCCACATAGCGTCAATCTGCGGCGATAGAGTCTGAGTGCCATCGTTCTTGGATACACGGACATAACCAACAAACATGATGAGTTTCAATATGCAAGAAAAGATAGTAGCAAGGGTACAATGTTGTGTAGATTTTCTCAATGAGTTTTCTTGTCTATTTTTCGTCTTGTTTGGGCGATTTTTAGCGTACAAGATAAACGGACGTTTTTCTTGTACTCAATCATTTTTCGGTTTTTAAAATTGCAACCTAGCGATACAGCCTATCCCTGATTCAAAAGCCGACTGGTGCAATCGGAATTGGAACGTTTCTACACCGTGACTGATGTCGAGCTGGCATGTTGCGATACTGCCACTCGCTCAAGCAGCACGCGCTTGGGATTTGCCCTGCTATTAAAAACCTATCAACGGCTGGGCTATTTTGTAACCTCCGAGCAAGTACCGAATGCCATTGCCGAACATGTTGCCACCAGCATGGGGGAACCCTATGATCGGGAGAATTTGCGGCTGTACGATGTCTCCCAGGCCAGACGCAAACACTTGTCGGCGGTGCGGGAGTTTTTGGCGGTCAAACCATTCGGCGACGATGGCAAGGCGCTGATGCGACAAACTTTTGCCGAAGCGGCGCTAACCAAGGAAGATGTCATTGATATTATCAATATCGGTATCGAAACGTTGGTGCGTCATCGTTATGAGTTGCCGGCATTCGATACCTTGCTGCGGGAAGCGCGCGTCGAGCGGATTGCAACGAATCAAGCACTGCACATGCAAATTCACGATGCACTTGGGGATGCAGGCCGGATTTTTCTTGATAAACTTTTCGTCGTGGGTGATGATCCGCGCCGCGTGAGTCCTTGGAACGATATCAAGCAAGATGCCGCCAAACCGACGATAGACGGTATGCGCGATTTGGTCGAACGCTATCACCGATTAACCGAGTTGGCTTGTCACGCAGACTTATTAAAAACCATACCGGTCATCAAAATCAAACAATGGGCGCTGGAAGGCAACAGTCTCGATGCCGCCAGTATGGTGGATATGGCTGCTGCCAAACGCTACGCCGTTGCCTTGGCCTTGATTCGACAACGTCTGGCAATAGTGATCGATGATCTCTGCAATATCTTTTGCAGGCAGATGAAGCGAGCGTTACACAGCGCCGAAGAAGCCCTTGAAAAATATTTGGCTGACAATCAAGAAAAGACCGATGAGATTTTGCGCCGGTTTGCGATGCTGGAAACGCTCTTGAATTCCACCCAGTCGGCAGACGAACAATTGGAAGGAGTTCGCCAAACTGTCACGGCTCGTCCAGATTTGTGCGAATTCTCGCGCTTGCATGCGGAACACGGAGGAAAGAACGAGTTCCGTTTTGTCTGGCAGTTCTTCAAACCACGGCGGGCGGAGATGCTACGGATTTTGAGCAAATTAAAGCTAGAATCCACTAGCCAGGACGCCAGTTTTGAGCGGTCATTGGCTTTTATATTGGAGAACAGCCATCGGCAGAGCCAGTGGCTAGCACTCAAGAGTAAAGGTACGATAATATTAACTGCGGACGATCTGGACTGGATTCCCGAAAAGTGGTGGAAGTTGGTGACTGGCGAGGTCAAGCGCGATACCGTTCCGATCCGAATTAACCGCCGCCAGTTCGAGGCATGCGTCTGCTTGCAAATGGTTAGGGAACTCAAATCTGGTGACCTTTGTGTGATCGGCAGTGATGCTTATTCAGACTACCGAAACGAACTGGTGTCGATGGAGGATTGCGAACGTACACGCGCGGATTACGGCGAGAAAGTTGGTTTACCAGTCGAGAGCGCGGCATTTATCAAGCATATTCGCACCCTGCTGGCAGAGGCGGCACAGCAGGCTGATAAGACCTATCAGGACAATCCTTATTTCAAGATCGTTGATGGCAGGCCGAAGCTGGGTCGGCAAGAGAAAAAAGAGACACCGCCCGGATTCAAGCTGTTGGATGACGCATTAAGGCGCAAACTCGATGGAATGGGTCTTTCGTTGCTGGACGTGCTTGCCGATACCATGCAATGGATTGGGTGGGGCAAGCATTTTGGCCCGTTGAGTGGTCACCAAGGTAAGTTGCAGGAGGAAGAACGGCGTAAGATTCTGACGGTGTTCGCCTATGGCACCGGATTGGGGCCTACACAAATTTCCAAGAACATTGCTGATGTCAGTGCTCGTCAAGTGTCGTTCGTTAATCAACGCCAAGTCACGACGGAAAAGTTGGAGGCCGCTATCTGCACGACGATTAATGCGTACAATCAATTTCAACTGCCTCGTTATTGGGGGGACACAAAACGCGCGGCGGCAGACGGTACGCAATGGAATCTGTATGAAAATAATTTGCTGTCGGAACGACATATCCGTTACGGCGGTTATGGTGGATTTCTTACTACCATATCAGCGACACGTATATTGCACTGTTCTCGCATTTCATTCCCTGTGGTGTCTGGGAAGCCGTATATATCCTAGATGGACTTACAAAGAACAAGTCGGATATCCAGTCCGACACGGTGCATGGCGATACCCAGGCGCAAAGCGCACCGGTTTATGGCTTGGCATTTTTGCTGGGTATCAAACTGATGCCACGTATTCGCAACTGGAAAGATTTGAAATGGTTTCGCCCGGCCGCCGACGAAGTGTATAAACACATTGATGACCTGTTTACCAAGGATGCGATAGATTGGGATTTCATTGCCTGTCATTTACCGGACATGCTGCAAGTAGCGCAATCGATTCGTGCTGGGCGTATTTCACCATCGACCATCTTGCGTAAACTCGGTACCGCCAGTCGGAAAAACAAACTGTATTTCGCCTTTCGTGAGTTGGGGCGGGTCGTCCGCACCCTATTCCTATTGGAATATATCAGCGACGATGCGCTACGCCAGGTCATCCAGGCAGCGCAAAACAAGTGCGAAGGTTTCAACAACTTTGCTCAGTGGGCGTATTTCGGATCGGACACCATTGAGGAAAATGTGCGCGAGGACCAGTTAAAGATAATCAAGTACAATCACCTGATTGCCAATCTGATGATTTTCCACAACTGCCATACAATGACGCAGGCATTAAAGGAACTGGAAGCGGAGGGAATGAAGTTGACGCCAGAATTGGCCGCTGCGTTTAGTCCATATCGGACGCATCATGCAAATCGTTTCGGCATGTATGAGCTTCGAGAGCGTGATTTGGAGCCAATTGACTTCGGCGTGACGTTCCAGATGTAACTAAATAAGGGATGTTACTCATTGTCGGGTAGGAACAGCGTATTACTACGCCATTCCCCCCTAAGAACCGTGCATGCAACTTTCACTGCACACGGCTCAAGCCTCTAAAGACCCTGTTTTACCAGAGCCGGTAGTTACCTTCTTATCGTGGTTATGAATTTGTCTATGACAGTTTGGATGTAATAACATGAGATTGAATAGGTTGTCCTTACCACCATCTGTTTTACGTTGGATGTGATGAATATTCCATCCTGTTTCCTTCGTAATTTTTTCATTGCAGTTCGGACAGACTCCTTCTTGCATATACCAAAGGCTGAGCAATTTATTCTTTCCTCTGAGATTTTCCTTCATTTGTAGGCCGAGCCTTCTTTCAAAGTATTCTTCCCAAATTGGATTAAACGGATGTGCTTCTGCTTTTATTTTGATATGTCGGCGAATTGGCGTATCACTGGCATTAACCAGTTTGACCATTTTTACTTCCCCTTTCTCTGTTCTTACCATCGTGCCAAATACCCAATTACGCAAGCCTTCGCGTTTAAAATATCTGTCCTTTATCCATCGAAGTGGTTTATTTGGATGTCTTCGACAAGCCCATTGCCAAAGCTTTTCCCAGATGAAATGATCTACCTTTGAAAAGGTTTCCTTTGCCACCTGATTTTGATGATAATTAGCCCATCCCCGTATGACTGGGTTTAGGAGCCTAATTACATTTTCCTGCTTTGCTGTATGGTTTCCTTTGATTATCTGTCGAGTTTTTCGTAAGAATGCTTGCACATTCTTTTTCGCCGGTTTGATGAGGAGTTTCCCACCATATTTACGAATGTTCCACCCTAAGAAATCAAAGCCTTCGTCAATATGCACAATCTTGGTTTTTTCTTCGGAAAGCAATAATCCTCTATCCTTCAAAAAGTCCGCAATAATTAACTTTGTCTGTTCCAGTGTTTCTTTCGTAGCGCCGGTGATAACAAAATCATCCGCATATCGAATGAAGTTAACTTTTCCTTTCCATCTCTTCTCACTGTTTTTTGTGCCAAAGTGTTTAGCCAGTTCGAGTTCCATGCCGTCTAAAACCATATTAGCCAACGTTGGTGAGGCAATACCTCCTTGCGGAGTGCCTGCTTGCGTTGGATACCAATTTCCTTTTTCAACAAAGCCACTCTTCAGCCATTTTTTGAGTACGGTTTTATCCATAGGGATATTAGCCAGTAACCAGTCATGACTGATATTGTCAAAGCATCCAGATATATCTGCATCCAAGACCCACTGAGCTGAATTCTTACTAACTAATGCAGCAAAGCATTGCGCCGCCGCGTCTCTACACGCTCTTTCTGGACGAAATCCATAAGAGTTGTAATCAGCTTTTGTTTCAGCGATGGGTTGTAAGGCAAACAGATGTAAAGCCTGCATTGCCCTATCCAACAGGGTTGGGATCCCTAAAGGACGCAATTTACCGTTTGCTTTGGGAATATGGACTCTTCTCAATGGTTGTGGCTGATAGCCTCTTCGTTTGAGTGAGTTAATTGCCTTAGCTTTTTGTTCAGGAGTATTCCAAGTCTCCCCGTCTACTCCTGGGGTTTTCTTACCGCGATTTTCAGTGACTCGTTTTATTGCAACTGCCTTGCCGTAAAACGAATGCGTTAGCAGCCATTGTAAAGCTTTCGCTTTATTCCAGCGGCCTTCGCTAACTGCCTTTGCAATACGTACTTGCAGCCTTCTCACCATTCGATGCGCTTTACCCCAGTCAATACTGTGCCAACTCATTTCATAGTGGGAGGATGCACCAACTGCACGGGGTGTAGTCGTCATTTGCTTTTCCTCCTTGTGAGGGTTCTATAAGTTATCTTGCAATTTGAGACCAGCTGGAAGTCTGCACTCTTTCGAGCAAGATAGGGGTATGAAACCTTAATCTCTATCCGTTCCGTTACAGAACGGCCTTCGCTTTTTCCAACCTCCTATACCCGCATTCCCAACGGTTTCCCTTGCGGTCAACTTGCCTAAATAAAATAGGCAAGAATACGGGTTTACCGTGTTCCATATAAATAACAATGAAGGGTTAGGTGCC
>JAURYJ010000003.1 GCA_030653985.1 Methylobacter sp. | reverse complement strand
AGCGGCACCAAAAGCAATAAATTGGCTCTTCACAAAGTATGGCCAAGCTGCGCGTGAAGCGCTCGATGAAGGGTTTTTCGGCAGACTGGAGGACGATGAATATGCAATGCTCCAGGACCTGCCTGGCGATTCCTATCAAGGCATCATGGTCAATGCCATGGAATGGCTGCTGGCGGATGGCGTTATTACCATCAAGGGACAGGAGCATCGTGTTGCGGAATTGTTATTCGGCCGGGGCGGCCCGCTCTTCTCAGCCGAACAGCAGCAATGGCTAGAACAGCTAACGGCTATGCCGCTCAGGCTTTACGAAATCGTCGATGTGCGACAGGGAGAATGCATGACATTGAGGGACGTTATGCTGCCCGAACGCCAACCAGTCCTCGTCCTGGAAAAATCGGGCTCACAGTACGCGAACCGATACGATCTCATCGCGGCACGCATCCTGCCGGTTAAAGATCATTTCGAACTGTCCGGCGCCATGTATTCTTTTTCTCGCCATCGTAGCTTAGACTTATTAAAAGAGCTCAAAGGCGAACTGGAAGACGTCGAGCCTGATTCGCCTCTCGCCAAGGAAATCACCAGCGTCATTATCCCGTATTACTGGCTCGAGTTATTTTTAGAACCCTTTGAAATGCCACAATTGATTGATCATGTGACGGGCGAACCGCTCCTGTTTGTGACCGATCATTACCGGGTTCAGGACTGGGACGCTCTGGACCAGGCCTTGTCCGCTGAAGCGGATATCGAAGGCAACCGTGATGAGGGCTGGAGCCGTATTTTTGAAGGGGAAGATGGCCTGATACGCCGCAGCATCAGCATTGATGCGGGCAAACGTCCGGATCGAATCAAAGTGTCTTATCGCACTCAAAAGTATGCGGACGAAGGCCGACCTTGGTTCGAAGCAATCGTAGACACGGCCGTTACCTTTGTCAGCCGGGAAATTTCCGATCCTAAAGGGATGCTCGCTAATTTGCAGCCCAATGAGACCAAGGAAACGTCGGCACCGGAAACACTGCCGCCAGAGATGCTGACCGAGATCATTGAGAAGAGAATTCGGCAGCTTTATGCGGACTGGTCTGACAAACCATTACCGATATTGGGCGATAAAACACCGCGTGAGGCGATTGAAACGCCAGAAGGATTGGAACAGGTGAAATTCTTGCTGCATACCTACGAACACGGCGAAGCACAGCAGGCCAAAGCTCAACACCGCGCACCGGTTTCCTATGCATTTCTTTGGCAGTCGGTAGGGATAACACCATAGGTAAACCGTCGCCATCGATGGATGTTTATAAGCATTTCCTAATTTTTACCTTTTTGAGGGGATGGGCAAAAATAGCCCATTATGACTGCGATCTACAGGACTTCAGGTTTTGGAGGTCGAATAATCCGACTTTCCGACGTATAAGACCAGCCTTCCAACATAAAATCGAGCAGGTGCTCCCAACTATCAAAGCAGAAGTAAGTCGTCAGCGCCTTCATATCGTCGAACAAACGTCGGCGCGAAGGCAGTTTTTGAAGTAATAGGCGAAATTTGTCATCCATTAAATCTAACAGCGTATGTAGTAAATAGGCGAGCAAGATCAGCGTCGCCAGCAAAGAAGACAAGAATTGTTCGCCATGACCAAAGTTGTGTGCGAAGTGATAGCCTTTTGTTTTCAAAGTATTATTGTTTTCATTTTCAATTTTCCAGCGAGCGCGGCCTGAGGCCACTATCTCGGCAACGTTGTCATCGTTAATCGCCAAGGAGGTGGCGAAGGCATTTCTGTACACGACGGTGCCGTCGTCAGTACGGGTGATTATTTCGCACCAGTTCACAAACAGGACATCGTCTGCATCGCGTAAAGGGACGTCGCTAACATAGCGGTAGGTATCGGTTTCGTGGCGTTTCCCCGTCCAGCGTTTAGACACCACCGTGTAAACCTTGCCCTCACGGTCAAAATTATCGACCCATTCATATAACGTCTTATGCGAATCGGCTTTGCAGACGAAGATAAATGCCAGACATTTAGCCAGTAGCGCCCGACAAAAGGGTTCGTGACAATAAAGATCATCGACCAGTACCGTTGTCTTCAGCGCAGCAAACTGGCTGCCCTGTCTTTCTAGCCAGCGCTGTGAGGCATTGATCTCACAATCCTGTTTCCCATGTCCATCCTGCGGACGGACAAATTCTGGAGCGAGTGAAATCACCTTATCGCTGCGCCCGGTTTAACCAAGACCGGTGTGACCACGGTATGCGAATAACTGGCCTTGCCGTTGCTGTGTGTTTTGCATGAACAGCACGAGCCATGTAGCTTTTGTGAAGAAAAGTATTGCGTACCATCCAAGGCCAGCAGCAAGCGATTATCGGCGGCACGAAAGGAATCAATGATGCCGGCACGTTGAAAACCATCAAAGACAAAATCAAACATCGGGTATACCGCTACAGGGGATACGGGACCAAGCAGGCTACGAATGTGATTATCTGTTGGAATTTGAAAGACATTAAACAGTGTGTGCGCATTGTTTTTCCCTTGTGTTTCTTGCATCGTCTGCTGGAAGTCCAAAAACGATGGGCTTTGCATAAAAAATACGGCAAAAGCACTCAAACCAGTATCTGTCATGGTATAGCTTGTATTCTTCCCTGTTCGTCGATCAGGAAAGTTTTCGAAAGTAGCTCGTAATTGTTTGACTACGTCGCTAAAGGTCAGCGCATTTTTTCCAAAGGGGATGCTCTCAAGGCTAATCCTGCTTCAATTATTTAGGAAAGATATCTATTAATCACAGGCATCAAGCAGTTTAAAGTATCAGCTCTGATTATCTTAAAGAATCAATACCAAAATTTGCCAGTTCATCCGCTCTGTCGTTATCTTTATTGCCTGAATGACCTTTTACCCATGTCCACTCAATATTATGTTGTTGAATGGCTGCATCCAACCTGCGCCAAAGATCTTCATTTTTGACGGGTGTTCTGGAAGAGGTTTTCCAACCGCGTTTTTTCCAGTTGATCATCCATTCGGTAATGCCTTGCAGTACATATTTTGAGTCGGTATTGATTCGTACTGAACAGGGCTGGGTTAAGGTTTCTAATGCTTGGATTGCCGCCATCAACTCCATACGATTGTTAGTGGTATCGGGGTCGCCGCCAAAAATTTCTTTAACAGTACCCTTATAGCTGAATATAACTCCCCAGCCGCCCGGACCAGGGTTGCCTTTACAGGCACCATCGGTATAAATAATGACGGAATTAGTCATGTCTGTTTTTCTGTGTTGTGGGTAAATTAAGTGAGTTTACCAAGATTGAACGGGGGATTGATGATTTTACGGGTGTTAAGGGAATTAGGTTGTAACGGCGCTTGATAGCTTTAATCGCATAGGCGGTTGATGTGAGCGAGTATCCTCGTGTTATGAATTTTCCATGAGTTGATTTTACTGTATCCAAATTAAATTCCGAGGATACGATGACTTCAAAATTTAATAATTTTAGCCAGTCTAAAATCCTTGCTCGAGAAATAAAGTGGCCTCCCCATGAATTAGCCATTTTTTTATCCCACAAATACTGGTATCTAACCCATAGACTCCAAGGATTGAAATTCAGCACAATTAATATGCCTTCCGGTTTCAGAACACGTTCTATTTCCCGCATGCTCTGAAACCGGAAGGCGTCAAACTCTAGCAAGTGCGGTACTATGATCATGTCGATACAGTTGCTTTGCAAGGGTAGGCTATATGATTTTGCACAAATTTTTCTCGCTTTATCGCAGCCTAGGTTTTTGGCATCGAGTATCGTAAAATTTTTGTATAAAGAGCAGTCGATGAAGTCACTTTCCCAATCTAAACCACCAACCTGCAAAATAGTCTGTTGACAGCTGACGGTAATAGAACGCTGTATATAGTCGGCTTCAAGCTGTTGTAACAGCTTGCCTCTTGGCGTTTGATACCAGGCAAATAAGAAATTGCGTTTCATGTGCTAAATCTACACTATCTGATGTTGATGATTTTCAATAAAAACAAGCTATAATAATAACATTCTAATAAAAAACTTCATTCTTAAAGGCTTAGGTAATGCACATTAACTTTAACTGGTTAGTTAGATTTTTACTACTATTGACCTTTTTAGTGGCAACAGGTTGCTCTACGACGTCAAAAAGATCTTTTAATGATAAGCCTCCTGCCACCTCCGAAATGAATGACGGTTATGTGAGGCATGCTCTCCATCCGCTCGGCAAACAAAAACACATGGTACCGGTAAAGTACAAGAATACGGTTTGGGAACGGTTACTATCATTATATTCGCTGCCCGACATTCAAAATGAACGGATTGATCGCGAGTTAAACTGGTACTTAAGACATCCCGCTTATCTTGCCAGAATTCAGCAACGGGCGGAACCTTATCTGCACCTTATACTTAATGAGATCGAAGCAAAAAATATTCCCGGAGAACTGGCTTTATTGCCTGTAGTTGAAAGTGCTTTTTTGCCGGAAGCTTATTCGCGCAGCGATGCATCAGGACTTTGGCAGTTTATACCGGCTACCGGTCGTTTTTTCGGCCTTCAACAAAACGATTGGTATGATGGGCGCCGTGATGTTTATTCTTCAACCAAAGCCGCAACTACTTTTCTTAAGCAACTGGGCGAGACTTTTGATGGCGATTGGTATCTTGCGCTGGCTTCCTATAATTTTGGCAAAGGCAATGTCAGAAAAGCTATCGAAAAAAATGAAAGTCTGAATTTGGCAACCGATTACTGGTCATTAGATATTCCTAAGGAAACGGCAGACTATGTGCCACGGCTGTTAGCCATAGCCAAAATATTTGCCAATGCTGAAAAATACAATATTGATTTACAACATATCCCCAATAAACCCTACTGTGAGCTTGTTGACGTTAGATCCCAGCTGGATTTAAACAAAGCCGCAGAGCTGGCTAACATACCACTTAATGAATTTTTAAAATTAAATCCAGCGTTTAACCATTCAAGTACTGCGCCGCAAGGTCCTCATCACTTGTTAATTCCCGTTGCTAAAGTACAATCTTTTAAGCAAAAATTGGCGCAACTACCCTATGAACAACGGGTCGATATGAAACGCTATCATTACGAGACGATGGCACAAACTCGACATGATGAACCCCAGATTGTCTCAAACCAATATAGAGTTAAATCCGGAGAAACTCTCTCGTCTATTGCCAGCAGCAATAATACAACTATTCAATCAATCCGTCAGGCTAACCATTTAACCAGTAATTCTATTAACTCCGGTATGCTTTTAAAACTGCCTCTGCGACAAGAAGCAGCTGAGGCACAACACACTACCAAAAACGCTAAAAGTAAATCAGTCTCTACCCAGATTTATGTTGTACAAAAAGGTGATACGTTCTGGAATATAGCGCAAAAATTTTCGGTTAGTACTAACGATATAGCGAACTGGAACAAAATAACGGTAAAAACAACACTGATTTCAGGTCAGAAATTGACTATTAAACCAGCTAATCAATATGTTCAAGCATCATCAGGAATTCGTACAATTAAATACACAGTGAAAAAAGGCGATTCACTTGCACAAATTTCTCGTAAATTCAATGTTTCTGTCGCCGATCTGCGTAAATGGAATCCGCCTGAAATAAGCAATTCTCTTATTCCTGGAAAAATACTGACCGTAGTTATTGAAGCTTGATGGCTACTGAACAGTACAGTATTGGCGGCATTGATTACTGTTGCTCCATCTTAAGTTAGTAGCTGAAATGTGTATTCTCTGACTAAGCCAAAAGCTTTTTGCATAGAGTTTGAACATTCGTTTTGTAATACACAGGGCAGGGTAGAGGAGTTACTTTATTTGCTCATAATCATAAATCAGTTGCGCCATTGATTTTTTATCACTCAAGTATTGCTCTATTTTGGCGACTATCATCGTATCGTAATGACGACATAAAACTGATTCCGTAGGCCTCAGGGGAACAAGCGTTTCTATCATGGTGCATAAATTAGCTAAATAATGCCTTCTCAGTATCGAATCCTGAGGAAGACTACTATCGTCTTCCATCGTTTCTTTTACTTGTGGCTTTGCAGACGGCTCTATATTGACTACGGTAGGCTTAGGTTCCGGAATAATAACCGTTGTATCAGCTATTTGTGAATTTACGGTAGTAGGCTCAGCATTAACTACAGGTTTGTCGGCTAACTTAATTTCCGGTGGTTGCTCCTTTAGTTCTGAAAATTCAGGTTTGCTAATGTGAGTTTCTTGTGGTGAGTATGAGGAATATTTTTTGCGCCTTTTTAAAACAATGTTAATTGTTATTAACAAAGCAACAAGTACGGCGATAATTTCAAGTGCATCCATAGCAGCTCTCCTGATTTAAGAATGGATTTGAGTTAAAAATATTAAATATTAATAGCATTTAAATTTGATGAAAATATCATGAATTAGAGCTAGGGGCAATAAGTAACAATGCTATATTGTCTTTACATTAAGACTTCGCATAATGTATATTATGTTAAATTTATATTATATCTTTGAAAACATCTTATTTCTGAGTTTTACCACATTAATCTACTGTTTCAACCCATCGACAACGGTCATTCACAATTTTGGCGGTGTTCTGGTTGCCAATGCCCTTGGCAATGAGTGCAATTACCCGATTATCAGTGTCATAGCCTACATGCGCATCAATTGGATTGGCAAGTTTACCCAGACCGAATGCATCAAAGATGGTTGCTACGTTGATGTTAATATTGGTGACATCAACACATAATCTTGAATCCAGATATTTTTCTACAAAACCATGAGGAATCGCATAACTTAACAAATCGTTGGGATCACTAAAGGCAATGATGGGAGTTTTAGACAGCATGCGTTGATTATACTTTTCGCCATTTGGCTGACAATAGGCTGCTTTTTGATTACTTACATCGGGTAATTTTCGCCCTAATTGCAACATAGGTAGTTGGTTAGACATCATATAAATGGGAATTTCTTTGTTTTTTAATGCTTCAGCGAAATCAGCATCGCGTTTATCCAGAAAAGAAGCAATGCGCTGCATGCCATCGATGATTATGCGACTGCCTAAGCTATGCGAAATAAAGGCATATTGATCTATCCGCATATTTGTTGCTGTGGTGTCATCATTAAATGAGCATGCCTGCTTTACATCATCAGGCAAGTCAGTCCAATTACTTTTTGTCATCCAACATAAAGATTGGCCAAATGAAACCAGTATGTCTTCCCTACTCTCTCCCAGATAGATAATCGGGTCAGGACTGGTGTCATTGGAGAACTTTTTCATCAAGTCATTGACTTCGGCTCTGCGAAAGGCATATTCTCCAGAATTATCATAGGCCAGGACTTCTTTTTGCTTGGCAGTTATGGCAGACCACGTTAACTCATAAAACATTAACTCTCTGCTCTTGTCTTTACTTAGCAAACGGTTAATTCTTAAGTTGCCCAGATTTTTGCTTGAATCAAACCGACTTGTCAGTGAGATGTTTTTATACTGCGCTGACATTACCGGTAAATCGAGCTCTTCAGCCAGTTTTTCTACAAATTGAGTTGAATATCCCGGCCAATGATTACCCACCCCATGCACCATGAGCACCTTCATCTTGCCTTGCTTATTACCCAAAAACGGCGCAAGTCCATCGAAGGGTTTTCCTCGGATGTCACAAACACGGATATCGACCGATTGTTGTTTTTCCAGAAAGGCTTCAGCCATACCTTTGCCCAGACTGGCACATCCACTTAGTTGGGTAGTGGTAAGCAATAACAAAAAAGAACTAAGAATTTGCTTCATGGACAATTTATTAATCGGGTTTTGTGGCTGTCACCAGCGCGTTGACTTCAAGTCTATTGGAAAGATTGATATCTAAAAAGCCGACATCCTGTAGCTGAGCTAATGCTACCGATTCACGCATCACGTGATTTTCTGATTCATCGCTAAACAAATGCACTATCCAGTGTTCCAGCACGTCCAATTTATTGACCTGGATTAATACCTTGAAATAACCGCTGACTTCCTGCTGAATGGTTCGCATATGAAGGGAGACATCATCCAAAGCGTAACGGTCGCCGTTAATAAATTGACCTCCGGGCTTTAAGATTCTGAAGATCTGTTGCATGACTTCCTTACGATAAGTATCGAGAAAATTGTGCAGGGTATAGGCCGAAGCCACTATATCGACGCTGTCAGTCGCCATGTTTTGTAGCGCCGTTAGTGCATCATCGCCGCAAAAAACCAGCTTGCCGTTTACCGCCCATTTGTGCAGATGCTTTTTGGCTTGTTCCTGCATAACCGGCTCGTTATCAATACTAATAATATTGAAATTATCTGACGCAGCTAACAATGATAAGGTGGTAATACCGGTGCCGCCGCCCAGCTCCACAACATTGAGATTATCGGTTGTTTGCGCCGCATATTCAGCGGCCTTATCACCTACCAAGCGACTCATTTTAGTTGCTAATGGACAGATTAAATTGAGTAACTCATAATCCTGCCCGATAACGCCGGAAAATATATCATCATATTGCGTTTTGTCGATCATCATTGTTTGATTTGTTGTTTACGCTCGAAGGCGGCTAATTGTTCGGCTGTGGTCTCGGTTTGAAATCTATCTTTCCACTCGCTATAAGGCATACCGTAAACAATTTCTCTGGCTTGCTCGTAATCCATCGCTATGCCCTGCTCTACCGCTTCTGCCATATACCATTTAGCTAGGCAGTTTCGGCAAAAATCCGCCAATATCATTAAATCGATATTTTGAACGTCAGTGTTTTTTTGCAAATGCTTGACTAAGCGTCTGAATGCAGCAGCCTCTAATTCTGTTTTCGTATTTTTATCCATAGATTTTCTCCAAAAATGATGAGCATTTTAACAGAAACGGTTGTTTAAGCGTGTACATTCATCACTAAAGATTTTACAATGACCGTCAGTTAAGTTTGCTCCGCATATTATGAAAATTCATAACTCATCATTAAATTCGACCATAGGCCTTAACCGGAAAATTGGTGAAAATAATGCTGTGCAATATAATGACGAAAACAAATTATCTGTCGCAAAGGCTATTCCAGACAAAAAAGTTAATCAGCCTTCTACACCTGAAGCGATTAAAAAAACACTGGATAATGTTGGTTTAAGCATTGATTTGACTAGCCAACATAATTTTATTAAATTAACCGACTTGCGAACCCAAAGAGCACTTTCTGCCTACAATCAGGAATTCAATGCACCGCTGAGAGATCAACGTGCTCAATTGATAACAGGAATAGATGCTTACGCCTGATCACCCTACCCTCAGTTACTCATGAAACAGCTTTTCGAGTTTTTCCCCATACTTTTATTTTTTATCGCGTTTAAACTTTACGATATCTATGTCGCTACCGCCGTTGTCATCGTTGCAACCATTATTCAGGTAGCTTTTGCCTGGTTTAAATACCGTAAGGTCGAAACCATGCAATGGATTACCTTGGGATTGATTCTGGTGATGGGGGGGGCAACCCTCTATTTACAGGATGAGCAATTTATCAAATGGAAACTGTCTATTATAGAATGGCTATTCGGCACAGCCTTTTTGGGTAGCCAGTTTATCGGCAAAAAATCCTTTATTGAAAAAATGTTGTCTGGCAGCTTAACCTTGCCAGCATTGATCTGGAAACGATTAAATACGATGTGGGGCTGCTTTTTTATTAGCGTAGGCTTTATCAACCTTTATGTGATGTACAATTACAATACGGATGATTGGGTTACCTTTAAAACATTTGGCGTACCGGCTTTGATGGTCGTTTTTATTTTATTACAAATGGTGTTCTTATATAAGCACATCGCCGATACAGAGGACTAAAAAAGTGTTATACGCCATTATCAGTGAAGATATAGCGGATAGCCTGGAGAACAGGCTATCCGTGCGCCCGGCTCATCTGAAGCGACTACAAGAACTACAGGATGCCGGAAGACTGATTTTAGCAGGCCCCCATCCTTCAATTGACAGTGACAATCCAGGTTCAGCTGGGTTTACCGGCAGTCTGGTGGTTGCCGAGTTTGAAAACCTTGCAGACGCCCAACAATGGGCAGATGTTGATCCATACAATGATGCCGGGGTTTATGCCAAGGTTATCGTTAAACCATTTAAAAAGGTCTTTCCACAATGACATCCGAGTTAATTAAAAAACTGTTAAATGACGCTTTTAGTCCAGAGCTTCTAGAAATTATTGATAACAGTGCGGCTCATGCCGGACATGCCGGAGCGCGTAGCGGCGGCGGCCATTATCATGTCACTATTGTCGCTGACGTTTTTGAAGGTCGATCTTTAGTTCAGCGGCACCAGCTTGTGTATAACGCGCTGGGCGACATGATGAAACAACAAATTCATGCCTTAGGCATTAATGCTCTTTCACCCTCTGAAGAAACCAAAGGAAGACTATAAATGAAAAAAAAATTCATCCCCCTACTGATTGTCGGCACAGCATTACTTGCTGGTTGTAATCAAGAACAATCAACTGACACAACAAGCAGCGTTACTCCTACTGCAACTGCCATTGATAAAGCTGATGCCATTGCAGTTGTTAACGGCCAGTATATTCCCAGATCAACGCTGGAAGCATTGGAAAAAGAAATCGCAGAGCGCAGTCACGGACAGGTTTTTCCTAAAGAAAAATTGATTGAAGAACTCATTCAGCGTGAATTGCTGGTTCAAGATGCCGTACAAAAACAACTGGATAAGTCACCTGAATTGGCAGCGCAGCTAGAGGCCGCTAAAAAGGCATTATTAACCCAAGCTAACCTGCAAAACTTCATCAAAGCTAATCCTGTCACTGATGCTGAAGTTAAAGCTGAATACGACAGTAAAATTGCCGCTGAAAAGGGAACTGAATTTAAAGCACGTCATATCCTGGTTAAAACCGAAGCAGAAGCTAAAAAACTCATTACTGAACTGGGTAAAGGCGCAGATTTTGCTAAATTAGCTAACAAGAATTCATTAGATGCTAAAGAATCGCAAAATGGCGGTGATTTAGGCTGGTTTTCTGCTGCACAAATGGTTGCTCCTTTTTCTGAAGCCGTAGCTGCACTGGAAAAAGGCAAATACACCAAAGAACCTGTTAAGACCCAATTTGGCTTTCATGTCATCTTGAAAGAAGATTCTCGTCCGGTAACGCCTCCTCCATTGGAAGCCGTTAAAGAACAACTGACGCCTTTCCTGCAACGCAAAAAAGTTCAAGACATGATAGAAACATTGCGTAAACAGGCTAAAGTAGAAATATTGGTGCCGCTGACGGATGAACAACCAAAAGCTGAAGCTGCTCCTGCTCTTGCAGAACAGCCTGTAGAAGCGGTTGAAAGTGAAGCCGCTACTCCGGCAGCAGAACCCAAAGCCTCTGAGCCAGCTCCGGTAGCAGTGCCAGACGAAACAAAAAAATAAGCACCACACTGTAATACAAAAAAGGGCGGTTTAACCGCCCTTTTTTTATGTGATTTTTTCCAGGTACTGCACTATAAATTGCACACTGCGGTTTCCTCTGAATTCATTGATATCCATTTTGTAAGCCGCCTTGATGTGCCGTAATCCCAACCAGTTTTCCGGCTGATCCACATAAAATGCAATCGCATCAATCAACAAATCGCCGAACGGTTTTCTCAGCACTAATTTAAGATGACGTTGCCCGACAATACGCGCTTGAATAACATCAAAAACCCCATCAAAAACAGGTTCTGGAAACTCCTGCCCCCAAGTTCCGGCGTTTTGCAATAATTCGGCAAATTCAATAGTCATCTCTTTTTCAGTCAACTCGCCATCAGAATGAATTTTCTGCTCCAAGTCTATAGATAGCAGGCGTTTACTGACCAAAGCATCAAAAGCCAGGGCAAAAGGCGGGTAGTCGTGCATTTTCAAACTCATGCCAGCAGCCATCGCGTGCCCACCAAATTTACTTAGCAATTTAGGATGTAGCGCGGCAATATCGCTCAACACATCCCGAATATGAACGCCGGGAATTGAGCGCGCGGAGCCTTTTATCTCATCTTTTCCGGCAGGCGCAAAAGCAATAACGGGACGATGCAATTGATCTTTAATGCGTGATGCCAAAATGCCGATAACACCTTGGTGCCAGTTGGCATCAAACAAGCAAACGCCCGCAGGCAAATGGTGTTCATCAAGCTTTTTCATCTCGCTTAACAATATCATAGCCTCATTCTTCATTTGCCCTTCGACCTCGCGCCGGTCATTGTTCAGCTCATCGAGTTGCAGCGCCATTTGTTTTGCCAGAGCTGGATCTTCGGTTAACAGGCATTGAATTCCCAGCGACATATCATCCATACGACCTGCCGCATTAAGCCTAGGCCCTAGCGCAAAACCCAAATCGGAAGAAAAAATAGTTTCGGGTTTTCTGCCCGATACTTCAATAAGCGCATTAATCCCAGGATGTGAGCACCCCGTGCGTATTCTTAATAATCCTTGATGCACTAAAACCCGGTTGGTTTGATCCAGCGGCACCACGTCGGCGACGGTACCCAAGGCGACATAATCCAGCAACTGGGCCAGATTAGGCTCCTGAGTTTGGTTAAGCTCAAACCAGTTTTGTTCCCTTAACCGGCTTCTTAACGCCATTAATACATAAAACATAACGCCGACACCGGCAAGTGCGCCTCCGGGAAATTCATCATCGACCAGATTGGGATTTACAATAGCGTCTGCAATAGGCAGCTCATGTCCCGGCAAATGATGATCGGTAATCAGAACTTTGATGCCCAACTCTTTGGCGACACGAACTCCGTCTATACTGGATATGCCGTTATCGACAGTCACAATCACATCGGGATTTTTCAGCCTAACTAAATCGACGATTTCAGGCGTCAAGCCGTAACCGTATTCAAAGCGATTGGGCACGACGAATGATACTTCCCCTGCCCCCAGCAATTGCAGACCCTTGATCGCCACGGCACAACTGGTTGCGCCATCGGCATCAAAGTCGGCCACGATACAAATCCGTTGTTGTTGATTGATTGCGGTGATCAAATGTCCCACCAAAGCTTCCATGCCCGATAGTAGCCACGGTGATGGCAGTTTCGCCAACGTCCTGTCCAATTCAGCGTCTGAAGTTAGACCCCTGGCTAAAAAGATACGTTCCAATACTGGATGCATTTCACCCAAATTAGAACGTTTTTTCGGGACCGGACGGGTAACTATGGTTTTTTTTACGCCTTGATAATACATGGGTTTTCCAATAAAAAAGCCGACAAAAGTCGGCTGTGCATTACTGTGCTAGTTCCCAAACTGGAGTTTAGGAACTAGCATATTATTTTATTATTGTTTAATTTGAAGCATTCTTTTTATAAACAATCCAAAATAGCCCGTTTAACCGCATCCAAACTGGCATCAATTGTCACTGGATGTGCAGCGGCACATTGCGAGATAGCCGTATCAGGATCTTTCAAGCCGTTACCGGTTAAGGTACAGACAATCTTGCTGCCTTCGGGGATTTTTCCGGAGGCGATGTCATGCAAGGCTCCGGCTAAAGAAGCTGCTGAAGCAGGTTCGCAAAAAATACCTTCATATTGGGACAACATTTTTTGTGCGGCTAAAATCTGTTCGTCGGTGAACTTGTCAAACCAGCCGCCGGACTCTTTTTGCGCGGCCCAGGCAAAATCCCAAGATTGCGGATGGCCGATGCGTATCGCGGTGGCGATGGTTTCCGGTTCGTCTATCATATGACCGGCTACGAACGGGGCTGCTCCCGCCGCCTGATAACCGCACATGACCGGACGATTACTGCACACACGATCGGCGGCATATTCACTATAGCCTTTCCAGTAAGCGGTGATATTTCCGGCATTCCCGACAGGAAGACAGTGATAATCAGGCGCGAAACCGAGGTCATCGACAATTTCAAAGGCGGCGGTTTTTTGTCCGTCAATTCTGAACGGATTGATTGAGTTAACGATGGTAACCGGCGCATGTTTGGCGACTTCTTTAACTAGCGCCATGCCTTTATCGAAGTTGCCGTTAATCTGGATAATCTCAGCACCGTACATTAGGGTTTGTGCGAGCTTTCCTTGGGCAATTTTACCGTCGGGTATTAACACGAAGGCTTTAATGCCAGCGCGCGCCGCGTAGGCTGCGGCAGAGGCAGAGGTATTGCCGGTTGACGCGCAGATGATAGCTTGACTGCCCGCTTCTACGGCTTTGGTGACTGCCATAGTCATACCGCGATCCTTAAATGAACCGGTAGGATTTAAGCCTTCAAACTTGACATAAATATCAACCGATTTGCCGATCAATCGCGGGATATTCTGCAATTGAATCAGCGGCGTATTGCCTTCATTCAAGCTGATGATGCGGGTGGTTGCGCTGACGGGAAGACGATCTCTGTAGCGCTCTATTAAACCGGTGTAATGTTTGTGCGTAGACATATATTTTATTTATCCTAAAGTTTCCAGGCGGATGCGGTTGACTTTACCGGTAACGGTTTTTAATGATTCAATCTCAGCGATAGCCGCATTCATTTCTTTTTCAAGCGTGATCTGAGTCAGTATGATAATCGGTATCGAAGTTTCATTATTTAACGGTTTTTCTTGCCTAATCGCTTTAATACTGATTTGATGATTAGCTAGAATTTGAGTCACTTCAGTTAAAACCCCTGGTTTATCTTCAGCATTCAATCGCAGATAATAAGACGTTCTGAATAATTCCGATGGCAATACCGGAATATCGACTAAGGCACTAGCCTGAAAGGCTAAATGCGGCACACGATTTTCAGGGTCAGTAGTTAAGGCTCTGACCACATCGATGACATCGGCAACTACCGAGGAGGCAGTTGGCTCGGCTCCGGCTCCGGCTCCATAATAAAGCGTAGCACCGACTGCATCGCCTTTAACCAACACGGCATTCATCACTCCGTCTACGTTGGCAATCAGACGACGTTCAGGAATCAGCGTCGGATGCACTCTTAACTCGATTCCTTCTGGCGTTTTGCGGGCGATTCCCAAATGTTTAATGCGATAACCCAGTTGTTCTGCGTACTCGACATCGTCGCGGGTGATTTTGCTAATACCCTCGGTATAAACCTTGTCAAACTGCAACGGGATGCCAAAAGCAATCGAAGCCAGAATGGTTAATTTATGTCCGGCATCTATGCCTTCTACATCAAAAGTAGGATCGGCTTCTGCATAGCCCAGAGCTTGCGCTTCGGCTAATACGTCGGCAAAATCGCGGCCTTTATCGCGCATTTCGGTCAGGATAAAATTACCCGTACCGTTGATAATGCCCGCCAACCATTCAATCCGATTGCCGCTTAGCCCTTCGCGTATGGCTTTGATAATGGGAATGCCGCCGGCAACTGCCGCTTCAAAGGCGACGATCACGCCTTTTTCGCTGGCTTTGGCAAAAATCTCATTGCCATGCAAAGCAATCAGCGACTTGTTGGCGGTAACCACATGCTTGCCGTTTGCTATGGCGGTTAACACCATGTCTTTGACCGGCCCTGCCCCGCCAATGAGTTCCAGAATGATTTCAATTTCGGGGTCATTGATGATTTCATATGGATCAGTTGTCAACGCGATACCTTGCGTGTCGCAAATACGCTGCTTGTTTAAATCATTTGCTGAGGCACGGGTGATGATAATTTCACGCCCTGCTCTGCGGGCAATTTCTGCTGCGTTGCGCTTCAACACATTGACCGTACCGCCACCGACAGTACCTAACCCTAATACACCCACTTTTACCGGTTTCAAATAAAACTCCAGTTAAAAAAATATTATTATTCCTACAGGAAGTATCACTGCCATTAAGTGTATAGTGTGGGCGCGAATAAATTCGCGCCCACACTATACAACCCTAACTATTTTCGGCTTAACTTAATGACGGTGATACGAGTATGGAACGATGAAAATGCAACACTATATAACGTTGTCTTTTTTCATCATATTGCGGATACCACGAACCGCCTGACGGGTGCGGTGTTCATTCTCAATCAAGCCGAACCGAACATGATCATCGCCATGTTGACCAAAACCAATGCCCGGAGAAACCGCCACTTTGGCCTCTGCCAGCAGTTTTTTGGAGAATTCAAGTGAGCCCATGTGCTGATATGCGTCGGGAATACGTGCCCAGACAAACATGGTCGCTTTCGGTTTTTCAACCGGCCATCCTGCTGCCACTAATCCGTCGCACAGTACGTCACGTCTTTTTCGGTACATCTCGGCAATTTCAGTAACGCATTCCTGCGGGCCTTCAAGAGCGGCAATCGCGGCAATTTGGATTGGTGTAAAGGTGCCGTAATCCAGATAAGATTTAATGCGTGCCAAAGCGGCAACCAGTTCTTTGTTGCCGCACATAAAGCCTACCCGCCAGCCCGGCATGTTGTAACTTTTCGATAACGAGAAAAATTCTACTGCAATGTCTTTTGCGCCTTCGACCTGAAGAATGGACGGCGCTTTGTAGCCGTCGAAAACAATGTCCGCATAAGCAATATCCTGTACTACCCAGATGTTATGTTCTTTGGCGATGGTAATAATTTTTTCAAAAAAATCCAGTTCCACGCATTGACTGGTAGGATTGCCGGGAAAATTAAGAATCAGCATTTTCGGTTTTGGCCATGAATCGATAATGGCTTTTTCCAGTTCATCAAAGAAATCACCGCCCGGAACCATCGGTACATGTCTAAGATCGGCACCCGCAATCACTACGCCATACGGATGTATCGGGTAAGCGGGGTTAGGTACCAGCACCACATCCCCCGGTCCTAAAGTAGCCAGCGCCAAATGCGCCAAACCTTCTTTTGAACCTATGGTCACAATAGCTTCAGTTTCTGGATCTAAATCGACATCATAACGATTTTTATACCAAGTACAGATAGCTTTTCTTAATCGGGGTATGCCTTTGGAAACCGAATAACGATGTGTATCGGGACGCTGGACGGCCTCAATCAATTTTTGGACAATATGATCGGGCGTAGGCTGGTCGGGATTACCCATGCCAAAATCGATAATGTCTTCTCCCTCCGCTCGAGCTTTAGCTTTCAGCTCATTGACAATGTTAAAAACGTAAGGAGGTAAACGACTTATTCTTTGAAATTGTTCCATCGACAGCTCTTGAAAAACCGGTGTTTAAGTTAAAAAATATTACCTAAGGTACTGTTATTAATGGGCTATGTCAAATGCAAACAGTACCCAGGCAGGCTCTAGTGTTTTAAAAATAATACTTGCTCTACGCGCAGTAAATCTTCTTGTGTATCGACTCCGGCAGCAGGTGTTTGATCTACAATTTTTACCCGAACAGCTTCGCTGTGCCATAGTATTCTCAGTTGTTCAAGTGATTCAACTGATTCGAGCATGGACGCATCCCACAGGCAGTAGCGATTTAAAAAATCAACTGTATAAGCGTACAGGCCTATATGCCTGAGATAGGGGGATTTCCCTGAGGGTTTGCCGCCTGTCAGGGTAAATGTATCCCTTTCCCATGGAATCGGTGCGCGGCTGAAATACAGCGCATAACCTGCTTTATTCAAAACTACTTTGACGGCGTTAGGATTGAAAATTTCTTCGGGATCGCTGATTTTGGCGGCTAGCGTGGCAATACCTGCCTGTTGTTGACCGGCTAATGCCGCAGCAACATCGCGGATATAGGTTGGTGGAATAAGCGGTTCATCGCCTTGCAGATTCACGATGATTTCATCACCAGCCCAGCCGCATAGTTTTGCAACCTCGGCAATTCTTTCGGTACCGCTTTGATGATCCGCGCAGGTCATGACCGCTTTAAAGCCTAAGTCACTGACTGCCTGAAAAATCCGGACATCATCGGTGGCGACAATAATTTCATCAGCATCGGCTTCCTGTGCGCGTTCACAGACATGCGCAATCATTGGCTTGCCTGCGATGTTCAGTAACGGTTTTCCCCGCAATCGTGTCGATCCGTATCTTGCCGGGATGACGACTTTAAAACGCACACTCATTTGGCTAATGCGTCGATTTCATCGTTAGTTAACTCACGGGCTTCATCTTCAAGCATGACCGGAATATCGTCACGGATAGGAAAAGCAATTCGGTCGGCTTTGCAGATAAGTTCCTGGCTGGACTTGTCATAAATTAACGGACTCTTGCATAAAGGACAAGCCAGAATATCAAGCAGTTTTTTATCTATCATGGTTTTCTCTTAAAATTATAGTCAGGGGAAAAAGTGATTGATTTTTACCTTTTAGGCATTTTACAGCATTTTACAGCATTTTTAAGCAGCCTGTTTCATACGCATGCAGGTTCATCATCAAGCATCTCCGCAGTTCATCTAAGTTGAATCGACAGAAATTGTTAACTATGCTCAAATAAGCTCAGCTGAAAACAGGATTTTTCTGAGCAACTGAGGATTTCAACATGACTGCGCTACCGGTGTGTTTATATTGCATGACTCAGGCTGTCGCATTGCTTATTGCTGCCAACGGCGCACCGGTTCTGGTCAATAAAATACTGGGCAAGCGTTGGGCATGGCCGGTGGATAATAAATTAAAACTGCGCGACGACCATCGCTTATTTGGCAATACCAAAACCTGGCGCGGCTTGTGTTCAGCCATTTTAACGACAACCCTGATAGCGATTTTAAGCGGAATAGAACCTTTGACGGGGGTATTATTCGGTGCCTTAGCAATGGCTGGAGACATACTGGCAAGCTTTCTCAAACGTCGAATGGGGCGAGCTGAAAGCAGCCGGGCGCGAGGTCTCGACACAGTGCCTGAAGCACTGTTACCGATATGGCTATTAAAAGAGCAGCTGGCGCTGAGCCTGATCGACATGATGCTGATAGTCGCACTTTTCTTTCTGATTGAGGAATTGATTTCACCGGTACTTTATCGGTTGCATATTCGCAAACGGCCTTATTAAACTAACTACGCCATGAATAAAAAAGGATTACGAGTATTAACCTACAACATCCATAAAGGCTTTAATGTCGGCAACCGGCGGTTTGTGTTGCACCAGATCCGTGATGCATTGATAGCCGCCGACGCCGATTTAATGTTTCTGCAGGAAATGCAAGGTGCGCACCGGCACCATCAGCAAAAAATTCCCGACTGGCCGGTTTTATCTCAGCTTGAGTTTCTTGCTGAAAATACTTGGCCTTTCCACGTTTACGGTAAAAATGCAATTTACAATGCCGGTCATCACGGCAATGCGATCCTGAGCAAACATCCGTTCGAGCGCTGGGAAAACATCAATGTATCACCCTTCCCCTGGGCCAGTCGCAGCCTGTTACATGGCGTTATTCGACTGCCAGGGATGGCGGGAGTGTCGCAAGCGGTAGGGAACCGATGCGACCGACTGCCAGTGATGGCGGCCGAGACTGTTCCTGACAGTCCTCGGCATTCCCCCCATCCTTGGGGGTCAGGAGTGTCGCAAGCGGTAGGGAACCGATGCGACCGACTGCCAGGGATGGCAATCGAGACTGTTCCCGACAGTCCTCGGCATTCTCCCCATCCTTGGGGGTCAGAAGTGTCGAAAATGGTAGGGAATCAATGCGACCGACCTTCGAAGAACGGTCAGGATATGCATATTATGTGCATACATTTCGGTTTGACCGGCAAAGAACGCCGCCTGCAAATAGGCAAATTATCGGCGCGTATCGACAGCCATGTGCCGCATGATGCGCCGCTGATTATAGCCGGTGATTTTAACGACTGGCTGGGACAGGCAGACCGACTGTTCCATGATCATCTGGGCTTGCAAGAGATTTTTCAGGTAACTCATGGCCGTTATGCGCGCAGCTTTCCGTCCTGGTTGCCTTTTTTACCGATGGATCGCATTTATTTTCGCGGTTTAACCCCGGTATCGTGTGAGAGTCTGGCTCACGCGCCGTGGCATACGCTGTCGGATCATGCGCCATTGACGGCTACGTTTAGCTTATGAGCAGCACCCAGTCCAAACTAACCCTACCTAACCTGCTGACCGGGTTTCGCTTTGTGGCAGCGCCGGTGTTGCTGTGGCTGGCATGGTGCAATCACCCAATTGCCTTCATGGGACTGCTGGCGATTACCTTCGCTACCGACTTGTTCGATGGCGTAGTCGCTCGCTTAACCGGACAGGTTTCCCAGTTTGGTGCTGCCCTCGACAGCTGGGCGGATGTCATCACTTATCTGACCGTTGCGTTAAGTTCTTGGTGGTTATGGCCCGATTTGGTGAACAGAGAACGGCTTTATGTCGGCCTGATTGTCGCCAGTTGCCTGTTACCCGCCCTGGCGGGTATTGTCAAATTTGGACGCTTTACCAGCTATCATACCTGGGGGGTGAAAATCACTGCTGCCGTTATGGGCTTGACGTTGTACATACTATTTCTGGGCGGTCCGACATGGCCGTTTCGCATAGCTGCTATGATGTGCATAGTTGCGGCAATAGAAGAGATAATGATCACTTGGCTTTTACCTAAACCTGAATCCAATCTACGTTCAGTCTGGGATGTGTTGACGCGTCCAGTGCGAAATGATCGCAAAAGATAAATCTGTATTTTCTTTGCTTAAAATAAGCAGTATTTAAAGATTGCCAACAAGTTTTTTATAATGGTAAAAGCGCTGTATACGCTGTTCATGGTGTTCTTTTTGAATGTAGTAATGACATTTGTATGAAAGGAAATGGTTGGCTTAATTTCACATATTGGTTTTGGCTATGTAGCCATCTAAATAAACTCTTGTCGCTTGATGCTTGATATATAAAAACAAAAGCGCCTGATGAATAATGAAATTTATTAGCTTACCTCCTTTAAGCTCATCTTATTCCTGCCCCACCTTGTTTATCAACAAAATAGAAACAATCTATTGCTTTTTATCCATATTGTAGGTCTATAGCTATACACGTATAATCTTTAGTTACTCGGAAGCAAGCTATATTATAGTGAGTTCTATCGTTAAACTAATGTGCTTAATCATTAAAATATAGACTTATTTGCAGCGTGCTTCATTTCAAATATCATTTGCAAGCGTTGCTGATTTAAGCAACATTGCCATGAGATCAAGATTGAATAGTTGATCTCTAAAAGTTTCATGTACCTCCTCGTAGTGTGAAAGTTCAGAGCTATCCAGTATCTGTACATCTTACCTCCCTTTTCCTCTGGAATTGGGAGGTTTTTTTTGCCTACATGGCAGTGATTGCTCTCGGCAATCATTCTGCATTTCCTCCATTCATGGAGGTCAGATGTAGGCAAAGAACGCAAGCAGAGCGAGAAAATATCTGCCTATGTCGTAAAGCGCCTACTTTCGTCAGCTATAATCCCGCAAGCCAACTCTGGATTTTTTCACCAGCCTGCCCCGCTAAATCAGTAAAACCACTAATTGCACCAGCCGCATCCGGCGTTTTAGTAGGCTGTTGTAGGTGAAATTCCTGTGTACCAACCTTCTTATTATCAGAATATGCTTCCACAAAAAAACGTAATATCACTCGCGCTCGATCTGGCGCATCGAATTGCTGCTCAAAATTCCGTAGCTTAACTATCAATACGTAATTCTGGATCTTGTCTCTGGAACTCAGTAACTGCTCAAACAATTCGGGCGGCGATGCAATCCAGCGATCCAATCCATAAAAACTAACTTGTGATGGTGAGGCAAAAAGCAATCGATAACGGATACGATTATCCCAAAGCCAAGTTGGTGCATTGACGGTAATCAATGCCCTGCCCTGCTGAGGCGTGACTGACACCGGTAAGCCAAAATCATGCAATGCAGGTTGTTTGACGGGAGCGCTACAACCCGCATTAAAAAATACTAACCAGCCAATTAACCAATATCTCATTTCGGCTCCTTATAGCCCGGTTCGCCCGGACCTGAATCTCGTTGACTTGGCCCCAACAATAATTCCTGCGGGTTATTTTCCAGCAGCGTGGCAACTCTTTTTACCTGTTGCGCTGTCGATTGCAATTCGGTTAGCAGTTTATTCACTTTCGGTAACGTAGATTGGGTCAAAGCATCACCGGTATTCTTTCCACTATCAACTAGATGACCTGCTTTTACGCTAAGATTTTGTACTTCGCCGGTTAATTTTTGTAAATCGTTAGTCAACCCATCAATATTTTTCAGGGTTTTTCTGGCATCGGTAGTCAATACAGGGATACCGGTCAGCGCCTTATCAACGCTCTTTTGTAACTCGGAAAGCTTGTCGGTTAATGTTTTCAGGTTACTTAATATACCGCCGATATTCTCTTCATTTTCATCGCTTAATAATGAACTAAGCCGCTGCATTAAATGATCGGCTTTATGCAAAAGCTCTTCTCCTGTATCCATCAGTTTGTCGGTTATTGATGGTACCAGAGGAATACGAGACATGGGATTATCCCCAGGCTTCAACGCTTCGGAAATAGTACCGGAATCTTCCAGCTGAATCTGGGTTAAGCCGGTTACGCCTTTTAAGCGTAAGGTTGCGTAAACGCCTTTACTCAGTACGATTTTCTTATCGACTTCAACCGGAACAAGAATGGTGCCTGAATCAAAAGGATCGAATTGAATTTTAAGCACCTTCCCCACCGATATCCCCCGGTAAAAAACCGTAGATTCAGGATTAAGACCCGATACTGATTTCCGGGTTGAGATAATGTAGAGATTACGCTCTTCATTCATGGTGCCTATCCAGAAAACAATCGCTGTTGATGCCGTGACCAAAGCAATCAAAAACAACCCGGTAATCAGTGCATGGTTTTCTCTACCCATGAGCAGTCTCCTGATACTGAAATACCCGTTCAGCGCGTCTATTGTGAAAAAATTCTGCTACAAAGGGATGCTTGCAGTTTAAAACATCGGCCAGCGTTCCAAAAGCAACCATTTTATTATCTGCTAACACGGCAACCTTGGTACACAAATCCCTTAATATATCCAAATCGTGGGTAACCATGACTACTGTAAAATGCAAATCCTTATGCAGCTCGAATAACAGACTGACAAAATCTTCGCTAGAAATGGGATCAAGACCGGAAGTCGGCTCATCGAGCAGCAACAATCCTGGTTCCAGAACCATAGTGCGCGCCAGTGCTACCCGCTTGATCATACCTCCTGACAAAGCAGCTGGCTTTAACCAGGCGTCACTGTCAGCCAAGCCCACCATTGCTAGCTTCATAAATACGATCCGTGCAATTAATTCTTCATCATGGAAACCAAGTTCCCGCAGCGGAAAAGCAATATTATCAAAAACGTTTAAAATGCTAAATAACGCGCCTTTCTGGAACAGTACACCGCAATTGTTACGCAACCGCTGACCGTGATCGGCATTAGCATTTTTCAACGATTGCCCCATCACGAACACCTCGCCTTGAGTGGGTGTTTGCAGACCAATGATTTCTCGCAGCAAAGTTGTCTTGCCGCAACCGGATGCGCCGACCACCCCCAAAATCTCGCCTTGTTCCAGACAAAGATTAATATCCTTATGAACAATCTTTTCTGTACCCTTGTTGGCATCGCCAAAGCTGGTCCAGACATGCTCCAGCCTTATTGCACATGTATGCCTACTCTCTGATGCAGGGGCTGTTGCCGATGATTCACTCATGGCATTCCCACATCCATAAACAGAATGGCGAATACCGCATCGACCATAATCACCACGGTAATAGCCGCCACCACCGAATTAGTGGTTTCATTACCCAAGCTTTCGGTATTTGGTTTGATCCGAAAACCAAAGTGACAGGCAATGAGGGCAATCATCAATCCGAATACCGCACTTTTCAATAGACCGATAAGCACGTTAATCAGCGGTACCACATCGGGCAATTTAAGAAAAAACTGCTGATAGCTGATATCCAGCGTATTTTGCGCCGAAACCATCCCACCTATCAGCGCCATTGAACTGGTCCATACGCCTATCAGTGGCAAGACGATGGTCAATGCCATCACCTTGGGCAAAATCAGGCGCAAAGAATGAGATATGCCCATCGCCGATAGTGCATCGAGCTCTTCCGTTACTCGCATGATGCCGATTTGTGCGGTCATGGACGAACCGGAGCGCCCCGCAACCAGAATAGCTGCCAGCAAAGGCCCTAACTCACGAATAACACTCAAGCCCAGAATATCGATAATATAAATTTCCGCTCCGAAAATCTTTAATTGCAACGCCGACAAATAACTGAGTACGATGCCGATCAAAAAGCCCACTAGCGCCGTGATGCCCAAAGCTCGAACCCCAGACTCATAAATCGTAATGGAAATTTCCGACCAGGGAATATTGCCCGGATGCAGGAACAGATAGCCTATATCCAAAACCAGCTGGCCTAACAAGGTTACTAATTGCAGCAATTGCCCCCAAAAGTTGGAGATCAGTTGATAGCTGTATTTAATAATCAGGCTTGAACTATATCTGCTCGGTTCATGCTCAGGAATTTCCTGGGCTTGCCAGCGCTCGAACAAACGTTGATGCTCAGGTTTTATCTGCAACGCAGTCGGCAGTTCCTCCCCCCATACTTTCCAGAGAATCAAGGCGCTGGCGCTGTCGAGCACCTCAATCGAATTCAAATCCCACTGAATGTTTTGATTAGCTGCGTACGAGCTGATTTTTCGGTTTAGCTCAGGTGCCGTGACTAGACTGCGAAGATTCCAACAGCCTGACAATTTGACATAATGTTGTCCGTCGTCTTGTGCAAAGACCTCCAATGAAGGCGGTCTATCCTGATTTGATGAGTTGTCAGTCATAGGTATGTATATTATTTTTAACCTAAAAATTTAGCGATTAACTCTCCAGCCAATCTATTTCAGCATCCGAAAAACCAGCAATTTTGCGTAATTCCCGGTTAAACGGGCCTTTAGGTTTACCACCAATATAGTATTGATCGATTAACTCGCAATATTTGGCTTCAGCCTCAAAACCGCGTTGCTGACAAACAAATTTAAACCAGTAAGAACCCCGTTCTACATGTCTGACTTCGTCGGTCAAAATGCGCGTTAAAATTGCTACACTTGCATCATCACCCAGTACCCTGAATTTTTCAATAAGCGCGGGTGTTACATCCAGTCCTCGCGCTTCCATACAGCGTGGAACCATGGCCAACCGGCCAAGTAAATCATCGGCAGTTTCTTTAGCATGATCCCACAAGCCGCTATGTGCGGGTAAATCGCCATACTCAATCTCTATAGCCCGTAGATGCACTCTGATTAATTCAAAATGCTGAGCTTCTTCATCAGCAACACGCAACCAATCCTGATAAAATTGGTCGGGCATGCCACGAAAACGATATAAAATATCCCAGGCCAGATAAATGGCAACAAATTCAACATGGGCAATGGCATGAAAAAAGGCCGCGACACCTGCGGTTGTGGTTAGTTTTCGCCGGGGCATCTGACGCGGAGCTAATAATTCCGGTCGTGCGGGAAACGTTACCCTATCTATCGGCAATACCGGCCTATCCGAGGTAAACGATAAACCCTCAGAAATATGTGTGTGCCAAGCCTGATGCGTCAGCGCCAACTTTTCATCGATACTAATTGGCTGAAAAAACGCCTCAGTAAATTCAAATAAATTTTTCATTTACAAGACCATGATTAAGACTTTAGATTTCACGTTGTTATTTCTCTATTGCCTGTTTATTTATTGGCTTTCCGACCAGCCTACCTTGCCAGTTCCAAGTTTGTTTTCCTTTCAGGATAAAATCCTCCACGCCGGGGCCTATTTTATAATGGCTGTGTTGGCATGGCGTAGTTTTAATCACCTGTTTAATAGATCTATTGTACTTGCTTTACTCAGCGTTACCTTTTGTAGTTTATACGGTATATCAGATGAGTGGCATCAGTCTTTTGTTGAAGGTCGTTTCTCGGATGTTGCCGATTGGATCGCCGATACAAGCGGCGCGGGGTTGGCGGTATTTTTGTTAGATAGGTTGCGTTGGCAGCAAGTATGAGTTTAAACGCAAGGTTGGTGTATTTTTTGAAAATGACAAGAAAAGGTAATCATTCACTTAGCCATCCATGGCTTCTGTATTCCAATATACTCCCCGGTTTAACTTAATACCAGTGCGCTAAAGCGGACAAATCCTTTTGTCTTTATATAATCAATCCACTTTAATCCAATCTTCCAGTACGTCGATAATAGCTTTCGCCTGGTCTTTACTCGAAATATTAAACTTCGATTTTTGCTTGTACTCGCCATTGAGTTTCTGATAACGGCGAATGGTGTATTTATCCGCCCCGTATTCTTCTTTGGCACGATTCCAATCCTGATAACGGTACATAATCGTAGCCCAGGCACCTTTAGTCAGCACTTTCTTGTCCAGCTCCTTAACTGTCTCAATGCCGCCATCTTCGTATGTTACAGTCAATTCGTCTACAGTTTCAGCCATGTTATCTCCAGGTTATTAGTCTCTCTGTAATAGCCGCTCAAGCGAACGGATGCTCCAGGATAATTGTTTCGTCTCTATCGGGGCCGGTTGACAAGATAGTAATCTTGACGCCTATCAGCTGTTCAATTCTGTTGATATAAGCTTTGGCGTTGTCCGGCAGCGCATTGTAATCGGTTACACCGGCCGTCGTTCCGGTCCAGCCGGGCATGTGTTCAATAATCGCCTGACATTCTTCATACTGATCTGCACCCAAAGGCGCAGTTTCAGTAATGACGCCGTTAAGTTTATAGGCAGTGCAAATACCGACCTTTTCCAGTCCGTCAAGCACATCGAGCTTAGTTAAACAAATGCCACTCAGGCTATTCATTTTTGCGGATTTGCGCATAGCGACTGCGTCAAACCAGCCGGTGCGACGTTTTCGCCCGGTAGTGGCACCAAACTCATGACCGACCGTACCCAAGTGATCGCCGTTTGCGTCATGCAATTCGGTCGGAAAAGGGCCGTTACCTACGCGAGTTGAATAGGCTTTGGTAATACCCAGTACATAGTCGAGATCAAGAGGTCCGATGCCTGTACCGGTAGCCGCGCCGCCCGCCGTGGTGCTGGACGAAGTCACGTAAGGAAATGTGCCGTGATCTATATCCAATAAAGCACCTTGTGCGCCTTCAAATAACAGATTTTTGCCTTGATCTTGAAGTTGATACAGTTTCTCGCTCACATCAGTCAACATTGGCTTGATTTGTTCACCAAGACTTAGTGCTTCATCAAGGGACTTTTGATAATCGACGGCTTCAGCATGATAATAATGAGTTAGCATAAAGTTGTGATAATCGACCAGTTCCTTAAACCTCTCGGTAAAAACTGTTGGGTTTAAAAAGTCTCCAGCTCGCAGACCCCTTCTTGCGGCCTTGTCTTCATACGCAGGCCCAATACCGCGACCCGTAGTACCAATCGCTTTCGTGCCACGAGCTTTTTCACGTGCCTGATCAATGGCTACATGAACCGGCAATATTAGTGCGCAAGCTTCGCTGATCAGCAAACGGTTTCTAACCGGAATACCGGCTTTTTCCAGAAACTCAATTTCTTCCAGCAAGGCATTAGGCGATAAAACTACGCCATTGCCTATCATGCATTGAACACTCTTTCTGAGTATGCCCGACGGAATAAGATGCAAAACCGTCTTTTTTCCCTGTATAACGAGGGTGTGCCCAGCATTATGACCGCCCTGAAAACGAATAACAGCTTCCGCTTGTTCCGTTAATAGATCAACTAGCTTACCTTTACCTTCGTCACCCCATTGAGTACCGATGACAACAACATTTTTTCCCATAATTATTCCGAATTACGACTGCATTAATGCAGGAGGTAGAGCAACGCATGGAGCAGTTGCCGAGGATAGGGTTCTTACGAACCAGTTTTGATGATCTTGTTCCAATATAGCTGTGCACCTGAGTTCTTGTGCAGTTCCGGTTTGCCCCGGTAATTGCTGAACAACTGCTAGTCCATCGGCGCGTAAATCCCTGATTTTTTCATTTAGTGCAGCATTGTCTAAATACGGAGCATAAATTAAGGCTCGCTGTTCTTTTTGATAGGCTATTTTGCCTAATACCGATAATACTTTCAGGTCCGCACTAAAGCCGGTCGCAGCACGTGCACGTCCAAAAATAGCACCTATATTGTCATAGCGACCGCCTCTGGCTATTTCCCTGCCTACCGACGGCACGAAAGCCGCAAAAACAATGCCGGTATGATAATGATAACCACGCAATTCAGCCAAATCGAAACTAATCGGTAATGATGGAAAACTGGACGATAATTTTTCCGCAATAGCTTCTAAATCTGCTAACGCCTGTTTTACTTCATCATTTGCCGTTAATAAAACGGCTCGGGCTTTGACTATAGCTTCTTTGCCGCCATGCAATTCTGGTAATTTCAGGAACATGGCTTTAAGCTCATCAGCGATACCGTATCCAGCCATCAATTCCTGAAGCTCCGGTCTAGCCTTGCGTTGCAACACGTCAAATAATTCGGTTTCCTGTGCATCACATAATTCTGCTTGTTTTGATAGTGCTCGATAAATACCGACATGGCCCAAATCAAGATGCACATTTTGTAATCCGCTCATTGCCAGCATTTCCAGCATCAAGCGGATGACTTCGACATCGCTTTCTTTACCAGAATGACCATAAAGTTCGGCGCCTATCTGCATCGGGCTTCTGGTTTTTTCGAGCGGATCGCCTTTGGTATGCAAAATAGTGCCGGTATAACAAAGGCGGGTTGGCCATTCGACATTAAGATTATGCGCGTCTATCCTAGCAACCTGAGGCGTCATATCTGCCCTCACCCCCAGCATTTCACCACTGATCTGATCGGTCAGTTTGAAGGTTTGCAATTCCAGATCATGCCCTGAACCGGTCAGCAACGAATCCAGATAATCAATGAACGGAGGAATAACTAATTCATATCCCCAGCAAGCAAACGTATCCAGTATCTTACGGCGCAAGCATTCAAGATGCTGAGCCTCTTCCGGCAAAATCTCTTCTATGCCATCGGGCAAAAGCCAAGAATCTTTTTGTTGCATGTTTTATATGTCCACTCAAACAAAACGCCCCGCATGCGGAGCGTTGATTACAGGTTTTCTACTAGAGTCGGCCAGTCAGGCTGACTCTAGTAGAATCGGGTATTTGCTTACTTTTGCTGTTTAAAATATTTAAAGAAGTCTGAATCAGGATCAAGTACCATCATGCTTGAACTTGAAAAAGTCTTTTTATAGGCATTCAAACTACGATAGAACGTAAAGAATTCGGTATCTTCACCATAGGCTTTAGCATAAATCTCAGCAGATTTTGCATCGCCTTCTCCGCGAATTTTCTCTGCATCCCTGAAAGCGTTTGCCATAGTAACAACCCGTTGCCTATCAGCGTCGGCACGAATTCTTTCTGCCGCTTCTGCACCTTGCGAGCGAAACTCACGGGCAACCCTCTCACGTTCAGCCTCCATTCTGAGGTAAACAGAACTACTGACTTCGCTAGGCAAATCAATACGCATGACCTGAACATCAACAATTTCCATGCCTAAATCAGCAGCGAGTGGCTTAGCGTTTTTAATCAATATTTCACGAATAACCTGACGATCGGTTGAAACCAATTGTTTAATATTTCGTTTACCGAATTCGCCCCGAAAAGCGTCTTTAACGATTTGATCCAGGCGTAAATTAGCCTGATCTATATCTCCGGCAACAACGGTATAGAAAGTGCCTACATCACCAATACGCCATTTTACAAAAGAATCAACAATAACGTTTTTCTTTTCTGCCGTTAAAAACCGCTCAGGTTTTGCATCCATAGTTTGAATACGTTTATCAAACTTTTTTACGTTATTAATAAATGGTAATTTAAAATACAATCCAGCTTCGTAATCGCTTTTTATAATCTCGCCTAAACGAAATTTAATTACCCTTTCTGTTTCACTGACAGTAAACACGCACATCATGCCGATAAACAACAATGCAGCCAGACCTATCAATATTTTATTCTGTATCATTATCGTCCCCTTGTGTCACGACCGCGAGTTGAAGTTCGCCCAACAGATTGTGTTGGCTGCTCAATCCCTGTTTGATAAGGTTTATCTGTCGAACTTGGAGGAACATTAGTTTCTTGAATCGAAGACTGATGTTGGATCATTTTATCCAATGGCAAATAAAGCATATTATTGCTACCTTTAACGTCAATCATCACCGTATTAGTTTCGCCTAATACGGATTCCATTGATTCAATATAGAGACGTTTTCTAGTCACATCTGGCGATTTAGTATACTCGGCAAGCAATTTGGAAAAACGATTGGACTCACCTTCTGCTCGAGCAATAACCTGTTCTTTATAGCCCTCGGCTTCTTGCATCTTTCTGGCGGCAGAACCGCGCGCTTTTGGCACGACATCATTAGAGTAAGCTTCCGCCTCATTAATTAAACGTTGTTCGTCTTCACGCGCTTTAATGGCATCTTCAAATGCGTTTTGTACCTGCTCAGGCGGCTGTGCATCTTGCAGGTTAACGCTGGTAATCAGGATACCGGATTTATAAGTATCCATAACGTCCTGTATTTCTTTTTTAATCTGAGCTACAACTTCGCTACGGCCTTCGGTCAACACAAAATCCATGGTGCTACTGCCGACCACGCCACGTTGCGCGCTTTCGGTAACTTGTTTCAAGGTAGCCGCAGGATTAACTACGTTGAAAACAAAATCTTTTGCATCTTTAACTTGATACTGAACTGCCAAACGTACATCGACAATATTTTCATCTTTAGTGAGCATTAATGCTTCTTTAGGTACTGAACCAACAACTTGCTCATTACCACCGCTACGATAACCTACTTCGATATACCGTTGCTGCTTAACATCAACAATATCAACCTGTTCGATAGGCGCAGGAAAATGCCAGTTCAAACCCGACTGCGTTGTTGCTACATACTTACCAAATCGGGTTTCAACGCCATGCGTACCTTCATCAATAATATAAAAGCCACTTAAACCCCATATCACTGCTGCGCCTACTATGAGAAAACCTAAGCTTTTTAAAGGAGGAATACCGGATGAACTTTCGCCCCCCTCATTGCCACTGCCGAAAAATCCACTTAACTTTTCTTGTAATGAACGTATTGCTTCATCTAGATCAGGTGGGCCTTTTTGGCCACCACGACCGCTCCAAGGGTCTTTCTTATCACCGCCAGGCTCATTCCAGGACATAACTTTTCTCCATATTGGTTACTTAAACGTTATTACAATTATCCCGTAGGATCATTTTCAGCTTTTAGCAAGCGGTAACATTCCTTACGGCTTACCCATTTATAGGTATTATTCTATCGTAAATATTGGCAAAAGGCGAAGCCAAGCCTCTTCTAATGTAAAATGAATTTAATAACTGATATTACGCACTGAAGTTGAAAGCTATAGGATATTCCCTATTGACTAGATTTATGTGAGTTAACTGTCATGAAAAATTCATTGTTAGAGTTTTATAGCGATTATCTGATGAGTTCTTTTGCCCAGATTACTACTTTAAATTCGTATAACTCATCGTTCGCTAAATTTTTTCGAGGTTGGTGAAATTGTGGCAGAATATTTATATTTGCCGCCATGGAAACACCAATACACATAACGAGAACTGAACGGGTAGACGATATTCCGCTGCTATTAGCGCAGATGGATAAGATGAATA
>JAURYJ010000023.1 GCA_030653985.1 Methylobacter sp. | reverse complement strand
TGCGTCCGGTCTGGCGAAAACTAAAATGGCGAAATCCGTTTTAGATGCAGGCTGGGCGATGCTGAAAACACAACTTGAATATAAGTCGATAGCGACGCAAGGCGTGTTTATAGAGGTCAACGAGTCGTACACTACCCAAGCTTGTTCGTGCTGCGGCTGCATAAGCGCCAGTAGTCCGAAAGGTAGAACAGGCTTGCGAATAAGAGCATGGACTTGTGCCGAGTGTGGCACTACGCATGATAGAGATATTAATGCGGCAAAGAACATTCTCGCGCTTGGGCATAAGCGTCTAGCGGTAGGAATCCCCGTCCTTTAGGTCGGGGAGGATGTCAAAGCTAGATAGGTCAGATGGGTGCCGAGGTAAGAAGACCTCACCATTCTGCGTATTAAATGTTGGGGGCGTTCACACAAAATCTTCCATAACAAGTCGCCTATTGATCAATCAATCCGAAAACGCCTGGCTGACCAATAAGCTGAAGGTTAAAATAGTACTCAACCACATTTCCACTATTTAAGACTTAACGTCTAACACATCGGACTGAATCATCGCATGAAAATAATTTCCTGGAATGTCAACGGCATTCGCTCAATACAAAGCAAAGGCTTTGCCGATACGCTCGCGCGGCTTGATGCCGACTGCATTCTGCTGCAGGAAACCAAAGCGCAAGCCGACCAGATCGATAAGGCACTTGAAGGAATCGACGGCTATCACATTTATTCCAACTGCGCCGAACGTAAGGGCTATTCCGGCGTTACGATCCTATCGCGACAAGAGCCGCTGCAAATCATTAACGACATCGGCATTGCCGAGCACGACCTTGAAGGCCGCGTGATCGTCGCCGAATTCGAGCCGTTTTTTCTGCTCAACGTCTATGTGCCCAATTCGGGCGCAGAATTGGCCCGGCTGGATTATCGGCAAGGCTGGGATCTCGAATTTCTAGCCTATTGTCAGCAACTGCAAAGCAAAAAACCGCTGATCGTCGGCGGCGATTTCAATGTCGCGCATCGGGCAATCGATATCGCCCGTCCGAAACCGAATTACAATAAATCGGCCGGTTATACCCAGGTCGAAATTGATGGTTTCAGCGGTTTTCTCGACGCCGGACTGGTCGACACCTTCCGGCATTTCCATCCCGATACCGTCGCCTATAGCTGGTGGAGTTACCGCGCCGGGGCAAGGGCAAGAAACGTCGGTTGGCGGATCGATTATATGCTGACCAGCAAAGCGCTGGTCGACAAAGTCAAGCAGGCCTTTATTCTGCCGGACATTACCGGATCCGATCATTGTCCGGTCGGCATCGACATCGATTTTTGAGGGTTCTTAAGCATGCCTACACGCGAACAAATTATGCGCGACCACCGCGCCGCATTGTCGAATTGCACCAAATGCCCCGCGATGATCGGCCCGGTTGTCAGCGGAAATCCGGTATTGTCGCCGATTTTATTGATCGGTCAAGCGCCTGGCGATAAGGAAGGGGGCTTTGGTAAACCCTTTGCCTGGACAGCCGGTAAAACCCTGTTTAAATGGTTTGAGCGCATTGGGCTTGATGAAGAGGCTTTTCGGCAGCGTGTTTACATGGCTGCGGTGTGTCGCTGTTTTCCGGGTAAAAAACCCAAAGGCGGCGATCGTGTGCCGAGTCCGGGCGAAATCGGTAACTGTGCGGACTGGCTGCAAGCGGAAATCGATTTACTTAAACCCGATCTGATTCTGCCGATCGGCAAACTGGCGATTGGCCAATTGATGCCAGTCAATAGACTCAACGATGTGATCGGTAAACTTCACCCTATCACCTTTCATGGCCACCGCACAGAAGCGATACCGCTACCCCATCCGTCGGGCGCGTCGACCTGGCACCGGACCGAACAGGGTCACGCGCTGCTGGAATCGGCATTGACGACCCTGCAGCACCATCCGGCCTGGCAACAAATTTGCAAAGCACGTTAGCCATTAACCCGGCGCGAAAATTCATCGATTCTGTTGATCCTGCATGTTGGATATTTTGTTGGTGCTGACGTAAGGAAGCCCAACAATTCGGTGTATCAATGACTGAGTATTACGCTCATTCTATAACCTTAGATATTTTCTGCTTTCTGACGATGGAAAAAATGCAGACAACGATAACAGCACCAAAGCTATCCGCCAGCCAATCATCAAAACCGGGTGAGCGCCCCGGTAGTATCATTTGGTGTAACTCATCTACCGCGCCCAACGCAACTGTCAATATAGCGGCATATTTGAGTGGCATAATGTCACTCATGACTATAAGGAAAGTGAAGGTTGCAAAGTAGAAAAAATGTACCAGCTTATCAACAGGGGGCTCAAACAATCCGACGGCTTCCGGCTGTGAACCCCCTATAAATAACGCCAGAACCAGACACACAAAAAATACAATAAAGCCAAATCGATGAATATACGTTATTGTCATAGGATAGCAATTGCCTCTCACATAAGGTTATGATTTAACAACGTTGAAAAGTTAATCATCATGTTTAGGGATTTTAGGCTGCAACGTTTTTAGTGCAAGTTAATATAACGCGTCAAACTCGTTCATTTAAAAAATGAATGAGTCTGCCCAATCTTTAATTATGATCTAATCTTCTATTAGGCTAATAAATATTTTCTTTTATTTTGTTAGTCCATTCTAATTGTATCTCACTGTTAGTAACAATCTCAAAGTGATCGTCTATCTCTAGTGTGTGAAATATTAAAGTAGAGGCGTCTGTTATTTTAGGCCACTCACGATCATCAAAATCGACTTTTAATCTTCTTTGCAGAAGTAAAACTTTACCGTCATACTTTGAAAGTAAATATTTTTTTCTTAGCAATTTGTAATACTGATAAACATGAGTTTTTTTAAAGCTCTCTGGAGGTAAAGAATTCGTCAAAAAATAATACTTTGACCTAATTTGATTAAAAATATCTCTTACAGGGAAAAGTTTTTTTGTTTTTTGTTCCGATGGATCAAGAAGAATTAATAAATCGATAGTCATACCAGATTTTTTAAGTTGTTGAGCAATCTCAAGGGCAAATCTTGCACCCATTGAAAATCCTCCAACAATACAATGATTGCCTCTGTTAATTTGTAGTATTTCTTTTACATATTCACTACAAATAAGCTCAACAGTTAAGTTTATATCAAGTTCGCCATGATCATAATGCGTACTAACGCGATAAATTTCTTGATCATCGGGCAGATAATTTTTTATATTATATTCTCCGACCCAATAAATAGGCACCCCACTACCTTGGTTAATTAAAGATAACCATTTCAATGGCTTATAGAAGTCTTTTAATTGAATTGCTTGCGCAAAAACTTGAGCTGTTTGAGCTTGATACAGATACCCGAAAGGAATTTCAATAGTAAATATTTTTTCTAGCATTACGCTAGCACTAATTGCCGTTATCGAATCACCACCTAATTCAAAGAAGTTATCGTGTATTCCTATTCTTTCTTTGTTTAAAACTTTACACCAAACATTGACAACTTCAGTTTCAAATATTCCAATAGGTTCAACATAAGGACGCTCATAATTTTTAATTAATTCATAAAGTTCTTTTTTGTTTACCTTGTACGATGCTGTTAAGGGTAGAGATGATAATATTATTACCCTTGTTGGCTGCATATAAAAAGGCAGGTTGTCTGACAGATGCTTGTGCAATTCTTCTTTAGAAAGCGAATTAACTTTAGATATTTCAACAAAAAGGATAATAGATTTTGTTTCTTCATAATATAAGGCTGCTGAATTAGTTACCCATGGTAACCCCATAACTATTGAATCGATTTCAGCCAGATCAATTCTTCTGCCGCTTATTTTCAGCTGTAAATCGCTTCTTCCTGAAACAACAAGATTACCCTCTTTAATATAACCTGTGTCTCCTGACCAATACTCTCGTACTCCAGAAAACTTATTTATTCTATACATCTTAGCAGTGAGTTCAGGCATATTTTTATATCCAGTTGACAGGTAATCACTTGAAATAACAATAGTTCCAATCATGCCGTCCTCAAGAATCATACCTTGCTCATCCCTGATATCAATATCAACATCTTCTACAGAATAACCATTCGCTATATAGTTAGTAGTAGCTACTGTTTTTTTGTTTAAAATATTTTTTCGTATCAGTCCCGTTTCTGAGCTTGCAAGGCCAGAAATAAATAAACAGTCATCAGGAAAGTAATTTTTATACTTATCAAAATCTGATTTTAAAGATAACTCTCCACCAAGCCGTACCACTCTTATGTCCGTATTCTTCAAATCATTGATAATTTCACTACATAATTTTCTAAACACCGTGACTATAGAGGTATAAACAGTAATTTTTTTTTCGTAAAGCCACTTTGGTAAATCATGATAACCATTTTTTTCTATTGAATAATAGGTTAAAGTGGCTCCGTTAAGTAAGGTATTGAGAATATCTTTTGTCCCACCCATGTGGGCGGTACTATATAAAAAAGTACACCTATCAGTGTGAGATAAATCCAGAAGCTTTGTAAATAGATAAGTGCAGTGCATAAAACTTTTATGTGTATGTATGACTCCCTTAGGTTCCCCTGTTGATCCTGATGTATATAGAATAACGGCCTCATTATTTATATCATTGAATACAGTGAGTACATCGCTTTCTTTTTGACACAAATCGCTATATGAAATAAAGCTTAAATTTGTTGTATCAGAATAAGATAATTTATCGCTCTTTATAATAGTCTTTATTTGCGCATTGTTAACTAATTTAAGCAGGCGACTTTTTGGTGAATTAATTTCAATGGGTACTGCAACTTTTCCAGCTCTGATGACACCTAGAAAGCTAATAATAAATTCCAAGCTTTGCTCAAAGTAAAGACCAACAACACCTTCATCAGCTAAATTTTTCTGAATTATCGAAGCAATTCGATCTACCTGAGTACTCAGTTGTTCATAGGTTGCACCATTATCATCATCAGTATATGCAATATTACCAGGGAAAGCCTTAGCTATATCTGAAAATCTTTCATCAATTGTTTTTGTAAGAAAACTGTCTTTAATGTCGCTATCTTTTATGTCAAGCACAACTGATTTTATTGCTTCATTTTTAACGAACATATTCAATGTTAAACTCCTAACAGAAAGTAAGTTGGTATTCATTCAGAGCCAACGCTATCTCCGATTTTGTCAAAAACCTGTTCTAGCACACTGCTCATAAGGGCTTGAAGAGCAAGCATTCATGCCCCATTTTCTTTCACAGTATTTCAATTCCGTTCAACTCAGGACTATCTGGTAAAAAACAAAAAAGCATGTCTTTTTCTTTTAATCAATCTTCCTTGCTGGTTTAAACCTCGGCCTTTAGGCCGAAAAGAGCGCCCCGCAATAAGCGAAGCGATGTTGCTTTATCGGGCGTGGATTACGAGGGTGCATACCCCTTCCCAATCAGTGGCTTCATCCCAACGGGATACTTCCTTATTGCTAAGCTCCAGAACAATTTCAATTTTTTAGCAGTGTGAATAGAAGCGTTAGCGATGATCACCAACATCAGTTTCTTGATCTCCGGATTAGGATCATAACAAAGCTGAAGAACCACAAGTCACTCACACTCTCAACGATCCTAACAGAATAGATAGGGGGCAAAAAATCTTTAACCAGATAAATTGCAACCAACTCCAAATACCAGGCTTACGAGAGCGTGATGGTAATTGCAATACCGCTGACACACAAAAGATACACACCGTCACCCCCCTATTTAGGGTTAAATGGGAGGTGACGGTGGTCCATGAGTAGCGTAAAACCCCGCCGTTCAGGGCGGGGATGTAAGCGGCTCAATTTCGTGTTTTCCATAGTATAAAACCTCTATTGTGTTAATATTGAATAGTGCTACCAGAGGAGGCTATCGGCTCTCTCAATGACGGCAACTTAAGTTTTAAAAGGCTTCAAAAGCACAATCAGCGAAAACCAAGCTAACCGTGTGAAGCCCTGAATAACCGTTTTAAAAAGTAAAACCAACCGTCGGGCAGAC
>JAURYJ010000022.1 GCA_030653985.1 Methylobacter sp. | reverse complement strand
GCCGCATCAACGGATTTGTTTTTAACCGCCATTTCGGCAGCATCATGTGATCCGGCATAGGTAAATTCGCCGAAAAATTCTTTCGGCATCTGTCCTGTGGCTTGTTTAACCAGATAAGTCGGTATCAAGCCGCCTGAGGTTGAGGCTGGGTCAACAAAGGCTACGCTTTTGCCTTTTAGATCGGCGATAGATTTAACCTCGGAATCTTCTGGCACTACGAACAATGAACGGTAGGTAGACAATCCGGTATCGGAGCGCACGCCGACGGCAAAGGCTTCGGCATTGGCTTCTTTTTCAGCTAACACATAAGCTAAAGGGCCAAACCAGGCAATATCGACACGGCCTTTTTTCATGCCTTCGATCACGCCGGAATAATCGGTAGCGGTAAATACTTTAACGGGTTCGCCGGTTTTTAATTCCAGATATTGGCGCATCGGCTCGAATTTCTGAATCATTTCTTCGTTGTTTTCAGCGGGGATAAGTCCCATGACCAAGCCTTTAGCTTCGACGATGGTTTGTACGCCCGATAACACCAGCAAAGCGGCAATGAATTTTAGTTGTTTCAATTTCATCTGATTGTTCCTTAAGTTAAAAAAGTTACTCGATATTGATTGAGATTTGCGCACGGTCTGCTCTAAATCGCGCTAATGAGTACTCAATCGGTTTTTGGGTCTTAACATCAACATTAACGGTTTTCACCCGCAGCACCGGCAAATGCCGGGGCATTGCCAGCAACAGCCAGTCTTCATCCAGCGGCAAGGTCGCGCTAACGGTGCTGCCTAATCTGACCGGATTAAGACCCATTTCCTTGAAAAAAGTGTGCAGCGAACCACTCTGATAGTCCTTGATAACCTCCCCCAGTCGAGCCAGAGGCAGGTAATGCGAAATAATGCAGAAGGGTTTGTCATCGACTTTACGCAAGGTCTCGAGCCATAACACTGCATCGCCTTCGGCAATTTGCAGCATCTTGGCGACATTGCCTTTCGCCTTGATTTCAATCTTTCTCAGCAACCGCGAATCGCTGGTTTTGCCCAACGCTTCCAGATTTTCGGTAAAACGGCTATGCTTGCCAATCGCATAATCGACCGGCGCATCTAGCACAAAAACGCCTTTGCCATGCACCCGTTCCACTAATCCAAAATTGACCAGTTCATCAATGCCACGGCGTAAGGTGTGCCTGTTCACTGAAAAACGGTCTGCCAATTCTTGTTCCGACGGCAGACAATCGCCCGATTGATAATGATTCAAAATATCCTGCTGTAGCGTTTCAGCAATTTGCCGAAATATGGGTTTGCCTTTTTTTCTGTCTAACATGCTCATCTATACATATCTATATAACTTGGGATGTGTTTATTTTAGCGTGTGTAAATGACAGTTTTATGACAGATAGAATCTTTTGCCACGGTATATTTTAGAAATTGATTTGCACACGGGCATTAAGCCCATTCTCTGAATTAAGCGATTTGCCGTTGGAAATAATCGCTTGATTGAAATCCGTCCTAATGTAGTTGGCCAGAAGCCGAACTTGCGGATTGATAACCCATTTAAGCCCTGCCGTATAAGCATTGGCTTGGTTGGCAAAGCCATTTGACAGTCTACCGGTACCCACTGCGTTATCGGCCTTAAAGTCTGAAGCGTCCATATGACTAAATCTAAAGGCCAATTCCCAGGTGCCCCAGCCGCCTTTCATATCAAAATTGCGGGTAGGAGCGATGTCGCCGAATGCATTCTGCTTACCAAAGAAATTGGCGTATTTTTCGCCGGTCAGCAACCAATGCGCCGACACATAAAAAGCATCGATGTCGCGACTAAAGCTTTGTCCCGAAGTGTTACCGTCGAAATTATTATGAACATATTCACTCACCAGTTTTACCGGGCCATGCGCCAATACGCTTGTGGCTCCGATACGCGACAGATTAACCTCAGTATCGGTAAAGCTATCCGCTTGAAAGAATTTTAGACTGTTAGTTTCAGTGACGGCCCGTAACTGATAATTTGCATCTCCAGGTTTGGTCGGCTGTTTACCGAAAGCGCCGGAAAGTCCAAAATGATAAATACTGTCTTTGTGTCCTAAGATGGGCGCGGCGTTATAGGAAAGATGCCCGAGAAAATCTTTGCCATCAACATCACTGGTTTCATCAATGCCGGTACTTTTTAAGCCTGCGTTGTTACGCAAGCCGCCATTCACCACACCTAAACCGTAGTACAAGCCTTGAGTTGGATTGCCGTGCACCATTGCGCCACGATCTAAGCCGGGAATAAACTGCATCGCTATCGACCGTTCCATAAAATCAATGTTACGCGAGGAGGTGGATTCGTTAACACTGAATGGGAAACGGTATTGTCCGAATTTAAATTGCACCTCATCCCATAAATGCGCATTTATTTCAGCCCATACCAACTGCGGCGAACCTTGGAAAGAGCCGACTATTAAATACTCCCAGTTTTTGTAAAGCTTGCCATTGGCATAAAGATAAGCACGGCGGATATCGAATTTATCTGTTGTTGCATCTGTATTGCTAAGCGTGTTGTAAGAGTCCGCCTGAATTCGGCCATGGATTTCCATGCTGTGTTCACCATCGTCGGTTTCCATTTTGAAGCCATTTTTAAACGTTAAACTCGCTGGCGTACCCTTGGCGGCTTTTACCTTTTTTTCTTCTGGGGTTAGTGGTTTCTCTTTTTTGACCGGCTGTTCTCCCGCTGCTGATAGCCTTAGAGCACCATAAGCCTTAGAATCGATAGCGCCACTTTCATATAACGCATCAATCAGTTTGACCATGGTTCCTTCAGTAGTTGAATCCGGCTTTTTCTCTTCAGCCAATACTGGGGAAGTTGCCAGCGTGCCTACCAAAGCGATACTAATGGCCGTTGCGAGTTGTTTTTTTATCACCTGTTATCTCCTGAATTTAATAAGAAACGTCAGTGAGCTTCTAAAAATTGCTTGCCAGAAAACATAAATTTTTAGAGGGTCATTTAGCGTTATCGTGCAGTTGTCTATATAACTAGATATATAAAATGCAGGGGAACTATATTAGCTTTTGTTTACAGGAGGATTACAAGAAGATGAAGATTAGATGACAAAACGCATTCTACTTGAGACAGAGCGACTCAATGTCAAGGTTGATCGATTTGTGTCTGGCTCAGAGATTGAGTAAATAATGTGTAAGGATTGTTTAATAACTGATGTTACGCAGGTAAACCAAAAATCAATAACTTACAAAGCAAAAATGACCATAAGTTATTGCTAATTCGTAGTCGGTGCGTAACATCAGTTAATAATAACGACTACTGTTTGTTATAAGATGGTCAAACTCACTGTGTAACGAAAAATTATTATTCATTGTCATCTTGACTGAACAATAGTATTGCCATAAGCCTGGCTAAACAGTGGCTACACAAAAGTGTTGTTAGTGTATGAATGAAATTGAACCGGTTGATTAGATAGCCAGGGATTTTTCTGTAAGGTTTCCACTGAGGTTAACGACTTATTCATTGTTATTATGTATGGCTGCCATCCAGGTTGTTGGCACCGATTTTTATTTTAAAACACGAGAGCAAACTTATGACAACCAGTATCGAAATCAGCGAATCCGTCCGCCATTATTATGGCCAGGTTTTGCAATCCAGCAATGATCTGAAAACCAGTGCCTGTTGCAGTATCGACGCGATGCCCAGTTACTTAAAAGCCCTGCTGGTCGGCTTGCACCCGGAAGTGCTGGAGCGTTTTTACGGCTGCGGCTCCCCGCTGCCTCCGGCTGTCTATGGCAAGACCGTGCTGGATTTGGGCTGCGGTTCCGGTCGCGACTGCTATTTGCTATCGAAACTGGGCGGCCCCGAGGGCAGGGTGATTGGCGTCGATATGACGCCGGAGCAGTTGGAAGTCGCCGTGCGTCATCGTGACTGGCATGCCGAGCGCTATGGTTATGCCAATGTCGAATTTTTGCACGGCCATATCGAAAATCTTGCCGCTGTCGGTATCGAAGACAACAGTATCGATATAGTAGTGTCCAATTGCGTGATCAACCTGTCGCCGGAAAAGTCCAAAGTGCTGGCGGAAATATTCCGGGTATTAAAGCCGGGCGGCGAACTGTATTTTTCCGACGTCTTCGCCGACCGCCGCATTCCTGTCGCCTTGCGTCAAGACCCGGTTTTGCTGGGAGAATGTCTGGGCGGTGCCTTGTATTGGGAAGACTTCCGGCGTATTTTGCATGATCTGGGATGCCCCGATGTGCGCGTGATTAAACAAACGCCCATCAGTATCAACGATGCCGACGTCGACGCCAAAATCGGCATGGTCAAATTCAGCTCGGTCACCGTCAGCGCGTTCAAGCTACCGCTGGAAGACCGCTGCGAGGATTACGGGCAGATGGCTTGCTATCTCGGCAGCATCCCCGAGCATCTTCACAGTTTCGACCTGGACGACCATCATCACTTCGAAACCGGAAGGCCGCTACGGGTATGCGGCAACACCGCCGATATGCTGGCCGCCAGCCGTTACGCCGAACATTTTCAGGTAGTGGGTGAAAAATCCTGCCACTTCGGCTTGTTTGACTGCACCTCAGGGCTGCAAAGTAACTTGGCAGAAGAAACCGGTGGCTTGTGTTGCTGAGCGACACCGTTACGTTGACAAACATTTTATTTGGAGTTTGCTCTTGCCCGGAAAAAGTATCTGTAGCTTCTGACGGGCTTCAATAGTTGGCTTTAAATTCGCCATGGCAGTAGATTCATAGGCGCCCACTTGCCTTTATTAATTCTTGCGCTGATGGGGTCAGACCCGCTCTCAATCGAAAAAATGTTAGCTTTGGTCGCATCCAATCGGGATTAACCCAGAAGATGATGGTTTTTCATGCTTAGTGGTAACAGCTTGTCATTGAGTCGGTTACAGCACGCATCAGACCATTTATAAACGTTTGTTGGTCGCAACTTCAAGGGCTGATCAGGGTCCACTGTTGACCGATAAAACCTTGCAAAGGCTGGTATTGGTCTTTGTAGTTCATTTTCCGGCAGTTGGCAATCCAAAAACCTAGATACAACCATTCCAGGCCCTGATTCTGTGCATGTTGTATTTGCCACAGCACTGCGTAAACGCCGAGACTGTAGCTAGAAAACCTGGGGTCAAAGAAGGTGTAAACGGCAGAGAGGGCGTTATCGAGGCAGTCTACAATCGCAACGGCAGCAAGTTCATCGTCACAAAAAAACTCTATAAATTGGGTGTTACACCATGAACTGCCTAAAAATTTAATGTATTCATCGGGACGGGTATTTGCCATGTTGCCTTCGGCATGGCGCTGATTTTGGTAGCGCAGATAAAGATCGTAATGGGCTTGTTCAAAAACGGCAGGCTTAATGACGGCGGTGGTTTGCCGGTTTTTTTGCAAGCAACGCTTTTGGCTGCGGTTGGGCTTAAATTGTGCAACGGGTAAGCGCACCGGAACGCATTGCGAGCATTGCGCACACTGGGGGCGATAAACATCATCGCCGCTACGTCTGAAACCGTGTGCAATCAGCAACGAATAAATCACGGTATCCAGTCGGAATGATGGATCAACAAACGCGGATTGCGCTTGTTCGTCGTCCAAATAGCTGCAAGGATGTGGGGCGGTAATCAATAAAGGAATAGCAGTCATGGTAAATTCAACAGGTATTTAGTCCGGCAGAATGCATAGATTATCGTGCTCACGCTGCGGAGATTGTGAAAGTAATAGTCAAATCATTTAAGAAAAATTTACCACAGAGAGTACCAAAAACGCGAAAGAAATGATTCGGCTAGTTTCGTATACTAAAATACTTGGTGCTCTTGGTATGCCGTTTTGCTGTTTCGGCAGCTGCAAACGCTTGACTCATTGATAAATTCTTTCATAAGGCAAGACGCAAAAATAAACCGCTACTTTTGTAGGATGTGCTGAACGGCAGTGAAGCGCATCATTCGTGATTGAGCGATGCGCTTCACTGCGTTCAGCACATCCTATGGGGGTATTTTATTTATTGCGAGTTACCTAAGCTCTGGGAGGAGAGTACGATAAAATGGATTTGTATTTATATAGGAAAAACCTATTGATCCATAGCATATTAGTATTGTATAAACGCTTGATTTCCAATATACGATTATAAATATTTTATAAAAACGATATGAAGAAGCTATGGAAGTAACTGTGGTGTATTCAGCTTTCAATGGCTCGGTATTTTATCGTTCCTATGGCGGAAAGGTTGATGTGGTCTTAACTAAGTCAGCCCAAAAAAGTCATTCATCATAGAGGGCATGCAGAAAACATGCATATTAATACAAGAGAGTGAATCTCAGTGGTCTTTAAGCTGATGTTTATGGGGCGGTCTTAAATATACCCTACTGCTGAAAGGATTTTTATTCAATGAGATCGGTATTATTATGTGAATTTGATGAATGCCTTTAACCGCACTATTTTTCACAGCAGGAGCTTGGTCGAACAAGCTTTAAAACAGTGTGTGCAAGGTTTGGGGGGCTATGATGAATTTAAATAAATGTTTGTTAATGCCGGGAAAAGCGCTTGATAATGAAGCGAAAGAAAGCGCTGAGCATTGCACTTTACAAATGGCGAGTAATTTAGAGGCCGGTAAGACCAGACTGATTAATATCCTGTCACAATTTCCTGCCACTGCGTTATGGTTGCTTCATCGATACGAAGCCGACGCGTCCAAGCCTGAGCAGGCTGTCGAAGCGCTGACGGTTACGTTAGCAAAAATCAAGAGCCATTACTTGCTGGCAAGCCTGTCGTTTTCAGGCCGAGGATTTAAGCATAAGGCTGATGCCGATGAAAGACAGCAATTAACCGAGGCATTAGAGGAATTTCCTTTTTCGATTGAAGACCTGCTGGTGCTGACGGAGCTTATCATTTATGCCTTCAAGACCCGAGGTGATTGCGCTCAATTAGCCAAAAATTGTCCCGATTTGGTTTTCAAACGGCTGCAAGGATCAAGTCGGCGCGACAAGTTAAAACTGCCTGATATAATTGATGCCATGCGCGCTAGTCAATTTGATGAGCAATTTCTGTTTTTATCCGCTGCCGAGATGCGTCAATATGTAACGGATATGATTTTTGCAGAACATCTTTGGTTAAGTTCAAGGCAGGCATTAGCCGAGGCAAATTCCGGCTTGGTGTTGTTCATAGCCAACCGATACCGATGCGGGTTTTTAGACTTTGATGATCTAGTTCAGGAAGGTCAAACCGGCTTATTACGCGCTATCGACAAATTCGATTACCGTCTGGGATTTCAGTTTTCAACCTATGCGGCTTATTGGATAAGACAGGCTATGTCCCGCGCTTTGTCTCGTGGCGAAAGAGTCGTGCGTGTGCCTTGTGAGCAGGTAGCTAACATACATAAGGTATTGCGCGCTAAAACCGAGTTGCTTTCAAAAACGGGCAGAGAGCCTTTGCTTAAAGAATTAAGTGAGTACTCAGAAATGTCCGTTGACCAAATAAGTGCTATTTTATCGATCTCGCAAACGGCAGTATCGTTGGAAAATTTAGATGACGATGATGATTCATTGGCACCGATTAGTTTTTTAGAACAGCAGGTTTTTGATCAGCCGTTTAAAAAAATAGAGCAATCTGACCTTAAAACCTGGGTTAGCAAGGCGATTAAAATTCTTAATCCACGGGAGTTAACGATTATTTGCTGTCATTTCGGGATCAATACCGATAATGAAATGACTTTACAGGAAATTGGCGCAGAACTTCACTTAACCCGAGAGCGGGTTAGGCAGATTCAAGTGATGGCGCTTAAAAAAATGAAACTCAATTATGGTGAGCAATTAATGAGTTTTTTATGATTAATGCTCGTTATTAAGTAGTCGCATCGGTTTCCTACCGATTGCGACACTTCCGACCTCCATGGATGGAGTAAATACCGACGACTGCCGGGAGTAGTCGCGGCCACCATCCATGCAGTCGCCGCCAAGAGAGATACCTATGAAAAAAAATTTGTTTAATATTCTGATTTTCGGCGTTGTTATTGCCGGCGTTTATTTAATCTACGACCGATTGCGCTCCACGCCGCCAATACAGGATTCCCTGGCCTATTCGGAATTTATCAGCAAGGTAAAAAGTGGACAGGTTGAACGCGTGGAAGTGAGCGGCCAGCAGATTGGCGTTCGGACTTCAGACGGTCAAAACTACCAGACCTTTAATCCCGGCGATGGGCATTTAATCGACGATCTTCTGACTGCCGGTGTGCAGATAAGGACAGTGCCGCCGGAGCAAGAGACCTTGCTGATGAAGATCTTTATTTCCTGGTTTCCGATGCTGTTAATGATAGTGGTACTGGTCATTTACATGCGCAGAACACAAGGTGGCATGGGCGGCGGTGGCTTTGGCAAGAGCAAAGCCAAAATGCTGGAAGAAGACAAAATGATGGTTACTTTTAGCGACGTTGCCGGTTGTGAAGAAGCCAAAGAAGACGTGGCCGAGCTGGTTGATTTTTTGGCTGATCCGCAGAAATTTCAAAAATTGGGCGGAACAATACCGCGTGGTATTTTGATGGTTGGTCCGCCGGGAACCGGTAAAACGCTGATTGCCAGAGCCATTGCTGGAGAAGCCGGGGTCAAGTTTTTTACCATTTCAGGTTCGGATTTTGTCGAAATGTTTGTTGGTGTCGGTGCATCCAGAGTCAGGGATATGTTTGCCCAGGCTAAAGAGCATGCTCCTTGTATTATCTTTATCGACGAGATTGATGCGGTCGGTCGCCAGCGGGGCGGTGCGGGCATGGGTGGCGGCAATGACGAACGGGAGCAAACGTTGAATCAATTGCTGGTGGAAATGGACGGTTTCAACGGTAATGAAGGTGTTATCGTGATCGCCGCAACCAACCGCGCCGACGTGCTGGATAAGGCTCTACTCAGACCGGGGCGTTTCGATCGTCAGGTGAATGTCGGTTTGCCCGATGTGCGCGGTCGTGAGCAAATTCTCAACGTGCATATCAAAAAAGTGCCTGCGGCGGCCGATGTCGAATTGAAATATCTTGCCCGAGGTACCCCCGGTTTTTCAGGTGCCGATTTGGCCAATATTGTCAATGAAGCCGCGCTGTTTGCTGCCCGTTCCAACAAGCACGAAGTTAGCATGAGCGATCTTGAAAAAGCCAAGGACAAAATCCTGATGGGCGCAGAGCGGCATACCATGGTGATGACCGAAGAGGATAAATTATTAACCGCTTACCATGAAGCCGGGCATTGTATCGTCGGGCAAAAATCACCGGATCATGATGCGGTTTATAAAGTCAGTATTATGCCCAGAGGCCGAGCCCTGGGGATCACCATGTTTCTGCCCGAGCGGGATCAATACAGCGCCAGCAAACGCAAACTCGAAAGCCAGATTGCCAGCTTGTTCGGCGGCAGGATTGCGGAGTTGATGATTTACGGCGGCGACCGGGTAACCACCGGCGCATCGAATGATATCGAGCGTGCTACAGAATTGGCCCGCAACATGGTGACGCGCTGGGGTTTTTCCGAAAAACTCGGGCCACTGGTTTATGGCGAGGAAGGCGGCCAAGCATTTTTGGGGCATCCGGGAACTCAAGGCAGTTCCGTATCCAGTAATGTCGCACAGCTGATCGATGAAGAAATACGTTCGGTGATAGATCATAACTATCAACGCGCTGAAACCATTCTGCAAGAGAATATCGACATCCTGCATAAAATGGCCGATGCGCTGATGAAATGGGAAACTATAGATCGCTTGCAAATTGAAGATTTAATGGCCGGCAAAAATCCTAGGCCGCCTGCGGAAGACGATGATTTGCAAGTGAACAAACCTTCGGAACCGGATGATGAAATGAAAGATAAAGCCGATAAAACAGCCATTAAGGCGACGACCCATAAACCTGCAGGGCAGGTCTGAATGGGTTAGTCGAGCCTTAACGTAAAGCTATTGTATTGTTAAGTGTGGTCTACGGGAGTGCAAGCTTCGCTTGCACTCCCGTTACCCTGTATATATTCTAAATCTTAAAGAGCACATCATGACATCCATAAAAAACAATCTATTTTCGCCGATATTGTTGGCAGATTTGGCCTTAGCCAACCGGATAATTATGGCGCCGTTGACGCGCAACCGGGCGGGTGAGGGCAATGTGCCTCAGGACATGAATGTGGAATATTACCGGCAACGCGCCGGAGCCGGTTTGATTATTAGCGAAGGCAGCCAAATATCGGCTAGCGGTATTGGCTATCCGGGAACGCCGGGGATACATTCAAAAGCGCAGGTTGCAGGCTGGAAACGTGTTACTGATGCCGTTCATAATGAAGGCGGTCGGATTTTTATCCAGCTTTGGCATACCGGTAGAATCTCCCATTCATCGCTACAACCAGATCAATGTTTACCGGTTGCGCCGTCCGCGTTGAAAGCGGCCGGTCAGGCTATGACCCATCAGGGTTTGCAGGATTTTGAAACGCCGCATGCGCTGACTCTCGATGAGCTGCCGGGCATTGTTGCCGAGTATGTAAGTGCTGCAGAAAATGCTAAAGCGGCCGGTTTCGATGGCGTGGAGATTCATGCCGCCAACGGTTATTTGCTGGATCAGTTTTTACGCGACGGCACCAATAGGCGGGAAGACGGCTACGGCGGCGATGTTGCCAAACGGATGCGCTTATTACTTGAAGTCGTTGAAAAAACCATCGCTGTCTGGGGCGCACATCGTGTCGGGGTGCGGGTGTCGCCGGAAAACAGCTTTAACGATATTAAAGACAGTCAGCCGCAGCAAACCTTTAACGCGGTCGCCAAAAGTTTATCCGACTATCCGTTGGCCTATCTGCATGTGCTGGAAGGCGACATGCTAACCGGTGAGCGGCAGGTAGATTATCCGGCGTTAAGAAACTGTTTTACCGGTTTCTACATGGCTAATAACGGTTATGACTTGGAGAGCGGCAATAGCGCCATTGAACAGAATCATGCGGATATGGTGGCGTTTGGTAAGTTGTTTATCGCCAATCCGGATCTACCTGTGCGCTTTGCAAAAAATCTGCCGCTGAATACGCCCGATCAGGCGACTTTTTATGGCGGCGATGAAGGGGGTTATACCGATTATCCGAGGTATAACTAATATTTTCTCTATTGTGGGCGCGAATTGATTCGCGTTTTTTAATGCCTATGACACGAATAAATGCGCGCCCACAGTTTCAGGCATAACTATTTTCGGTTTAATTTAATTAATTCCAGATAGCCGTCTTTATAGCTCGGATAGTGGAATTCATAACCCAAGGCCTTTAACTTGGCGTTGCTACAGCGCTTATTCATTCCGGCATCGACTGTTTTAACAGTCGGTCGCAGGCAATGCAGTTGATCTGCCAGCCAGGTCATCACTTCCCAGGTTGGCGCAGGATCATCATCGCTGGCCACATAGCATTGAGCTAAGGACTTTCCCGCTAAACGCTGTTCCAGTAAAAAAGATAAAACGCCCACGCAATCCTGCTGATGTATACGGTTGGTAAAATAAGTCGGGTTTTGCTGGATGGCCGGTGTCTGTAGCGCCTGCCTTAACAGGTATTCCCGTCCCGGCCCGTAAATTCCGGAAAAACGCACTACGATATTAGATGGGTTCGAATCGATCAATGTTTGTTCGGCCTGTCTGATTAAGCGGCTGGTGATATTTTCCGGTTGTGCGACTGAATCTTCATCCACCCATTCGCCTTGGGTTTGCCCATAGACGCCGGTTGATGAGACCATCAGCCACTGCGTTTTTGGCAGCTTGGTTAGCAGGTTGTCCAAGCCGGTTTGATAAACAGCGTGATAGCTTTGTTCATTGCGCCCGTCAGGCGAAAGGATAAAAAACGCCTGAGTGAAATCGGTGTCCAAATCGCTCAGATCGGCCGCTGAACTTATATCGGCAGTGACATAGTTGATAGGGCCTGGCGCGGATAAAGGCGGCTTGCGTTTTAGCCCGGTGACATCATGACCTTGTGCCGATAACACCCGACCAAGTTCCGAACCTATCGCGCCGCAGCCGACAATTAATATTTTTGCCATGATTACAATTGATTGATGAGTTGTAGTTCTTGTGGATAAGGCGATAAGTAATAGGATTGTTCTATATACGGATCGGGGCTTTTGCGGAAATGGTGCTTAAGCAGGGTCAACGGCACGATCAGAGGGACGTAGCCATTGCGGTAATTTTCAATCACTTCGCAGAGTTCGGCTTTATCGTCGGCGCTTAAGTCCCTTTTTAAATAGCCCTGAATATGCTGCAAGACATTGACATGATTTTTGCGGCTGGCGACTTTTTTAAGGGTCGTCATCAGCTGTAAAATGTATTGTTCCGCAGTTTGCGCAAGATTAGCTTTGGTGGCACCGGCTACCCGTTGTCCCAGATCGCGATAATCGTCATGACTCATGATGATCAGCTTATGGCGGGCATGAAAATGCGTCAGGCTGTTTACGGTCATGCCCTCTTCCTGCAGGGTTTTCCAGCGGTGGAGTACATAAACGCGCTGGATGAAGTTCTCTCGCAGTCCGGCATCGCCAAGTCGGCCTTCTTCCTCTACCGGCAACAGCGGATTATTGCGCATCATTTCCTGGGCGTAAATGCCTACACCTTCTTTATGCGCTTGAACGCCGACATAAACCTTGACCCGTTCCATGCCGCAACTGGGTGAACCATTTTTTAAAATATAACCGCATAAGTCGGCGTGCAGCTCTTTTTGGAATTCAGCATGACTGCGTAACCGGTCGGTGACATCGATTTCAGGGTCTTTAATACCGACACAGCGTACCGCATTATCTATTTTTACCAGGTGAATGGTTGGGCGCGGCGTACCTAGGCCGATTTCCACTTCCGGGCAAAAAGCTTGAAAATCAAAATATTCGCTCAGGGTGCCGGTGATATAAGAATCCCGTTTGTGCCCACCATCAAAACGGACATTCTGGCCCAATAAACAACCACTGATACCGATAGGAATTTTTTTCATAGAAGTTTGCTGTTTTTAAAGATAGAATTTTTCACTTTAGCACTAAAACTTGGCGCTGTAGAGATAGTTTTTGTATCGACTCTGCTGGCATTTGCCTGTGATTGATGCGATTCTTTTATTATGGCAGACTTTTTCGAGGGGCTATACTGATGAAATTTAGAACTATTGTTTATATTATCGTTATGACACTAAGCACAGCAACTCAGGCAGCAGAAAAAAAATTACCGCCTTGTCCAAGCAGTCCCAACTGCGTGTCCAGTCAGGCGACAGACGCCGATCATTTTATTACGCCGTTTAAAATTACCGGCAATGTTGAAGATGCTTGGACAGCCTTGAAAAAAGCGCTGCTTAATCAAAGCCGAACGGTAATCACTAATGAAACTAGCGACACGCTTCATGCCCAGGCAACCAGTCTGGTGTTTCGTTTTGTCGATGATATAGATGCGATACTGGATACAAAAGCCAGGTTAATTCATATCCGTTCCGCATCGCGTACCGGTCACGGCGATTTTGGGGTGAATCGCAAACGGGTGGAAATGCTCCGTGCGCAACTGCAACAGGCGCAGGTTATTGAGTAAAAAGGCTAAGGTAACTCGCAATAAATAAAATGCCCCCGTAGGATGTGCTGAACGCAGTGAAGCGCATCGCTCAATCACGAATGATGCGCTTCACTGCCGTTCAGCACATCCTACAAAAATAGCGGTTTATTTTTGCGTCTTGCCTAAGGGTTAACAATCCTCAATTTACTATCTTTTTCGCCATTTTAAAAAAAGGCTTCGATGACCGCTTATTCGACTTCATTATTCATTTTCCGTCGCGACTTGCGTCTGGAAGATAATACCGCACTGCTTGAAGCCTTGCGGCTTTCAGCGCAGGTGATTCCCTGCTTTATTTTCGATCCCCGGCAGATTGAGCCGCACCCTTACCAGAGCCAGCCTGGCTTGCAGTTTATGTTGCAGTCCATTCAGGATCTTCAGCAGCAGTTGCAGTCGGCAGGCGGCAAACTGGCGCTTTATCAGGCGCTGCCGCAGCAGGTCGTCAAGCAGCTGGCAGAACAGCAACAGATACAGGCGGTGTTTATCAATCGCGATTACACGCCTTTCAGTCGACAGCGTGATGATGAGCTGGCCGCTGTGTGCAAGCAGCTGGGCATTGCACTGCTTGCGTTTCCCGATAGCCTGCTTAATGAGCCGGAGCAGGCGGTAAAAATGGATAAAACGCCGTATAAAGTGTTCACAGCGTTTTATAACAATGCCAAACAGTTGTTTCCGGTTGCGTTGCCGGAAACATTAGTTAGACATAATTTTTTGGCGGCAGCTGCTGAATTTAGCCTTGATCAGCTTGATGTATCCGTTACGGAACCCGCAATCAAGGGGGGGCGCAATCAGGCCTTGGCGATACTGGATCAGCTCGGCGACTGTGCCGATTACCAAAATACCCGCGATTTTCCCGCGCTGGATGCGACCAGCAAGCTGTCCGCGCATGTAAAGTTCGGCACTTGTTCGGTTCGGGAAGTTTATTATGCGATTACTGAACAACTCGGCAGTGAACATCCGCTGATAAGGCAGCTTTACTGGCGCGATTTTTTTACCCATATCGGTTATCACTTTCCGCCGGTTTTTGGACGGGCGTTTCTGGAAAAATTTGCCGATCTGCACTGGGATAACAATCCCGATTATTTTCAAGCCTGGTGCGATGGTAAAACCGGCTTTCCGATCGTCGATGCCGGGATGCGTGAACTCAACGCCACCGGATTTATGCATAACCGGGTGCGGATGATCACCGCCTCATTTCTGGTCAAAGATCTGCATATCGACTGGCGCTGGGGCGAACGTTATTTTGCCCAGCATCTGATCGATTATGATCCTTGCGTCAATAACGGCAACTGGCAATGGGCTGCCTCGACCGGTTGCGATGCGCAACCGTATTTCAGAATTTTTAATCCTTGGCTACAGCAACTTAAATTTGATCAGGATTGCCGGTATATTTATCGCTGGCTGCCGGAACTGCAAGATTTTTTGCCTAAAACCATTCATCAATGGGACAAGAAACACAGTGTTTGTCGTTATCCCGCGCCGATTATTGATCATGCCCGTGAGAGTCAACTAAGCAAAGCCCGGTTTAAGCAAGCGGCCAATACGTAGTGTTGGGTTGCAAAACAAGCTTTGAACGCCGGCATCTGTAAATTCTGGAGCCCAAAGCGTGTTCAAAGTCGGATTGCTATTGATGCGCTAACGCTTCATTTAACGCAGCAGCAAGATCGTCATATTGAAACGTAAACCCCTGTGTCAATAGCCGTTCCGGTACCACGCGCTGACTGCCCAACACCAGCTGCGACATTTCGCCGAGCATTATTTTTAACACGCAGGCCGGAACCGGCAGCAGGGCAGGGCGTTTCAGGCATTGCGCCAGAATTCGGGTGAATTCGGCATTGGTCACCGGGTTCGGCGCGGTCGCATTATAAGCGCCGTGCATGGTTGCATCGGCCATCATGGTCAGCGCGATGTTGATCCAGTCCTGACGATGAATCCACGACATCCACTGCCGCCCGTCACCCAAACGCCCACCCAAGCCCAAGCGAAATGTCGGTAACATCCGTTGCAGAAAACCGCCGCCATTGCCAATAACCAAGCCGGTTCGGATTAGGCAGACTCTGACACCGAATGGTTCGGCCTGTTTTGCCGCAGCTTCCCAATCGGCGCAAAGTTGTTGCGAGAAATCTTCATAAGGCGTCGATTGTTCGGTTAACACCGTGTCGCCTTGGTCGCCGTAATAGCCGATAGCGGAACCGCTGATTAATAATTCTGGCTTAACCTCCATGCGTGCGATACAGGCTACCAAGTGTTCAGTCAGGTCGATACGACTGGCCCGGATCAGCTGTTTGCGTGCCTCGCTCCAGCGGGCGTCAACTATCGGCGCACCGGCAAGATTGATGATGACTTGATAGCTGTCTTCCGCTTTAAGCTGCGTGAGACTATCCAGTGCATGAATGCGCGAACCGTCTGTTTTGGCAACCTTATCCGGGCTGCGGCTCAACACTGTAACAGTATGACCTAGGTCGATCAGGCTTTTAACCAAGACACTGCCAATAAAACCGGTGCCGCCAGTAATCAGTATATTCATCATCGTGTCCTCATAACTATTGATTAAGTTGAAAACGTTTAGCCACCCCTAAAATTTTCCGTTGGTTTAGTTAACTACTGGGTTTTGAGCTCAGAACCCAGGATCAAGCCATGGCTAACCGGTAATAGAGTTCGGCATTTTCAGTCAATTTAGCCACCACTTTGGCATCGAGATGGCCGCTGGCAACGCGCGACTGTAAATTGTTAACAATATACTCAAGACTCATGGTGTGGCGATAAGGCCGTTCTTGCGCTAGTGCCTGAAAAATATCGGCAACGGCAATGATGCGGCATTCCAGATCCAGTTCTTTGTTGCCGTTTTTAAACGGATAGCCATCGCCGATCAGGGTCTCATGATGGAATCCGGCCCATATCGGTATCTTTGAATCGTCAAAAACCCGCTGCAGAATGCGGAAGGTATCGTAGCTATGGCGGTGCATAGTGGCCCGTTCATCCTGTGTCAGACTGCCGGGTTTGTCAATGATGTCTTCTGATACCCGCAGTTTGCCGATGTCGTGCAACAGTCCGGCGATTTCAACCTGCTCAAGCTCATAGCCTTCAATGCCGAAATCCATGGCCAATTGCCGGGCGATATGCGCTACTCGTTGCGAGTGCTCATTGGTGTATGGAGATTTGGCGTCGACTACGCGCGAAAACAGCCGCGCCAGCTCTTTGAGTGCAGGAATGCCGAGCAGGGTCGTTGGAATATGGCGGCCGATGCGGCGTAAATCTTCATCCAGATATTCGGGTTCCATGGCCAGCCAAAAAGCCTCGACATTAGCGATGTCGGCAAAGGCATCCACCAGTTCAGGCGCAAACAATACGCCGGATAGTGTTTTGATATGCGCGATAATCGCAGGATACTCAATTAGAATTCGGTCGCTGTTCAGGAAAGGTGCTTGCAGCATATCGATGCGATCCGCCAGATACAGCAGATTGGCACGCAAGCGCAGTTGATGATCGATAGGTGACTCCAGCAGTTTTTCCCAGCGGGTGTGATGGTAGCGAATCTCAGTGGATAAATGCGCCAACGGCTGACAGGCCGACAAATAAGCGGCGCCACGGATGCAATGATCCTCGGCACCGTCCCATTCCAGCGTTTCTGTGAGCCGACGGTGTTCATGGATTCTGGAAACCCCGCAATCATGGAGCATGCCGGCGTAAAGGCTAGACAGGCACTCAAGCTCTGGCCAGTTCAGGTGACGGGCAATAGAATTGGCCATGATCGCCACCCGTTTGCCGTGTCTGACTTCGTCAACGCCGACTAAATCCAGCGCGCAACTTAAGGCGGTAATGGCGTTATGTATATCAACATGTTGCAGTTTCATGGCACGCGGAGTCCTGTTTAGTGACAAATCGGTTCGATGGAAACACCCGGGATTTTGACAGGCGAACGGCCGATTGTCTTTAAAAATTTGCCGATAATACCGCCTGAGTTGACGAGCAGAATCCTGCTCGTTAAAGTGAGTCGTCTGATGTAGTCAATCCCTTTTAAAAGGAATCCGCATGAAAATATTATTTATACTGATTATTAGCTTATTGACCAGTTGTACCGGTATTCCCGAGGGGATTACGGCGGTTGACAGTTTTGAGGTTAACCGTTATTTGGGGACCTGGTACGAAATCGCCCGGCTCGATCATCGATTTGAACGGGGCTTGGAGAATATTTCAGCGACCTATACCTTACGAGACGATGGTGGCGTTGATGTGCTGAACAAGGGTTGGGATATAAAGGCCGGGAAATGGCACGAGGCCCAAGGCAAGGCGTATTTTGTCGGGCAGACGGATAAAGGCAGGCTGAAAGTGTCTTTTTTCGGGCCGTTTTATGGCGGTTACAATATCATCGAGCTGGATAAAAAAGATTATGCCTATTCGATGGTCACCGGGCCGGACCGCTCTTATTTCTGGATATTGTCCCGAACCAGGCAGCTGCCCGAGTCGACGTTGACGGCATTAATTGAACAAGCCAAAACGCTGGGTTTTGCAACCGATAAACTTATTTTTCCCAAGCAGAATTAGGGTGCCGATGAATTTAGGGGCGACCGCTTGGTCGCCCACTGAAAGGTATCAATTATTTAATTTTCAGACCTTATTGCCGATTGTCATCGGCGGGAATCCCGAATAAACAGGCTAATCCTGATCACTCATATAAAGGTCTTCAAGCAACTTTCTTTCTTCTTGTGTCAGCAAAATCATGGAATATTTTTTTTCGGAACGGCGTTGCTCGGAAAGCTGTTGTAACCGCCGGTCAACTGCACGCCTTTCATTAGTGCGTCTGTTCAGGTTACGACGGTTGACTTTTGGCCAAGCCAGATAATGTTTTTTTATATTTTCCACCCATTCCGGTGAGCCGAACGGGTAGGGTGTCTTGCGTCTGTCAGCCACGCGTCGAGTCATTAACGACCGGCGCGGGTTATGTCGAAAATCGTATAGGTTCATGTTGGGTGAGCTCTGCTGATTTGCTTTTGCGGTGCTGTGTAAAGCCTGTCAGGTGTTTGCCGAAAACGCTTGTTTTCGCTTCCGCTCAAACCGGCCTATGTCGCTATTGTTTGATTTTCAACGGCTTTAGTCTATAGGTTTTCATACCTATTCATGTCAAAAAGTCCTGAATTTTCGGGTTGTTCATCGCGATATTTCTGATTAAACCAATCGTAATACTGCCATATCTCAGGGTTGGTGCGGCGAATGCCGTAAAGGCCATAAAACAAGTCCGCATCGGTTTTGGTTGAGCTGTGTTTTAGCTGGTCAATGAATCCTGCCAGTTGCGACGGTGGCACACTGAAAAATATGTTGGGATAACTGCCAAGAAACCCCGGCACGACGGTAAGCGTATCTTTTTCCGGCTCTCTGCGTAGGTTTTCACCAAAGATGAACGATACATTCAGTAGCTTTTGATTGCGAACCAAGGTGTAGACCCGGTCTGTTGCAGGATCGGCTGTTTTTATGCGTAGAAAGGATAGATCCGGCAAGGCGGCAATTTCTTCGCCTTTTAAATCAGCCAGTTTACGCATCATGGTGTCAATCTGTTGTTGAACCGGTGTCGCATCGGCGTTATTGCATTGCGCTTGCAGGCAGCGGTTGATCAAATCAGGCTGCCCGCCGGCTTGTCCCAGTCGTTGCTGTAGACGTTGAAAAAATTCATGCTTGTAATCGGAAGTTTGATAGCGAAGTGCCGGTTCCTTGTCGGTGTTAAAGACAGGCGTTTCAAAAAAACTAAAAATCTTTAAATCAATACCCTCGTACCAGCTGTTGTGCAGGGCTATGCGTCGCTTGATCGGGATAAATTTTAGAAAATTATTTTCCGCTTCCATGCGCAAGAAATCCATATACAGACGCGTGGTGACTTGATGCCCAATGGTGCCGGAGACATTAAATCCTGCGGCCAGCAAATAATGTATGCGTTCAAATATGGGGTAATCAACAACCCAGGCGGTTAACGGCGGCTTGCCCATGAGCCCCTTAATAACGGTGGCACTGTCAAAATGGCGGAATACCGTTAACAAGGCATTCCGGTTATCGCCGTCGCCATCCCAGATCAGGTTCAAATCAACTGGCTGCTGTAACTGGTCGGTGAATATTTCTTTGTGTTTGAGATAATGCCGTTGTAATTGGTTGTATTCCCGCCATTCGAGAAAGCCGATATTTTCGCCGTCAGAGGCGGGCATTTGCAGGTAGCGATTATTTTCGGCCAGAAATTGGGTGTATTGCGGGTTAAACTCAATCTGAGGTTTGACAAAGGCGACCCAGAACTGATCCCGGATCACATTCAGCGAAGCCTGACCTCGGCATACCGGGCCTTTAATAAAACCGGAGAAAAAATATTGGGCGTCATCCAGCAGGAATTGGTAGCGGGACACCGCCGGTAATTGGCTAAAGGTTTTAAACGGATTGGCGGTAGCTTGTTGTTCATAACCCGGCAGTTCAGTAACGCTGAATTTGGGTTTTAAAAATAGTTGCTTAAAACGCTGCATTTTGCTGTCGCTTAATTCATAAACAAAATGATTCTTATCGACGATGGTCGAGGTAACGGGACGCAATCGGTAATAAAATTTTGCGACGCCGGGGGCATCAAAAGGGCGCACACTTTTCAGTTCATCCACCGGCTGTCCCGAGGGCGTTGCCGAACGGATCAGCTTATAAAATTCAGTATGAGGATGGCCTTTAAAATGCAAGTCGCCGATATATAAATGCTCATATAAATAACGCGCGCTCAGTTGCTGTTTTAACGATGAACCGTTAAGAAACTGCTCCCATTTTTTAATTTCAGCCGTAGCCAGGGGCGATAATGACGGTGGTGCTGTATCGGTTTTAGCGCCTGCTTTTAGCCAGTTTAACAGCGTGCTTTCCTCGGTTTCGGACAGTGCGGGCAATCCGTAAGGCATGCCCCAGAGCGGGTGATCTTTTTTGTGTTCGGTAAACTCGTCCACAGTCGGGCATTGCAAAGAGCGCTCCAGAGCCAGTTCTATGGATTTTGGTAATTTACCCTCTGCAGGCAACGGATGGTCGCGTTTTAACAGGAGTGATTTTGCGATCAGTGAGTTATCGATATTGTTTTCAGGCGATGGTGCCTGTTCATTCAGTACCGGGAAAAATTCTTTTTTTCTCCAACCCGCCGGGCTGGTTTCATCAATAAAGAGTCGGCTGGGCTCTACGGCTTTAATGCGTTGATGATCGTAAACCGGATTCTTGGTGGCACCTCTTTCCAAACCCTCAAATGAGCCTAAGTTAAGCTGGCAAGGGGAGTCGTAGCAGGAATGGCAAGCCACACAGCGGGAATCGAGGATGGGTTTAACATCGTGACTATAGGAAATTTGGTCAGCAGCCAGCAGCCTTATATTGGTAAAGCTGCAAACGATGATGAAAAATATATACAGGGCGGTGTTGTTAATCATTGTCCGTCGTCAAATCCTTCTGGTGTCGCGTTAGGTAAGTGTTCGGTTTCGAGGCTTTGTCGTTTTCTATTCAAGCGTTTGGCGCGGCTGTTTGACGACCTTCGAATAGCGCGGTAATCAGCACATAAAGCAGCATCAAGGTACTGGCCAATAGCCACGGCTGCCAAGTGATAAACACCAACAATTGTCCGTGAGCAAAATACAGGCCGATGCCCAGCCCGATATAAGCCAGTATGCGTTTGACCGGGTAATCTACTGGATAATACTTTTGCCCCAACAGGTAGGAAACGATAGCCATGCTAGCATAACAAGCCAGAGTCGCCCAAGCCGAACCGACATAACCGAGCACCGGTATCCACCAGAGATTGAGTACGATTGTCAGCGCTGCGCCGGCTAAAGATACCAAAGCGCCCAGCAAGGTTTGATCGGTTAATTTATACCAGATGGACAGGTTAATATAAATGCCTAAACAGAGATTGGCCAGCAGCAGAATCGGTACGACTTCAAGCCCTGCACGGAACTCGTCGCCGACAAAATATTGAAAGAAATCGATAAATAAGGTGACCAGCAGGAAGATGAATACGCAGAAAATGACAAAAAACTTGAGCACGACTGCGTAAACTTTGCGGGCATCGTTGTTGTCGGCGTAAGCAAAGAAAAACGGTTCGGCGGCATAACGGAAAGCCTGAATGAACAGCGACATCAAGATCGACAGTTTGTAGCAGGCGCTATAAATCCCCAGCATCTTCATGTTGGTCTGGACATCGTAAGGCAGCAGGTACTTCAGCAGGACGCGGTCGAGCATTTCGTTGATGATTCCGGCGAAACCGATCACCACCATCGGCAATGAATAGCGCACCATACGGCCGAATAACACCCGGTCAAAACCCCAGGCAAGGCCCGATAACTGAGGTGCAAGCAATAAAAACTTGAATGCGCTGGCCATCAAATTGGCGATAAAAATATAGCCTATGCCTATCGCGGGGTTGTAGATCAGCGCTATCCACGACTCGGGGCTGGTCGCGTAGACCTTGGGGCAATAGATGATGAAAAACAGGCTGAGCAGCACGGTCAGCAGTATCTCGATGATCTTGACGCCGGCAAAGCGCAAGGCTTTGTTTTCGGCTCGCAGCCTGGCAAACGGAATGGCGGCAACCGCGTCCAGGATTAAAATCAGGCTAAAGCACAAGACATATTCCGGGTGATTGGCGTAGTTTAGCGCGGCCGAAAGTTGAGTGTTGACCAGCAGTATCAAGCCAAAAAAGCCGATATTGATCAGCACCACGAACAGCAGCGCCGTCGAATAAGCGACATCACGGCCGGTGTGTTCCTTGTCGCGAAACCGGAAATAGCCGGTTTCAAAGCCGAACAGCAGCAACACCGAAAAGAATCCGGCATAAGCGTAAAATTCCGACACCACCCCGTATTCCGCCGGTGTAAAAGAATAAGTATACAGAGGCACCAACAGGTAGTTGAGGAACCGGCCGAAAATACTGCTAAGGCCGTAGACTGCGGTTTGCGATGCCAGTTTCTTTATAATGCTCATGGCGCGAAATTATACATGAACGGGGTAGGGCCGCAGTGTTTATGCCTGAAAACGCAAAGGATGGATCTTATTTGTCGGCTAAAACCTTCCAATTATCAGGCGTGGTTAGCCTTTATCCTTGGCATAAAACCACATTTGATAAATGCTCAGCAAGATTTGCAGGCCCATTGAAATCCCCATTAACGCACCGCTGGCAACGACTACGTAGGCGAATGAAGGAATGGATTTGGTAATAAACCACGACAGCACATCTAATAACATCGCGGCAAAAGGAATGACTACCGCGACTCTTTTGACGAGTACATTAATGTCGCAAAGCAGGAAAATCTTGCCGATAAAAAATAGAATAAAAGCAATGCCGAATAAATGGATATGGGAAACCCGGATTAAACGCGGGTATGATGCGCCTCCTGAATGTGCGACTTCGGATACGCCTGCGTAATCGGTTAAATCGGGCAGGGAAGGGTTAATGGCGCGTGAATGGCACTTGATGCAGTCGCGGTTTAAGATGGGGGCGATTTTTTGGTCATAATCCGGCTCATCGGCACCGTCTTGTATCCATTTTAAGATGACGTCCTTATCGTTTTTATATTTTAGGTTGGGTTCCATAATGCCGTTAATAGCCGAACCTAAACGCGTCTGGTCATTTGAACCGTGATAATTAATGGTCACGTCGGCAATGGATAAGCCGGCGATACCGTCACGACCCTGATGGGTATAATACAAATTGCTCAGGGCAACCAGATAGCCGAGTCCCACGGTTAGCAGAAATACGGTGTTTAAAAGTCTTTCGCTGACGGAAATATCGCGAAAGCGGGTATAAGATTCGAGCATGATTATGGTTGGATAGTGGCGATGGGCAGTGTCAGAAGGATTGCTATCCGGATGAACAGCCCCCTGATTGTAACGTTGCAATGATTCGATGTAAAAGTTTACTGAGGCGGTAAAAATGAGACGGCATTCAATAAAGCTCCTTTCAATTACCATTGTTGCTTGTGAGTGGTTATAATTGGCCGCACACAATACTGATTATAGAACTGAATTATTCCCTTTGCAGGATGGGCAGGTCTGGACCTCGCCCTTTATGCCCCTTGTAGGCACTACAATCCAACCCAAAACAGATGTAATTATTTTAATGTTAATACTGATGTCAGAATGCTTGAATCATTCTGTAATATATAGTACGAGGAATTTGTTCTGAGACGCATGTCTGTTAAAACTTCTGCTGCTACCTTATCAAAAATCCTTGTAGGCAATGAACATGCATAAACGAGCGATTTCACGGTTGCTGCTGCTTTATATTTTGGGCGGATGTATCGTCATCGGAATATCCGTTACTTTGCTGGTAAAAAAAGAGGTGCGAACCTCTACCTATCAGTCGCGTTATCTGTCGGAAATAAGCAAACAATTAAGCTCGGAACTTAAACCGGGACCTAGTTCGGCGATACGTTATCCCGATCATGGTCCTTATGATCAGCGTTTGGGTTATACGCTGTTGCCGGGTGAGATTGCCCGTCTGGAAAAGTCGGGGTACAGCGTTATTAAGCAGGCCGCTATTTCGCCGATGATGAGCCGGTTGATTGATGATTACGGCCTGTTTCCGATCTATCAAGAGAAAACTCAGGCTGGACTTCGCATTGTTGATAGAGCCGACCGAACGATATTTAGCGCTGTCTATCCCACCCACGGTTATGCCGATTTTAATGCCATCCCACCGTTGGTGTTGAATACCTTGTTGTTTATAGAAAACAGGGAGTTGCTTGATGAAAACCACAAAAATATTAATCCGGCGGTAGAATGGGATCGCTTGGGCTTTGCCGCCTTGCAAATGATGGCGCGAAAATTGGGCGCGGATCTCAACGTGCCGGGTGGCAGCACCTTGGCGACGCAATTGGAAAAGTATCGGCATTCGCCGGATGGCTATACCGAATCGATAACGGAAAAGCTTCGTCAAATGGGCAGCGCGTCTCTACGCGCCTATTTGCTGGGGCCGGATACGCGCGAAATGAGACGGCAAATCGCGTTGACTTACTTGAATTCTATGCCGCTGGCAGCGACGGCAAAACTGGGCGAAGTGCATGGCTTGGGTGATGGCTTGATGGCCTGGTTTGGAGCCGATTTTAACGAGGTTAACCAACTGCTTAGACCGAACGCCAAGGATACTGGAAATATCGCAAGCGGAGTGGATACGCTGCAAGCGCTCAATTCAACGGAGCGGGTTACCCCGCAACAGGCACAGGCTTACCGACAAGTGCTGAGTATCCTGTTGTCGCAAAGGCGGCCTTCCTATTTATTAGGCACGGGTTTCAACGCACTGCAAAATCTTACCGACAGTTATCTGCGCGTACTGGCAGAGCAGGGTGTTATTTCAACCTCGCTAAGGGATGCAGCCTTGCTGGTCTCTACCGTTCGTCATTCTACCCCGGATAAAATACCAGCCAAATTCATGTTCGAGAAAAAAACTCAAAATGTGCTGCGCGCTCGTCTTGCCAGGACTGTGGGGGTAAAATCCAACTATGATTTGGATCGTCTGGATTTGACGGCTAAAACGACCCTTGATTACGATGCACAGCGGGCGATTAAGCAGGCCTTACGCCAGCTAAGTGAGCCTGATAAAGCCCGCGCCGCCGGTATACTGGGCTTTAGATTGCTGAATGAAAATGTCGATCTGAACCCTATAGTCTATAGCCTGATGTTGTTTGAGCGTGGCGAAAAAGGCAATCTACTGCGTGTTCAGACCGATAATTATGATCAGCCGCTCGATATTAGTGAAGGCATTCGGTTGGATCTGGGGTCAACGGCCAAGTTGCGGACACTGGTGCATTATCTGGAACTCGTTACCGAAGTCTATCAGCAATATAAAGATCAGTCGGCACAGGAGTTGAAGCGAATTGAACTGCATCCGCGCGATTATATATCGGCATGGGTTATCGATCAGTTACGGGTAAATCGGCAAATAAATCTCGAAGACTTGCTTAACCAAGCTCTGGATCGACGCTTTTCAGCCAGTCCGTACGAGAATTTTTATACCGGAGGCGGCGTACATCATTTTAATAATTTCACCACAGCTGAAAATCAAAAAATCATGTCAGTGCGTGATGCATTGCGTGATTCAGTCAATCTGGTGTTCATTCGGTTAATGCGTGAACTGGTTTATTATCATCTTTATAAATCGGAAGGTATCGCGCGATGGCTGGAAATACCCGATGACCCGCGCCGCCAGGAATACCTGGAACGTTTTGCCGATAAAGAAGGCCAGGTTTATTTAAGACGTTTTTACGAAAAATATCGCGGCAAGCCAGCCGAAGAAATTTTAGAGATGCTGACCGAGAGAGTTTTTGCCAAACCATCACGTTTAACCATGCTTTACGAGGCAATTTATCCAAACGCAGATGTCAGTGCACTAAGAAGTTATTTGAATGCCCATTTGAGTGCCGCTACCTTAGGCCGAGAGGATATTGATCAGCTTTTTTATAAGTATTCACCTGAGAATTTTGATTTACAAGATCAGGGCTATATTACCAAAGTTCATCCCCTTGAATTATGGTTGGTTAGTTATCTGATCCAGCACCCCGATGCTACCCGCGCTGAAATGATAACTGCCAGCACCGAACAGCGGCAGAGCGTCTATCGATGGCTATTTAAAAGCAGCAGAAAAAATGCCCAGCAGCGGCGTATTATGACCTTGCTTGAGGATGAAGCTTTTAAACAGATTCATGCGGCGTGGGATCGAGTGGGTTATCCGTTCGGATCATTAACACCTTCTTATGCGACGGCGATTGGCGCATCCGGTGATCGTCCGGCGGCATTGGCTGAACTGATGGGTATTTTACGCAATGACGGCGTAAGATTATCGACAGTCAGGTTTGATAGTCTGCATTTTGCCCAGGGAACGCCCTACGAAACCCTGTTGGATAAGGTGCCAGAGGTTGGTGAGCAGGTACTTGCGCCGGAATTGGCAAAAGTGGCGCGTGGTGCGCTGATCGGTGTGGTTGAGGCTGGAACGGCAGGGCGCCTAAAAGGTGTTTATAAGGATGCAGACGGAAAACCGTTAGCGGTTGGCGGAAAAACCGGAACCGGAGATCATCGTCGGAAAATATTTGGAGCCGGGGGGCGCTTGATTAACACGGTATTCATCAGCCGTGCCGCCACTTTTACGTTTTTTTTAGGGGATCGTTTTTTTGGTGTGATGACCGCCTATGTGCAGGGATCTGATTCTGAGCGTTATCACTTTACCAGTTCGTTGCCGGTACAAATCATCAAGTTTTTGGAGCCCACGCTAGCGCCTTTGATAAATAAAACGTCGGATGGCGGTGTTTCCAAGATGTTGGCAAATTTAAAAACGGCACCGACAGGCAAGGGTTCGGTTTTGGTCTCTCCACCTTAGTTGATGATGATATTTTTGTTGCGGCCGTCCGATTATGACGGTTTATCGTTGGCAATTACTGCAGAATACCGTTGACCGATTCGCTATCCTGATTTCTGTTAACGGCTGATTGCAGCTAACACACGGTAACCCGGCACGACCATAAACCTTGAGTTGCTGCTGAAAATAACCGGGTTTTCCGGCTTCATTGACAAAATCTCTCAAGGTTGTCCCGCCTTGCCCGATGGCTTGCTGTAACACCACGCGAATACATTCAGCCAGTTTTCGATAGTCAGCTAAAGACACTTTTCCAACTGGGCGCGTAGGCTGTATATCGGCCATGAACAAGGCTTCATTGGCATAAATATTGCCGACGCCAACAACGATATGGCTGTTCATAATGAATGACTTAACGGCTGTTTTACGGTTTCTGGACAAAGAGTAAAGTAGTTCCCCGTTAAAATCGGCTAATAGCGGTTCGGGGCCTAAATTTTTGAGCAACGGATGTTCGGTTGCAGGTTCCGATGTCCATAACACCGCGCCGAAACGGCGTGGATCATTGAAGCGCAGTACCGTTCCGTCATTAAAAATAAAATCGATATGGTCGTGTTTGCCGACGGCCTGATCTGCGGACATAATCCGTAAACTGCCGGACATGCCTAAATGCAAAAGCACGGTGCCTGAAGCGGTGGAAAATAGCAGATACTTTGCTCTTCTGGAAACGGATTCAATGGTCAGTCCGGTTAGTATCTGATTGAGTGTTTCGGGCACCGGCCAACGCAGTTTCGGTTGGCGAATAACAACCTGTTTAATCATTTGGCCTTCAATATGCGGCGCAATACCTCGGCAGGTGGTTTCAACTTCAGGTAATTCTGGCATAGAGTTTGGTTCTTGATGTGGACTGGTTTTTGATTATGTTGTGAATTCTACCATGGATATACCGGTCGAATTTAAGGGCTTTCATCGCTTGTTGGGGTCGTATAACTGATTTTTTAAAGCAAAACAGTCTTTTGAAATAGTTTTTTTAATTATTAAAGATAAATTATAATTGGTCGGTGTTTATTCGCGGTTTTGTTGGCTTGGCACTACGTTAATTTTTTGCAATATGTATTTTTTGAAATGAAGAAAAAAAGTATGAGCAGTGCCTGGGCGATAGGTAATCATGTAAAAGTTCAGGGTATGTCCAGTGATTTTAAAATACTTTCTTATGACTTTATAACGGGTGGTTGTGTTGAAATGATTTTAGAATCACCGGAAGGCAATAGGATTTTTTTAAAGCGTAGAAAATCGGAAGTCTCCGATATTGAGCATGAGTATGATTTTGATTTTGACACAGGTTCTAACGATGCGAGTTACGATGAATAGCGCGAGTTGTACTGGTTTTTTAATGCTTTTCGCGGATAGCACTTTTTCATGGGATGTGGATAATCCCGATATCAGCTAGTTGGAGTTCCATGGATGACAAACTAAGATCTACTCTGTTACGGGCAAAAGCTGAAGCCCAACTTCCGCATGCGCCTGTTACCAAATCAGCGACTCGACCGGTCGAGGAATTACTCGAAGAACTCCATGTCTACCAAATTGAACTGGAGATGCAAAACGAGGAATTGCGCCGCGCTTATCATGCCCTGGATGACTCGCGTGCCCGTTATGTCAACCTTTATGAATTTGCTCCGGTAGGTTACCTCACGCTTAACCACGAGGGCTTAATCACTGAAATTAACCTCACCGGAGCTAGACTCCTCGGATTGGATCGGGAAAAACTCATTAACCGTCGTTTCGCTTCTTTAGTCGCCGCCAAGGACGGCGACCGTTGGTATCTTCTGCTTAAGGGGATGATCCGATCCTCAGAAGAGTTGCATAGTTTCGAGCTCGCTATTCAACGTGCGGATAATTCGCTAGTTTATGTCCAGCTTAATTGCCTGCTGATGACGACAGACGATAAGGTTCCGATAGTGCGAATCTCGCTCACCGATATCACCGAGCGTAAACAGACACAACAATTAATACACGAAAAGGAAGTCGCCGAACGAACCTTGGCCGAACAACGCCAGTTCATTGCCATGGTTTCGCATGAATTTCGTTCGCCGCTGGCCGTCATCGATACCGCTGCTCAGTTGTTGTCCATTAAAATTTCACCGGTATCGGATTGCGCACCGATTGTTTCTCGTATTCGTCGTGGGGTTATACGCCTGTCCAGCTTTCTCGATAATTGCCTGACTGAAGATCGGCTAAATAGTAACGGTTTTGCTTTGGAACCGGCTACTATTGATCTTCAGGAGCTGACAGCATCGATCAAAGACAGCGTCAAACTCATATCCGGGGCGCACCAGATCATCACTGAGCTTGAGCACGGTCTGCCGACACTTGAGGCTGATCCACAACTGCTACGTATCCTGCTGCTCAATTTACTGGGCAACGCCATTAAATATTCGCCGACAGGAAGTAAGGTCCGGCTATGTATCAGCTGTAATAGCCTGTCCTGCATCTTCAAGGTCATCGATCAAGGACTAGGCATTCCCGCCGAAGAACAGTCTCTGGTTTTTCAGAAATACATGCGTGGTCAAAGTGTAGCCGCTATTCCGGGTGCTGGACTTGGCCTCGCATTGGTGAAAAGTATTGTCGAATTGCATAACGGTAGCATCGAGATAAACAGTCAGGGCAATGTCGGTACCTGCGTCACAGTGGTATTGCCATTAAAATTAGCGATTAATCTGACGACACAACACCCTTTATGACGGATTACACACCACCGCGCATCGCGATTATAGAAGACGACTACGACCTGCTGCAAAGCACGCTGGAATATCTGCACATTGCCGGCTATATCGCTTGGGGCGTCGGCAACGGGGACGCTTTTTATAAACAACTGCTGATTAATCCGGTTGATGTGGTTATGATCGACATCGGTCTGCCCGGCGAAGACGGCTTCAGTATCGCCAGACATCTACGCAGCATACCCCATCTAGCCATTATCATTGTCAGTGCACGCGACACTCTGGAAGATCGACTCGCAGGCCTTAATGCCGGTGCTGACCGTTATTTGGTAAAGCCGGTCAATCTGGACGAGTTGATTGCTAATATCAACGCGATGGTACGGCGCAAAGACGTGGTTGTTGATCTCCCTATCGCGGCTGGCCTCTGCTGGCGCCTGTCCGGTCAGTATTGGACGCTAACCTCGCCCAGCGGAGCGGTACTGCCGTTGACCGCCCGCGAATACCGCTTGTTGCAGATGTTAATTGCCGTCCAGGGACAGACGATATCCAAATTCGACATTGCCGACGACATCATCGGCCGACGCATTATTAATCGCAATGAGCGACTGGATGTGTTGCTGGCCCGTCTACGCAAAAAAGCCAATGCCACGTTAAAAGAACCTCTGCCGATCAAAACCGCGCATATGCACGGTTATGCCTTTACTGCCCCTGCCATAATCCAATAACACCCGGTACAAAAAAAACATATTCATGCAATAAACTGCAAGATCCTGCCATGTTTTGACAGCCTGAATCGGTTTATCATTGAGAAAATTATAAGTCTAATATATCTGGTATAGTCGTTCATTTTTCGCGCTCTGCCACAGAGATTTAATCACTATTTTCTATTACGTTGCGCGAGGTCATTCTATCAATAATTCCATTATTAACACTTAATGAAACCAGAATATAAGTTATGAGAATCAATATGCCGGTAACCCGCGTGGAATACGTCCTCAAAGACAGTGATTCCATTGTTTCCAAGACCGATCTAAAAGGGATGATTACTTATATCAACGACGACTTCCTTCGAGTCAGCGGATTTACCCGAGAAGAGCTGATTGGGACAGCGCACAATATAGTACGCCATCCCGACATGCCAGCTGAAGCCTTTGATGATATGTGGGCATCATTAAAAGCCGGGCGCTCCTGGACGGGGATGGTCAAGAACCGCTGTAAAAATGGCGATTATTATTGGGTGTTGGCTAATGCGGCGCCAGTTTACGAAAACAATCAGCACATTGGTTTTATGTCTGTCCGCAGCAAACCCAGCTATTTGCAAATAGAGGCGGCAACGGCTGCCTATAAGCTATTCCAAGAAGGTAAAGCCAGCAAACTAAAAATCCAGGATGGAAAAGTCGTCAACGTAACGTTACTGAGCAAGCTTAACCTATTGAAGAATCTGAACATTCAAACTCGCTTAACAGCCGTCATAGCCATCATGGCGCTGCTGTTATCGGTCGTCGGCGGTATCGGACTATTCGGCATGGGTAAAGCCCATGATGGTTTGCGCACTGTTTATCAGGGTCACACGATTCCGATACACCAGCTTGCCGTTATTCAGAAACTGCTGAGCACTAACCGGCTGCACATTGCCGCCAGCCTAATCACGCCAACAGCCGAAGCCATTCAGAAAAACACCACTGAAGTGGAACAGAATATCGTAGAAATTACCAGAATCTGGGATACATATAGGGCTGCCACGCTCAACCCGGAAGAAATAACGCTGGCTGACACCTTAGCCGAAAAAATCAGTCACTTCATCGAACTAGGCCTGAAACCGGCTGTCGGGGCATTGCGTAGCGGTGATAGGGTTCTGGCAAACAGCATCGGAGTCGACAAGATTCATTCTCTGTACGTGTCGGTGGACGAGGTCCTGCAAAAACTGATGCAGCTGCAGCAAGATACCGCCAGGCAGGAATACGAACTATCGCAAGCGCATTATGACCAGACTCAAAAAATTTCCATGGGTTTGATCGGAGCTGGCCTGACACTGATCCTATGGTTAGGTATAACGCTGATCCGAGCCATCGTGCGGCCACTTAAATCGGCCATTGTGACTTTCGGTCAACTCGCCCAGGGCAATTACAGCAACACCATTGAGATTGAACGGCAGGATGAACTTGGCAAGGTGATGGATTCGCTTAAAGCGATGCAGATTAAACTCGGTTTCGATATCGCCGAAATCAACCGCATCTCTGATGAGAATTTGCGCGTCAAAATTGCGTTGGACAGCATCTGCACCGGCGTGATGATTGCCGATAATGCCCGTAACATCGTCTATGTCAACAAAGCGGTGGTCGATATTATGGGCAAGAATGAAGCGGAGATTCGCCAGCAATTACCGAATTTCTCTGTGGCCAAATTGGTGGGTACCAATATTGATGGTTTCCACAAAAGCCCACCGCACCAGGCTCAGTTGCTGTCATCCTTGACCGGTACTTATAGAGCCAGCATGTTGCTGGGTAGCCACTCTATGGTGGTGACTGCCAATCCGATGGTTAACGCACAAGGATCACGGCTGGGCACGGTCGCTGAATGGCTGGATCGAACCGTCGAAGTCGCTGTGGAAAAAGAAGTGGCCGCTATCGTGCATGCCTCGGTTATGGGGGACTTGAGTTTGCGCGTGGATTTGCAAGACAAGGACGGCTTTATACTGCAATTGGGTTCAGGCATGAATCAGTTGCTGGAAACCAGCGAAAGCGCGCTGAATGAGGTGGTGCGAGTACTGGGTGCTTTATCCCAATGTGACTTGACCGAAACCATCAGCAATGACTATTGCGGAACCTTTGGCAGGCTCAAGGATGACTCCAATACGACAGTAGAAAAACTGAGCGACATCATCACTCAAATCAAGGAAGCCACCGACAGCATCAACACGGCATCTAAAGAAATCGCCTCCGGCAATAATGATTTGTCGCATCGCACCGAAGAGCAAGCCGCCAGCTTGGAGCAAACCGCCGCCAGCATGGAAGAGTTGACGTCTACCGTGCAACAGAATAGCCAAAACGCCAGACAGGCTAACCACCTAGCTGTCAGTGCTTCCGAAATTGCGGAACAAGGTGTCGTGGTCGTCGGTAAAGTCGTCACCACCATGGAAGGTATCAATGAATCTTCAAGCAAGATTGTCGCCATTATTTCGGTGATCGACGACATCGCTTTTCAGACCAACATCCTTGCTCTCAACGCTGCCGTAGAGGCGGCCCGTGCCGGTGATCAAGGCCGTGGTTTTGCCGTGGTGGCCGTGGAAGTTCGTAATCTTGCGCAACGTGCGGCCACGGCAGCCGGAGAAATTAAAAAGCTGATTGCGGATTCGGTAGAGCAGGTTGAAGGCGGCACTAAACTGGTCGCTCAAGCGGGGAAAACCATGGAAGACATCGTAAGTTCCGTTCGTGGCGTGACCGCGATGATGTCAGAGATCAGTGCGGCCTCAATGGAACAAACCGCCGGTATCGAACAGGTCAATCAGGCGATCGCTCAAATGGATGACGTCACTCAACAGAATGCAGCCTTGGTAGAGCAGGCCGCGGCCGCCGCAGAATCACTTGAAGAACAGGCACAAAATCTGTCGGTTACCGTGAGCGGTTTTAAAGTGGACGGTAACTCGCGCAGTACTTCGGGTTCCTTCGTGGACGCTGCACCCAAAATGCAGCAACGACCTCAGCAGGTTGTCAGGAATGCAGAAAATAATATTAAGCGTCAGGCCCCGGTAGCCAAGCCTAAGCCGCAGGCGCTATCTTATAATGATGAGTGGGAGGAATTTTAACAAGGTTGAGCGACTTGGCATGAAATACACCCAAAGACATTGCCTTAACATTTTTTCTGGTTCCCACGCTCCTGCGTGGGAACCCATACTGACTTATGCTTCCGTATGCATTCCCACGCAGGAGCGGTGGGAACGAGGACAATCTCAAGTTCAGTTTGGCAAAAAACTCAACTTATGGCCGCGCGAAGTATACCTATCAAACACTCCCACCCATGCCCTCAATAAAGGTATTAATAAACACCTGAATTTTATCGGCCACACGTTCAACAATAGATTTACGTTGCAGTATCTTCGGTTTAAAGCTGAGTGCGCTGACAATTTCTTGCTCGCGGGGTAAGCGGTTGGCAAAAGTATAGTCGTTTAACAACTTGTCGAGCTGTTCGGGCACAATCTGCTCTTCCTCGCATAAGGCATTAAAGGCTTTTTGTCTGTTTTCTGCCCAGAAGGATTCAAACTCTGCAATGACGTTATCAGTGGGTTTAATGTTGGGTAGGTTCTCATCGATAAAGGTTTGAATGAGTAATTTCTTGCTGCGTAATTGCACATCGCCCGCCATCATATCAACAATTTCTTTTTGACGTTTCGCCCGTTCTTCGGGTGGCAGTTTACCCAAGGTCATTAATAGATTGAGGATATAAGCCACATTAATCTCATCACGGTGGATCAGGCTTAACTCAAAATCCACATCATACAATATCGAGGTTTTCTCTTTGCCCTGATCGTTTTTAACGTTGTCATGCACATCCAGATACTTGGATTTGTAATCTTCAAAGGTTTGCGCGGGCAGGCTTAAATCAGCCTCATCAAAATCAGCAAACGTCGTCAAAATATTTTTAACGCGCAATAACTCCCTAAATCGGGTGACGAATAGCAGTTGTTCTTTTTCGCTGAGCAAGTCATCGACACTTTGCACCGTTGGGGCAATCGCTAATAACTCCTCGGTAGCTTTGTTAAACGCTTTTACGTAGTCTTCATAGGGTTCCACTAACACCGTTTCTTTGGCATTTTTGTTGGAAAACAACGCAATCGCTTCATCGGTGGCGGCTTTCAGGTTACGAAAGCAGACAATATTTCCTTGCGATTTTTTTTCACCCAAATTTCGGTTAGTACGTGAAAACGCCTGTATCAAGCCGTGAAACTTCAAATTCTTATCCACATACATGGTATTAAGGCGCGGACTGTCAAAGCCCGTTAAAAACATATTCACCACCAGCAAAATATCAATCTCCCCCGCACGTACTCGCTTGGCAATATCCTGGTAATAGTTATAAAACGACTGACTATCGTTGGTGCTGTATTTAGTGCCAAACAACGCGTTATAGTCGGCAATGAATTCATCCAGTTTGTCGCGGCTGGATTGATTGGTACGCGCACCGGTTGGCAAGTCTGGCGATTCTTCGGGTATTAAGCCACTGATTAACCCGTTCGCCTCCGGGTCTTCTTCATTGGCGGCATAACTAAAAATAGTGGCAATCTTTAACGGACGGATGACGTCTGCCTGCTTTAGCTTAAACTGCTCATAATACTGAATCAGCGTGGCGACACTGCTCACACAAAACATTGCAGTAAAATCCGGTGCTTTGGTTTTTTGCCGGTGGTGGGTAAGAATGTAGTCAGTAATCTTTTCCAGGCGTTGCGGGCTTTCTAACAGCGCTTTGGTATCAATCGCTTCCACGCTAATATCCAATTCATTGGCGCTGTCTTTACGTTTATATTTGCCGACATACTCCACCGCAAAGCGCAGGACGTTTTCATCCCGAATGGCATCGACAATCACATATTTATGCAAGCACTCATTAAATAGTGATTTAGTGGTTTGTTGATTACCCACTGAACCTGCGGCGTTATCGGCAAAAATAGGGGTGCCGGTAAAGCCGAATAGCTGCGCGTTGCTAAAGAATTTCTTAATGTTCTGGTGAGTCTCACCAAACTGGCTGCGGTGGCATTCATCAAAAATAAACACAAACTTCTTATCTTGCAGGTGCGCAATCTTATCCAAATAATGGGGCTTTATAATCGCATTATTGAGTTTCTGGATAGTCGTTACAATCAGCTTGGTGCTGTCCTCCGTTAATTGCGCCACCAGCTTGTGTGTATTGGTGGTGCTGTCCACACTGCCTTTAGAGAAGGCATTAAATTCATTGGCGGTCTGAAAATCCAGGTCTTTACGGTCAACCACAAACAGCACCTTATGCACCTTGGGCATGTTCATAATAATCTGGCTGGCTTTAAATGAAGTCAGCGTTTTACCGGAACCGGTGGTGTGCCAGATATACGCGTTATCCAGGCTGTTTTTAACCCGGTCCACTAACGCCTCAGTCGCATAAAACTGATAAGGTCGCAGTATCATCAAACACTTGCTGGTTTCGTTAATGACGGTGTAATGAGTCACCATCTTGGCAATATGGCAAGGCTTTAAGAATTCCGCCGTAAACTCATGCAAGTCCGATAAGCGGTTATTTTCCTTATCCGTCCAGAAAAAAGTCTGCTTGTAGGATTGCCTGAGGTTATTGGAGAAATACTTAGTATTCACCCCGTTGCTGATAATAAACAACTGCACATACTGAAATAAGCCTGCCCCCGCGTCATAAGAATCACGGTGGTAACGATTCACCTGATTAAACGCCACCTTAAGCTCGGCACCGCGCCGCTTAAGCTCAACCTGCACCAGCGGCAAGCCGTTGATTAACAGCGTCACGTCATAGCGATTCTTGCGGTTGCCCTCCATGGTGACTTGATGGGTGACCTGAAACTCATTCATGCACCAGTCATCGCAATTTAAAAAGGTCAGCCAAACGGTTTCGTTGTTATCGCGTTTTAATGGGAATCTATCGCGCAGTATTTTCGCCCGGTCAAATACTGTACCGGTATTGAGATGATTAAGAATGCGCTCAAATTCAGCTGGGGTGAGGGTAATATCTTGGTTATGAATTTCCAGCTGCCGCTTTAAATTAGCCAGCATCTCGGCTTCACCCTCAATGCGCACAGGGCTGTATTCCATGCCGGTAAGCTGGGCGATAAGGGCTTCTTCCAAGGCGTATTCGGATTGAGGTGACATTTAAACCAACTGGATAATTTGATTAAGCCGTTCACACACTTGAACAAACAAAGCATCGTTCAATGAGCCTAACGGATGAGGTTTAGCGCCGCGCAATCGCCAGTCAAACGACTTGGGTTGATGACAAAGCACATAACTGGTTTTATCGACCTTAGCCTTATGTCCTGCGGCCTTGCCCACTGCAACCGCAAAAGGATTGTCGGCATTGTAGGCTGCCGTCGTCATCGGTAAACCAATGACCAGCGAGGTTTTATCGTTAAAAATGCGCGGTGACAGCACCAGGAAAGGATGAATGTCGCGCATTTCCTGCCCGACTTGGGGATTGCAATCAATCCAGATGATATCTTGGCGATCAGGCAGCCACGGACTGACTGTTTTTACCGTTGCACCTTTTACCACTGTTCTGCGCCCAGTGTTTGCGCGGTGGCCATGACTTCGCCGCCGTGTCGGGCAGGGTCAAAATTAGCTAAGCGTTGTTCCAGAGTTAACGGTTCATCCAGCACAGGCGTAATAATAATGTGGCCTTCGACGACCGAAAGCCGCACCCGCTGATGGGCGTGTAAATGCGCTTCACGCGCAATCGCCGCAGGCAGGCGAACCCCCAAGTTATTGCCCCATTGTTTTATATCCAGCACCACTTCAGTCATAACAAAACTCCAAAAGCTATATGTTTAAACATAAGTATAAACATCAGAGCGGTTACGATCAACCTATCAAACAAATAGTTGCTGTAACAAGCCTTGTTTGTACTGCTTCATGGTTTTAAGTTGGATTTGATTATGGCTGATTTTGTCGTCTAATGCGGTGAGGAAGTTGGCGATTTTGGTTTGTTCTTTTTCATCGGGAATATTTATTGATTCATTGGAAACAATATCAGAGTTCAAATTAACTTGTGAACCCGGTTGCCCATATTGATACCAATTCTTTTCGATAAGCATTAAGTAATAATATAAAAACTCATGCTTTATTTGCAGACTGTCAAAAACAACAAACCCATCGTGAATACATACATCAAAATTTGTATAAATTGGCTTGCCTATAGTTGCACAAATACTCATGATGATATTGCCTTTTTTTACAAGGCGACTTTTTTCTATCCCTTCATCCGATAAATATTGTTGAGTGCGATTCAGATACTTATCAGAACGAGAAACATCTGATATACGAACCCATCCAATTTTTGAATCTTCACTAAACCATTTTTTATCCGCAATAGGACGAGGCGATGCCCCACGTTTTATTGAGCATATTTCGCCTAAAGTCTTATGCTTCCAATCAGGAAACTCTCGCCCGTCATCGTCTTTAAAACGCAGTTGTTGGCTAAAAATCTGCTGCATCATGCCTTTTTTGTAACGCGCTAACAACTCACCTTTTTGCGTGAGCTGGGCTATTTTTTCATCCACCGCCGTGAGGAAGTTGGCGATTTTGGTTTGTTCTTCCAGTCCAGGTAATTGGATTTTTATGGATTTGATAGTTGGAAGATTTAAGCCCGCTTTTGCGCCAGCATCATTCATTCTGTTTATTTGTATATTCAACTTAGTTGTTGAAAGTAAATAAGCTATGAATTTCGATTCTGTCGTTGCTTTTTTTATACGAACTAATGCGGTATGTTGATTTATGAATGCCTCACCGAAGCTTGGAGGAATCCAACCAATTTTTCCAAGTTCCGCAGTTATTGAAATAAGTATATCGCCATGAGCTAGACTTGTACGGTTGCCATCGATAGAGTTAGATTTGATATTTACAAATTTTAAATCATCAAGTTTTAGTTGAATGCCATCTCTACTGAGATTTGTCATTCTTATAAATTTACTGCCATTTTTAGAATAATACTGCGCCCAATTACGAGAGCCACTTGTAATCGTTTCGGTAATTTGTCCCAAGTGCAGGGATTTCCACTCCCCATTAAACTCCTTAAACCGCAACTGTGGCACATTCATAACTTACCCGCCAACTGCTTATCCAGTGTCAATAACTCAAGCTGATAATATTTAGCAGTGGCGGCGATAATTGAGTCAGGTAGTTTTGTTTTATGGCATCTTCTAAACTCAATGGTTTCGTTTTCAACGTCCGGCGTGATCGCTAAATAGGTCATATGCTTTAAAAAAGATTCAATGGTTTGTTTATCCTCCGGCGTTAAAGCAGGATAGCTTAATAACTCCATGCGAGTGATGGCGCTATAAGCACATTCATTAATTTTGATTTGCTGGTTGTGCAACAACTCTAAGATGCTTGGTTTGTGCTCACATAAAGCAATGATGATATTGGTGTCCAATAAATACTTAATTCCATTCATCACGCCATGCCCTTTGTAATTCCAGTGGGTCTTTATCTTTAAAACTGGCTATTTCCGGCAATTCAGCCACAAGGTCAATTAATAATTCGGATGATCGTTTTTCTTCCAAGAGCATTTTTTCGATAGCTCGTTGTACAAATTGCTGTACGTTTTCATGTTGTAAAACTTGCTGACCCAGTTCGTCAGGCAATTCAATCGCTAATTGCATCGTGTTCTCCAGATGATCAAATTTAAAACGGCGGCTTAATATCCAATTCCAAACAAAAAGCGGCAATCGTGGCATCGGTGTTTTTACTTGCGTATTCCAATTCTGTCAATTGCGCGGCGATAGCGTTTAAATCAATCGCGTCTTCGGCTTCAAAGGTATCGACATAACGGGGAATGTTCAGATTGTAGTCGTTGGCTTTAATATCGGCTAGCGAGGCAACATGACTGTATTTAGGCTCATTGCTGCGGTTACTATAAGCCGTAACAATTTTGTCGATATGTTCCGGCAATAACTTGTTTTGGGTTTTGACTTTTTCAAAGTGCCGACTGGCGTCAATGAACAAAATATCATCGGGATTCTTGCGGCATTTTTTAAACACCAATACCGTGGTCGGAATACTGGTGCCGTAAAAAATATTGGCCGGTAAGCCAATCACCGCATCCAGGCAATTGAGTTGTTCAATCAGATATTGTCGTATATGTCCTTCCGCCGCACCGCGAAATAATACGCCATGCGGTAACACACACGCCATAATGCCATCGTCTGCCAGTTGGTAAACCATATGCTGAACAAAGGCCATATCGGCTTTGGTGGCGGGTGCCAGTCTGCCATAAACGCTAAAACGGTCGTCGCTCATAAACAGCGGGTTCGCACCCCAATGCGCAGAAAACGGCGGGTTGGCGACTATGGCATCAAAGCGTAACTCGCGGTGCTGCGGATGCTCAAGGGTGTTTTCCTGGCGTATATCAAAATCCGCATAATGCACATCATGCAGAATCATATTCATCCGTGCCAGATTGTAAGTAGTGCGGTTGAGTTCCTGCCCGTAAATCTTGATCTTGTAATCTTGCGCGGCTTCCCGTTTTACCCGCAACAATAAAGAACCACTGCCGCAGGTCGGGTCATAGACATTTTTAAGGTTAAGGTTCTGGCTGGTCACCAGTTTGGCTAACAGGATGGATACCGGCTGCGGGGTGTAAAATTCACCGGCTTTTTTGCCTGCGCCACTGGCAAATTCACCAATCAGGTATTCGTAAGCATCGCCTAGCACATCGGCGGTGCTATCGCTTAAGTTGAAGTCTATCTGGTCAAGGTGTATCAGTACCTTGGTGACCAGTTCATTTTTGGCTTTTTCGCTGTTGCCGAGTTTTGATGACGTTAAGTCCAGGTCTTCAAATAGGTTATTGAAGTCATCGGCGCTGTCGGTGCCGAGTGTGCTTTGCTCAATGTTTTTTAAGATTCGGGTAAGGTCGCCCAGAATAAAGTTATGGCCTTCGCCTTGTAAATGCGTGTCTGCCTGATTATTGCCTTTTTTGGCGATGGCGTGAAAGAGTTCCGAGGGTTTTAAGAAGTAACCCAATTCCTTGACGGTGGCTTCTTTAACCGCTTCAATAATTTCAGCGCCTTCCTCGCTGTTTTCATCCAGGCTGGCGAACTTAAGTTCATCTTGTTCAAGCAATAAATCCGCGTAACGCTGGATTTTTTCTGACAGGTATTTGTAAAAGATAAAGCCGAGTATGTAATCCCTAAATTCATCGGCACCCATCTTGCCGCGCAGGGTGTTGGCGATATTCCAAAGCTGTTGTTGTAACTGACGACGCTGTTCTGCTGACATTTTTTTCCTAAAGCTTAAAAGTTCGAATAGTAGAGCATCAAACTTAATAAATGGCTGAATACCTTATTGGATGTTATTGCGGTTTGTTGTTGTTTTTTATTTCGAAGTGCCCCATTAGTGCCCCATGAGCAAAAAAAAAGCCCTGCATTTGCATGCAAGGCCTTGATATTATTGGTGGGGTGTCAGGGATTCGAACCCTGGACCTATGGATTAAGAGTCCACTGCTCTACCAACTGAGCTAACACCCCAAGAGCCGACAATTCTAAAGGATTTACGCACTTAATCCAAGAACAAAATTCCTTTTGCTCTACTCGTAGTGCTTATTTTATCAGGTCTTTAGTTTAATTTACCCAGTACCGTGGATAATTCTTGACTGAATTCACTCAGGATTTGGTTTAGTGCTTTGACGGTAGACGGATAGGATGAGTCATTTAATGGATGCTCAATTTTTGTGTGACCATTGCTTAGCAAGGTATGTTTCTTTTCATTCATTATCGACCAGTTGGCTTCAAAATTTACGCTCTGTTCAGGGCGGGTGTCGAATCTGATAATGTCTATGACGATGCGATAATCGACCGTTCCGTAAGCGCTCCAGGGATAGGCCCTGATCAGGTCGTTTGGTTGCAAGGTAGCCAGGTTATGGCTTAGCACTTGTGCGACATTGTTTTTTAAAGGCGATGCCCATTGATGAAATTCGGCGATTTTTACGCTGTTATCCGGTAACCGGGTGACAATTTGCTTGCGCTCCAATAAGGCCGGTATAGATACCGGGCCGATGCCGATCTGGCGTTTTTCTACTGCTGTCGTTGAGGATGAAGAGGGCTCACTCAACGGTTCTAATAGATAAAATTGGGTGGGTGGCGTCGATAGGCATGCAGAGAGCAGGGTGCAGGCCGGTAGTAATATTAACCATTTTGAGCGTTGATTTGCCATTTTATTGCTCTTGTTTGCCGCGAATTAATGAGTTGGGATTTTGTTCCAGATAATCGGCTAGTTGCTTGACCGAGCTTGCCGCCTGGGTCAGTTCTTGCAGCAATTGATCCAGTTCGTAGTGGGTGGTGGAGCCAGGTTCCAGCGTGCTTAATAGCTGATGTGCCGAAGTCATGGTTTTGTCGGCGGTATCCAGTGTACCTTTAGCGGTCGCCAGCATGCCGGTTGCTGCTTTTGACGTACCTTGCAACGCTTGCAGGGTTTTATTGGCTTCAGTCGTTAAGTCTTCCAACGGCAGTTTGGCAACCTTATTCATGATAATGTTGGCCGAATGGGTAAATTGATCCAGCGAACTGGCGGTGGTGGGGAACTCGGGATAGACGCTTTTATTGTCGCTGAATACAATCTTGCTTTCCGGATGAAAATCGAGATCGACCAGCAGTTGCCCGGTCAGTAGGCTGCCGGTTTGTAATTGTGCGCGCAGACCTTTTTTAATCAGTTGCGCCATCATGTCTTTATCGCTGATATGTTTTGGGTTGTTGATTTCTATGATGCGATCTGGTTCCAGTTCTACGGTAACCGGAATATGAATTTCAACGGTTTTCTTATCCAGTTCCAGATTGATGTCGGTAACCCTGCCGATAGGAATGCCGCGTAATTGTACTGGCGCGCCTACGGTTAAGCCGCGTACCGAGCCGTTAAAATACATGACGTATTTTAAGGTGTTTTGATAAACAACCTGGGTCGATAGCGCATAAGTATCGTACAACGGGAAAATACTGTTTTCAGGGCGGATAGTCTCATTCGTGTCTTCGGCAGAAGCGCGAAAGGCAATGCCGCCGCTTAATAAGGAAATCAACGGCCCGGTTCTGACTTTAAAACCATCGGTGCCGGCGGATAAATCGACGCCGCTGTCTATCCAGAAACGGGTGTTTTTCCTGACGAACTGATCGTAGGGTTTGTTGATAAAAATGGTTAAGCGTATCGCATCCGCTTCGTCAGATAGCTTGTGACTGAGGACTTCGCCTACGATGATGCCATGAAAATTGATCGGCGTTCCCGGCCTCATAGAGCCTAGATTATTGGTTTCCAGAATAAAGAGCGAGCCTTCGGCGTCGTTTTTTAACAAGGGCGGGGTGGTCAGGCCGGTAAAATGATCTTCCTGGGAGCCATCGCCGGGTTTGATAGCGATATAAGGTCCCGAGAGCAGTGTGCCCAGCCCGGAAATTCCACCCAAGCCCACTTGAGGTCGAACCACCCAGAAGCGGGTATTTTTGTTCAAATAACCGGCCGCAGTGCTGTTCATTTGCGCGGTAACCACAATGGTTTTTAAGTTGTCACTGATGGAGATCGCGGTGACTTTGCCGATTTCTACATTCAGGTATCTAATCTTGGTTTTATCAACTTCCAGACCTTCTGCGGTCGGAAAGCTGATCGTGATAACCGGGCCTTTTTCATTGTAGGATTTGGCGATTAGCCAGCCGCTGACCAGCAGGGCAATTAAGGGTAAAAACCACACCAACGGCAATTCGGTTTTTTTATTGATGGTCACTTCTGACGCATCAGGGTCGATAAAGTCATTCATTGTTAGCGCTGGTTATCCCATAGTAATCGTGGATCGAAATTTTTCGCGGCAAACATGGTTAGCACCACGACCGCCGCAAATGCGGTTGCCGCAGGCCCGGCGATAACCTGAGCCACATCGCCCATGTCAACTAAAGACACTAGAATTGAGATCATAAAAATATCCAGCATCGACCAGCGGCCGACAAAAGCAATAATACGGTAAAGGATGGTCCATTTTTTTGCCCGGCCTTGCCAGCGATAATGAACGTTGAGTAACAGCAGGCTGATTCCCAGTAATTTTAACAAGGGTACCAGAATACTGGCGACCAGAACCAGCAGGGCAATGGGCACCATATTACCGTTAATCAACGCCATAATGCCGCCGATAATGGTGTGCGGCTCGCCGACGCCCAAGCTGGTGATGGTCATGATCGGAAAAATATTGGCCGGAATATACAAACAAAAGGCGCTTAACAGCAAGGCGGCGGTGCGTTGAAAGCTATTGGGTACTCTTGGATGCAAGCGGCCGCCGCATAACGGGCAAAGTCTGTTTTTGCCAGCCTGTTTTGATAAACAGCCGCAATCATGACAACGGATAAAACCTTGAGTCAGGGCAGTCTTTTTGGCTTTCATTTTCTTAATTGCCCGATTTTCCGCCAGAACAGAACCTTATCCAGGCTGCTCGTCAGCATGCCAGTTACGATCAGCAAGGCCACGAACGCGTAGAGCCCAAAACCGAATTTAAGTTCAGACGTGGCGGAAAGCTTAACGCAAGCGACAATAATGCCCAGCATATAAACCTCCAGCATCGCCCATTCATCGAGGTGTTGCAGCCAGCGCATCCAATGCGCTAGATAATGGTTCGGTTTATTGAAATAAAGATGCGCGCTGATCAGCAAGGATAAAATAATATTCAGCAATGGAAATATAATGCTGGATAAAAACACCAATATCGCAACCCCCCACAGCTGTTCTTCAAATAACGCAACTACGCCCGACCACAAAGTGCCGTCTTTGGTATTGCCGAGCATTTTGAGACCGACCAAGGGCATCAAATTGGCCGGAAAAATTAAGATTAACCCGGCAATAGATAAGGCAAACGTGCGTTCGATGCTTTGTTTGCGCGGCCGTTGCAGCAGATAGCCGCAACGCGGGCAGTGAGCCTTGTCACCGACCACAGGCGCGCCGGGGTTGAGTAATAAATCACACTCGGGGCAGGCGGTGAAATGTGTTTGGGTCATGTTCAGCGGGCTTGTTTTCAGGAAGTGACGGCTATTATCCCTGTCAAATCTCCGGTTGTCATTTTTAGCAAAAGGGTGAACGCGTTGACATCCTCTCCGACCTAAAGCATGGCTATCTACACAATTTATTGGCTCTCCCATGGGACTGCGATTAAGGTAGACTGAAAAGACAGTAATGACTGAACAGTGTGGGCGCGAATTTATTCGCGCATTTGGCTGTCACGGCGCGAATAAATTCGCGTCCACCCGTTAAATACCAAGCCCTTAAGCTAATGGCGGTGCCGCCACCCGCGAGGGAACGAGGACATGTTTTTCTCTTAAATGGGTGCAGGGGTAGCCAGTCCAGACAGGATGTAGTGGCTTGTGTAGATACCTATGCCCTGAACGACGAGGCTTTACGGCGCTATTTGGTAAAGTTTCTTGATCCACTGGCTTACGCCTTGATCAATTTTGGCTAGCGCAGACTCGAACGCTTTTAGATCCAATCGGTAGGGGTCGGTGATGTCATATCCCCCCCATTCGCCTAATCTAAAAATCTTTCCTTTAGCACTGGGTTCCTTGGTTTCAATATCTATTTTATGAGCCAGTTCCATCACTAAAATTAGATCAGCTTTTCGAATCATTTCTTTATTTAACTGACAAGCACGATGCGGGGAAATATCCAATCCTCTTGCCGTCATAAGTTGACTCGCCTTGGCATCGGCTTTGTGACCAACCAAAGCACCGATTCCCGCAGAACTCACATGACAAGTATTCTGCTTTATTTTAGAAAGGGCATCTTTAAGAATGGCTTCCGCCATGGGACTACGGCATATGTTGCCTACACAGACAACTAGTATGTTATTGAACAAAATTGATATTTCCCTTTATTTGGTTATCGCTGATAGTTATTTAAAGTCTTTTCTGCTGAGAAAATGTTATCAACAAGGGGCTTATTTTGCTAAACAAATTTAAAAGAATAGCGGATGTAGAAAATTACTCACCACTCCCGGATAAAAATATAATCGTCATGTCATGTAATGGTAAACAACCATTAAAAAACGATAAAAATATAACTATGTAGTGATCAAAACGCAATAACTGGAACTGCTTCACAATTTTTATCAGGCTGATACTGTAAAAAGTGTTCATATTGAAATACTGAATCAAAAGCCAAAAAATGACCACTCAATTCATCCTGATTGATCGGTGATTTTAGTCAAGGGAATGTAAATACTTATGATAATGCAACGGTAAAATCATACATTGCGCAAAAATGGCAAGTCATAATCAAGCATATGAAGTCTGATATCAGCACGAACCGAAAATAGACGAGTTTAGTGGAATTTGAAGAGAACGCATTAAGAGGGTGAGAGAGAATAACTTTGGTTGAATCATAAAAAAACTAGGGCCGTAGACATTGTAACCATCCACTTTTTTGAACTTTAAACTTGATTAGGCGAGTTGTTTAGTTCTATTCATTCGACAGCACCTAAGCGACTTAATGAATGTGTCACTAAGCACTTAATTTTCTTTACCAATTCCTTAACTTTAAATTTTTAGATTTTATATCTAAAACCGTATTTTTGGCGAACCAGGAGACATTGTCTTGACTAATTTCGAAACATCATATTTAACCATGCTAATGAGCAGCTCTTTTTTTATAACGATAGCGGCAATGATATTGTTAAGGCCGGTTGCCTTTAAAATCGGTCTTACCGATCAGCCAAATTCACGAAAAACACATCTGGGAGAAATCCCGATGATTGGGGGCTTGG
>JAURYJ010000081.1 GCA_030653985.1 Methylobacter sp. | reverse complement strand
GTGGGAACCCATACTGACTTATGCTTCCGGTATGCATTCCCACGCAGGAGCGGTGGGAACGAGGACAGCCGCGCTGTACGATGGGCGACCTCGGCAACTGCTACTGCGTTGCTCTACCTCCTGCATAATCCACAGGGATGTTGTGAATGCAGATATTGCAGGGAGCAAATATCTGTCCATGCAAGTCGTGCCGGATCACCCCTACCCTTTATCACGACGACGGGCAAATGACTTGTGTAGATAGCTATGATATTGGGGTGGGGGCAGAGCTTTCCCTTCGATAAGCTCAGGACGAACGGTTAAGCCTTGCGTGTGTCCCCTCTTAAGTTGATAGCCATGAAATTGCTGGTACTTTGTATGCTGCCGCCTAAATTCACCCAGTCCATAATGCCTTACGACGTGTCATGCTCCTGTCACGAAAGCGTAATTTGGTTGTAATATTTATTTAATATAATGACCGTAGGATTTAACTTTTATGACTTCAAAAGTCGCTTTAGATCTAATTGACGGATATTGATGGTTTGTATGAGTACATATAATGATTATTAAACAACAGGCTCGTAGTACTTATTTATTGGTCGGGTTGCTTTTAGCCGCTCCGGCCAGCTACGGTGAAGCATTCGATAACTTGACTCAATCGTTAATACAAATACGCGGCGAGGTCGAAGAATTGCAGGGTCAGGTCGACATGGAAAAGCAAGACCATAAAAATAAAATGGACTCGCTCGGTTCGCAAATGTCCGATCTCAGCGTGGAAAATCGACGCCAAAAATTGGGCCTGGAAAAGTTTGAGCAAGCTGTACAGAAATTGCAGGAATCCAAACAAGCGGCTCTCAGCGGCGATGAGGCCTTGATGCCGGTTGTATTATCGAGTCTGAATAATTTGCGTGAGGTGGTGGCAAGCGGCCTGCCTTTTAAAATCGACGAGCGTTTAAGCGAACTGGATAGTTTAAAAAGCCAGCTTGAAAACGGCAGCCTTGATCCGAAAAGGGCGGCTAACCGCATCTGGGCGTTTATTGAGGACGAAATTCGCCTGACCCGGGAAAATGGCGTTTATAGCCAGACCATCGAACTCAACGGCAAAAACCTGTTGGCCGATATTGCCAAGCTCGGCGCCATGTTTATCTATTTCCAGACCAGCGACAACCAAGTCGGCATGGCGCAAAAGAAAGAGGACGCTTGGCAATTTGTCGAGATGACCGACCCTACCTCTAAACAACAGATTAGCACCTTGTTTGAATCGCTTAAAAAACAAATCCGCCAAGGTTATTTCGAACTGCCTAACCCATTGGAGCTATAAGATGAAGCATTTACGCCACCCGGTTGTTGTTTGTCTGGCGCTGATATTGCTTGCCCCGTTAAGTCAAGCCCAAGCCCAAGCCCAAGCCGAACAAGCGGCTGCTGTCACAGCCGATCAAAAACCCGCCCCTGCTGCTGAACCTACGGCAGCGAAACCGGCGGTGTCCGATGCGGAAACCCTGGCTGTGGCTTATAAACGTGAATTCGCTTTCCTGAGCGAACAAAGAAACGAACTGAAAAGCCGTTTGGGCGAATTTCGCAGTAAAAGCCAGCAATCGGTGCAGGGGCTTAGCCAGCGCATCAACGCGTTGGAACGGGAAAACCTGCAGCTGTCGAATCGGGAAGATGAGTTAAGGACGCAATTGACTACGGCCGAACATAAGGACGAAAGTTTGCATGAGCGTAGCGAATTGTTGGAAATGACTTATTCGCAAGCCAACGGTACGCTGAAAAACTATGGCCGTTCGCTGGAAAAAAACAGCGCTTTTAGCGAGGGCGCTAACGAAGTCAAAATCAACCTGCTGTTTAATGAAGCGCATGAATTATTGAAAAACTTAGGCACGGTGCGGACAACGCCGGACACGTTTTTTCTGCTCGACGGCACCGAAGTTGAGGGTCAGATTGTCACTGTCGGCAACATCGCCGCTTACGGCGTCAGCGCCCAAGGCAGCGGCATTTTAATCCCGGCGGGCAACAACCGTTTCCGTCTTTGGCCGGAGACTGCAGACAGCGTTGCGCAAGGTATGCTGGATAGGCATTATCCGCCACTACTGAAACTATTTTTGTTTGAGAACAAAGAGCGCGCGATTGATATTGCCGCCGAAAAAACCGTCATCGATATAATCGAATCCGGTGGTCTGGTGGGCTGGGTAATTGTTTGCTTAGGTGTTTTAGCGCTGATTCTGGCGGCAGTGCGCAGCGCAATTTTGTATTTCAACAGTGCCAATGCCAAAAAAATCTGCGTCGAAGTGTTCAATTTGCTGGAGCAGGATCAGGACGAACAGGCACTGGATTATTGCCAAAAACAACGCGGCCCTTTCGCACGCCTGTTAAGCACAACACTGGAAAATGCCAATGTGCATCGCGACCACATGGAAGATGTCATTTCCGAAGCCCTGTTGCATGAATTCGCGCCGTTAAACCGCTTTGGTTCGACCATTATTGTCATTGCCTCGATCTCGCCGCTGCTGGGGTTGCTGGGCACGGTGACCGGGATGATTTCAACCTTCGACATCATCACCGAATTCGGCACCGGCGATCCTAAGATGTTATCCGGCGGTATTTCCATTGCCCTGGTCACCACTCAGTTGGGTTTGATTGTGGCGATTCCGGCGGTATTACTGGGCACGCTGTTAAACAGCTGGGCCGAATCAATCAAAAGCGATTTAGAAGAGGCCGCATTAAAAGCCAGCAACATCTTGCTTGACGGCGAACAGCCCGCTGCCCCGCCGGTTAAGATAGAGGCCGTCCGTAAATGGGCGGAACCCGATGTGTTGCCGGGCGAAGTCAGTCATGCCAACAGTTAAAGTCCTCTATTGTTTACTGGAACGGGGCTAAAACCATGTCGGATTTATTGATCGAAGTGAAAAACTTTTTTGACGCCGGTGGTTTTATTATGCCGCCGCTGATACTTGCGACGGCACTGATGTGGTATTGCTTAGGTTACCGCAGTTGGGTTTTGCGCCGCAGTGGCAAGTTCACTGCCCGGCAGTTAACGCAACGCAATTTGGCTGGTTGGGATAAAAAACCGGCTGACATCGTCGAAGAAGCCGCGCAGCTCGGCGTGCAATTAAAAAACCGTGGCGTCAGCGATTTGCGCCGTTATCTGGACCGCGAGTTTTACCAGTATGAAAAAGAAATCGTCCGTTTTGGTGCCATCATCAACACTGTAGTTGCGATTGCGCCGTTAATGGGCTTGTTGGGCACGGTGGCGGGGATGATTGAAACCTTTGATTCACTTGCCGAAATGGCCTTGTTTACCCAGTCCGGAGGGATTGCGGGCGGCATTTCGCAAGCGCTGTTCACCACTCAAATGGGCTTAGTGGTTGCCGTTCCCGGATTATTAATTAAATCGATGCAAGACCGCAAACAACGCCGCATCCAATCGGAACTGGCGCAAATAAAAGACTTGTTGTGCATTTCCGCGCATTAAAAAAACCATTGCCTGAAGAGACTTATGAGATTTCGCGAAAAAACCGACACCAGCGGCGGCCTGGACATTTCACCTTTAATTGACATTGTTTTCATCCTGTTAATCTTCTTTATGGTGACTACCACGTTCGTTAAGGACATGAAACTGGAGCTTGAGCGTCCTAGCGCCTCCAGTGCAACAATGGCGTCAACCAAAGCGGTGCGCCTGTACATCGATAAAGCGGGCGACACCTATTTGGACGGCGAGCCGATCCGAGTTTGGCTGATACAAAGCAAACTGCGCGATTTGCTCAAAGCCTCCGCTGAGGCCGGTATTCTGGTGGTCACCGACGAAGGCGTGCCTGCCGGTAAATTAATCGAAGTAGTCGATCAGGCACGTTTGGCGGGCGCTAAAAATGTCGGTGTCGCCACCCAAAAAGAAGCCGGTTAGGAGCTTACCCGTGACCTCATCCGTGTTAATCGAAAGCCGGGGCAAATACGTTACTGGCGGCATAGGTATGCTGTTAGGGCCGGTTGTGGTATTCGGCATTATTTTGTTGATGAACCGCTTCCTTAACGAGTTTGATAAAGCGCCGCAGCAAGCACCCTCGGAAATGCAAGTTATTAAGCAGGAAAAGCCCAAGCCGGAAAAAAAAGCCGAAAAGCCCAAGCCTAAACCGCGCCCACGGCCATCGAGGCCTGCGCCACCGGTGTCGGGTTTGGATTCGTCTTTGTCCGGCATCGATATGAGTTTGTTGGGTTTTGGCAACGACATGGCCGGTATTGACGACAGCTTGCTGGGCAAAACCGAAACCTCGGTGATGACCGAAGATTCGGTAGATACGCCGCCGCAGCCGAAAAGCCGTGGCCGCTTCATTTATCCGAAATCGGCGAAAAAGCGCGGCGTCCAAGGCTTTGTGCTGCTGTCGCTGCTGATCGACGTGGACGGTTCGGTGGACAAGGTGCAAGTGTTGGAATCATCGCCCGCCGGTGTTTTCGATGATGCGGCGATGGTCGGCATCAAAAGCTGGCGCTTTTCCCCGGCGCAATATCAAGGCGCGCCGGTAAAAGCGTGGGCCAAACAAAACATCCGTTTCAGCTTAGAGTAAACTCCATGTTAAAGAAAACGCTTATATTTACCCTGTTGCTGTGCGGCTTGGCATTGGCAATGCCTGCAAACGCCGCTAAAGTAAGCCAGGAAGCCGAAGCTGATTACCTCACCCTGGCGGCTATTCTGGTTAAGGACGGTAACAATGAGCGCGCGTTAAAAACATTGCAAAACATCGATTTGGAACAAAAAGACTTCGATTTTATGCGTTATCACACAGTGCTCGGCCTGGCGCAATTGGGTTTGCACGATTTGGCCGGGGCTAAAACCAATTTCCATAAAGCGATTGAGTTGGGGCAAATCGAACCGGTCATTTTCGTCTATCTGGCGCAGGCGCATTACGGTCTGGAAGAATACGAGGGCACCTTAAAAGCGATTAAGCTGTCCGGCGATAACATCAAAAGCTACCCCACTTTGCTGGAGATGAAAGCCCAGTCGCATTGGCTGCTCAAACAACAAGAGCCCGCCTGGCAGGCCTTGCACCAGGGCGACAAGCTGTTCCCCAACGATTTCCGTTTTATCAGGCGGCAAACTTTTTACGCCATCGAATTGGAACTGTACCGCCTGGGCGCCGAAATAGGCCGCGAGTACCTGCGCCGTTCGCAGGCGAAACCTGAAGATTATGTCGCCATCGGCAATGCCTTGCGCCTGAGCCACCAATATACCGACGCGGCGTCGATTTTGGAGGCCGCACGTTTGCATTACCCCGCCCATGCCACGATCGCCAAAGTGCTGGCGCATACCTATCTGGATCAAGGCATGGTCAATGCGGCTGCAGCTATTATGGAGCAGGCCGCTGTTTTCGATACGGCTTTTGTCAGCGAGGCGGCCGAGCTTTACCGGCGGGCAGGCCGTTTATATAAGGCGTTGGCGTTAAATGTACAGATACCGCAACAGGACGTTAAATTAAAACAGCGGCTGTCTATTTTGCTGGGTTTGCAGCAATACGAAAAAATTATCGGCATGGAAAATGCGCTGAACCGCGCCCGGCTATTGAGCGACGAAAATATCCGTTATGCCCTGGCTTATGCCGCTTTCTCGGTCGGCGATTTCAAAAAAACCCGGTTGCATCTTGAACCGATCAAAGAATCTGGCTTGTTCAAGCGCGCGGTCGAGCTGCGCCGCCTGATGCAGGAGTGCGAAGAAGATCCGCTAAAATGCAGCGCGGTTTGATGGCTGTACGCACCCTTTTTGTACTGAAAAAGGCAGCCCGGCAAAACTGACCGGCCTGCCCCTATCCAAAACAAATTGCAACGACCTGATATGTGTTTCAATCCACATTCGACCTCATCTGCCAAATGACGTGTCTTACGACAACCCATCGACAGATTGAGGTCGGTGGATTGCCTCGCCGTAAACGACGAGGTTGCTTGAAACGATAACGAGGCTAAAGCATCGTTGTCAACGTTAAATGAATCTCCCTGAAGGGAGAGGTCTCAAACCAACAAGGAAATTCCATGAACCGCCGTTACCGATTGGCGTCACTGCTTGCTTCTTTTTGCGCGTCTTCGCTGGCTTATGCCGATGACAACGCCAACGTGTCCGTGTATTTGTTTGAGAACGGCAAGCCCTTGCCGCAGATTGAATTAAACGCCGGGGCCGGTTATCAGGCTGTCACCGACGGCAACGGTTATGCTTCCATCAAGCTACCTTCTGGACAACATGTGCTGCGCTTCCAGCAAGCCCAGCAGGAGTTGGTTAGCCTGGAATTGCCGCTTATCGAAGGTGAGGATGTTCAGGTTATCATCACCGCTTATGCCGATGGACGTAAGCCTTCGATAGACATAGAAACCTCCAATGTAGAGCAAAAATTTGTTGAAGTTCCAGAGGTGGATCAAGCGAAGGTTGACGGTAAAGGCTTTATTAACGGCACCGTCATTTCCGCCGACAGCAAAAAACCGGTGGCGGGAGCCAAAATATTTATCAGCGGTGTCGCCAACGAACTGCGTAGCGGGCAGGACGGTTCGTTTAGCATTGAAGTCCCCGCCGGTGACTACAGCCTCTCCATCATGCACCCCGATTTTAGTACGCAAGTCAAAGACGGCATTAATGTGGCCAAAGACGACACGGCCAAACAAACCTTCGCACTGACCCCGGCCGGTTTTGAGTTGCCCGAGCATGTCGTGCTTGAACCCAATGTCGCGGGCAGTTTGGCGTCGATTGTCGAAGAGCAGCGCAACACCTCGTCGGTCGCCAATATCCTGGGTGCCGAACAGATCAGCCGTTCCGGCGACAGCGATGCCGCCGGTGCATTGAGGCGGACGACCGGCCTGACCCTGGTCGGCGGTAAATTCATTTACGTGCGCGGTTTAGGTGAACGCTATTCCAGCACCTTGTTAAATGGTGCCTCCATTCCCTCGCCCGATCCAACTCGCCGCGTGGTGCCGTTGGATTTGTTCCCGACTACGGTTATTGATAGCGTGATGATTCAAAAATCCTATTCGGTCGACAGGCCAGGCGAGTTTGCCGGTGGTACCGTCGAATTGCGCACCAAAACAGTTCCAGATGACTTTTTTATGGAATTAGCTTATCAATTAGGCATTACCGAAGGTACCACCTTTAAGGATGGTTTACGTTACCAAGGCGGCAGTACGGATATGTTCGGTATCGACGATGGCAGTCGAAAAATGCCGGATTCGTTAGCCAACGCCACGGCAGGTGGAGTTCAGCTTAGTCCCAAGGCACCCACTAATCCGAATGGTTTTAGTGCAGATCAACTAAAAACCATGGGCAGTGATCTATCGAATGTTTGGGACGTTAACAACAAGGCTATAGGCCCTGACAGCCGCGTCAGTTTAGGTCTTGGAGATGCTTTCCACGCAGGTGATTTTACTTTCGGCTATACCAGTTCGTTACGTTGGACCGACGGTTGGAATTCTCAAAACGAAATACAGCGTTTCTATGCACCGACCACGGGCAATAAATTGGAGATGACGGTCGATAACGATGTCAAGTTCACCGAACGCGAGACTAATCTTAGTGGTTATCTGGGCCTTGAGGCGCGTTACACCGACAACCATCGCTTTTACGGCACTTCGCTGATTTTGCGCCAAACTTTGGACGAATCACGGATTACCGAGGGTTGGTCGGAATCGGAGGATTTTGTGATCCGCCGCACACAGTTGCAATACATGGAAAACAGTCTTCTGGTCGGCCAAATAGGTGGTGATCATCGCTGGGATTTTTTGGCGAACCTGGAAACTAATTGGCTGTGGACACGTTCAGTCGCAGGCCGGAAAGCGCCTTATGAGCGCTCGTATCGATTCGATCAAATACCCGGTGGCGGCGGTGATTTCTCTTTTACCCGGCGCGCCGACAGCAATCAGGTTAATTTTTCCGAATTGGACGACAACGACCAAAGTTTCCGGCTTGATGTCAAATTGCCGCTGGACATACATCCCGATTTTCAACTAGCGCTGCAAGGTGGCTTTATCGATCAGTCGCGCACCCGGGATTCAGAAATACGGCGCTTCAGTTTTGGCGCGCAAGGGCCTGATTCCAGGCGAGCGGATGTTTTAGGTTTAGGCTCGTTGGAAAAGATTTTAAGCCCCGAATTCATTGGCACCAACGGCTTTCAATTGCGCGAAACAACCCGAGCAACCGACAATTACGAGGCTTCACAGGATTTGTTTTCTTATTATGGTCAAGGCGATTTGAATTTATTTGAGACAGTACGCTTAACCGGCGGCTTAAGGATTGAGGATAATAACCAGGTGGTGTCAACATTTGAGATGTTTAACCCTAATAATAAACCCCAGGAATCAAAATTGATTAAAAAAGACGTATTGCCCTCAGCCGCTGCGACATGGCTTATCACTGATAAACAGCAACTGAGAGCGGGCTATTCCGAGACTATTTCGCGCCCGGACTTTCGCGAATTATCACCGGCGCCGTTTCTTGATCCTGCCAGCGACCGCGAAACCTTGGGTAATCCCGATTTGCAACAAGCGGAAATTACCAGTTATGACCTGCGCTGGGAATATTATTTTTCTTCAAACGAAAGTTTCTCAGTGGGTTCTTTCTGGAAAGACATTGCCAACCCGATAGAGCTGATTTTATTGCCCGGTCCCGGTGGCATTTTGACCTTGCAGAATGCTAAAACCGCAACTGTGTATGGCTTTGAAGCTGAAATACTGAAACATCTGGATTTTATCCATCCCGAATTAGAAAATTTTTATTTCTCTACCAACTATACCTGGACGAAATCGGAAATCGAATTAAAACCTGAGAATATGGTGGCACAGACCACTAATTTCAGGCCTTTACAAGGTCATTCGCCTTACGTATTTAATTTCCAGGTCGGTTATGACAACCCTGATAAGGGGATTTTAGCTACCTTGCTTTACAACACCTACGGCAAACGCATAGCTGAAGTCGGTTCGTTAGGCGCACCGGATAAATATGACCAATCGGTGCATCAAGTTGATTTTGTTTACCGCCAGCGGGTCATGGATCATTTATCGTTAACCTTCAATGCCCGTAATTTGTTGGATGATAGTGTGGTGGTATTGCAAGGTGATCAAATAGCCCGCAGCTACCGTCGGGGCCGTGAATTCAGACTAGGTTTGCTGGTAGATTTTTAATGTTGTTGGCAGTAAGGATTGACCTCGAGATAACTTGAATACGCGTTGACATCCTCCCCACCTGAAGCATAGCTATCTATATGTCTTTACAGCCAATTGATTTCATTGAAATTCACGGCCACCATGACAAGCGGGGCAAAGAGACAACTGTTCTTTCATAATAATCTCCGTGTGATTAAATCAGCTTGAAAGTGTGCCAAATCGGGATGATAAGCAGTTATGACATGTAATGGATTAGGCTGTAGCGTAAACAGTAATGCGCTGGGAATTGGATAATATTCAATGAGGCCATCCTTGCAGGATGGCCTGTTTCACATGAGATCGACTAATGCCACGTTCCATCATCGGTTCCAATGCATGTTTTTTCCACAATACACGACCTGCATTGATGGCATTGTAAATATCGGTAAACATTGTAGTCGCTAGTACTTAGTCAATTTATAAATGACGGATGCCTGTAACTGTAGTGGCGACTGAAGTCGCCCCCCACATCCAATTGCTTAACCGTCAGAATAAAGTTGACTGAGTACTAGTAGTCAGTCAACTTTATAATGTCGAGTGAAGAAGGCTATGTTGGAGCGGCTTTAGCCACGACAATCGCGGCTAAAGCCGCTCCCACGGTTAAATTATCAGCCGACAAAACAAAGCTGACTAAGTACTAGTGGCATAGGGTTTTGGTTTTATTGTATGGTTTGGTTTGTAGCGGATTTCCTAACGGCGAATCCGCTTTACCATGATGATTTGATTCTTTAATCGAAAAATTTTCTGCGTACGCTTTTTTCCAGCTCCAATAAGAGAAATAAACCCAAGCCTATGCCCAGAATTTCAAGACCATGGACAAAATCGATCGGCCGGGTATCAAAAAAGCGCTCCATGAACGGCGCATAAGTAAAGATAAGTTGTAGTGTTATCACGGTGCCTAGAGCATAAATAACCGCCATGGAGTTAAACATGCGCTTAAAACTCAATGCGGAAACCCTTAAATAACGAACACTTAATAAATAAAATATTTCCATGACGACCAGCGTGTTGACGGCGTAAGTACGAGCCTCTTCGAGACTCGAGCCTTGCTGTTGGCTCCAATAAAAAATACTAAATACGCCCAGCGCAAATAATCCCGATACCAGGGCGATACGCCAGACTAAAAAGCCCGAAAGAATTGGCTCTTTAGCCGGGCGCGGCGGGCGCGTCATCAGGTCGGGTTCGGCCGGATCAAAGGCTAAGGCCATGGCTAAAGCAACCGAGCTGACCATGTTAACCCAGAGAATTTGTAACGGAGTAATTGGCAAGGTATAACCCAATAGAATGGCGAGGATGATGCTCATGGATTCGCCGCCATTGACCGGCAATAAGAACACAATCGCTTTCTTAAGATTGGCATAAACGGTGCGTCCTTGCTCGATGGCATGGACAATGGTCGCAAAATTATCGTCGGTAATCACCATTTCCGATGCGTCCTTGGCGGCCTCGGTGCCTTTATGCCCCATCGCAATGCCTACGTCGGCGCGGCGCAGCGCCGGCGCATCATTAACGCCATCGCCGGTCATCGCCACAATGGCACCGCCGGTTTGCAACAAACTGACCAGGCGCAATTTATGTTCGGGACTGACCCGGGCAAAAACATCGACATCTTGTACGCGCGCCAGTAACTCCTCATCGCTGAGGGTATCAATCATCTGACCGGTAATCGCTTCACGACTGTTTTGTAAATTTAATTGGGCGGCGATGCTGCAAGCTGTCACCTGATGATCGCCGGTAATCATTTTTACCCGAATACCGGCGGTCATGCATTCTTTGACAGCGGCAATGGCTTCGGTGCGGGGCGGATCGATTAAGCCGAACAGTCCTAAAAGAACCAGTCCTTGGTCAATGTCATTAAAATCAAGTTCGGCTTGATGCGTCTGTGCCGGTTTGCAGGCGACGCCGAGCACCCGTTGTCCTTGCTTGGCCAGCGTTTCTATCGCAGTATTCCAAGTATCGCGCTGGATAGGCCGGTCGCCATCAGCTGCGCGTTCAAGCGAACACAGCTTTAGCAGGCGCTCAGGTGCGCCTTTCAGATAAATCATGGTGTCGCCCTGATGATTGCGATGCAGCGTCGCCATAAACTTATGTTCCGACTCAAAAGGAATGATGTCGACACGCGGCCATGCTGTTAATGCCTCTCCGGCGTGTAAATCAGCTTTAAGACCGGCAATCAGCAACGCCGCCTCCATCGGATCGCCGTGTACTTTCCAGCTTTCGTGTTTTTGCTCAACGCTGGCGTCATTACAATAGATTGCGGTTTGCAGCGATTGCAGTAGTACCGCATCGCTATCCGGGCTCAGTGCTTTTCCGTCGAATAGGAATTCGCCGACCGGTTCATAGCCGGTTCCGGTGACCTCCAATTGTCGATCGGCGGTCACCACTGAGCGAACTGTCATTTCATTTCGGGTGAGCGTTCCGGTTTTATCGGAGCAAATAATGCTCACTGCTCCCAGCGTTTCAACCGCAGGCAATCGCCGGATAATGGCGTTACGGTGGGCCAGACTTTGCACGCCTATGGCCAATGTTACCGTCAAAATCGCGGGCAGACCTTCGGGTATAGCGGCAACCGCAAGCCCGACCACGGTCATAAACATGTCTATTGCGCTGCCGCCACGCACCATCATGCCGAATGCAAAAACTAAGCCAGATAACACAATAACAGCAGCAGTGATCCAGCGGGCAAACACTGCCATTTGCAGGAGTAGCGGGGTCGTCAGGGTTTGTACATCGGCAACCATCCGACTGATATGGCCGATTTCGGTGTCGGCACCCGTAGCAATGACCACGCCTTTTGCTTGACCAGCAGTGACTAAAGTCCCTGAATAGGTCAGATTAATCCGGTCGCCAAGCACCGCGTCGACATCGACCGGATTGGTCTTTTTTTCGACCGGTACCGATTCGCCAGTCAAAGCAGCCTCTTGAACTTGAAGATTTTTAACGTTAATCAGGCGCATATCGGCAGGCACTTTATCGCCTGATTGCAGCATGACGATGTCGCCGGGAACTAGGTCTCCGGCAGCCAGGGTGGTTTTTTTGCCATTGCGCAGCACGATGGCATGTGATGACAGCATTTGCCTGATGGCACGCAAGGCATCCTCGGCTTTACCTTCTTGCACATAGCCGATGACTGAGTTGACCAAGACCACCCCCAGAATAACCAGGGTGTCAGTCCAGTGGTCCAGCAAGGCGGTAATGGCAGCCGTGACCAGTAGCACATAAATTAACAGATTATGAAATTGGCTGATAAAGCGTAACAGCGCGCTGGGCGGTTTTTTTTCAGGTAAATGATTCGGCCCATGCAGCGCAAGCTGTTGTTCAACGTCAGCGTCACTGAGACCCTGCTCGGCATCGACGTGCAACGCTTTCAGTACCGCTTCAGCCGTCATGGTATGCCAGTCCGGGGTGTCGGTTATCGGTTCTGCCCCGGCTGTTGTCTGGGCATGGCGCTTTCGGCGCACTCGTGACAGCATCCAAAGCAGCAGGATGACAGCGCTTAAGCCAAAAACGAATGACAGCACCAGGGTCAGTGATAGGTCATCTAACGTGAGTGAGGCTAGGTAATGCCAAATTACTGAATCTTTCATAATTATATCCTGTGTTTTATTAGAGGCTGTTTTTAAGGAACGCTTAAAGGGATTACTGAAAAATCATGTATATGTTTAAGGTAACTCGCAATAAATAAAATACCCCCGTAGGATGCGCTTCACTGCCGTTCAGCACATCCTACAAAAGTAGCGGTTTATTTTTGCGTCTTGCCTAAGCTTGTCATGGCTATAAAAATCAACTTATTCAACTTTAAGTATGCCGGACAATGCGTGGTGAGGCAATTCGGTTTGCAGGGCGACATAAGTCATATTGCCGCCATTCTGGAAATCGGTTAGAGCGTGAAGTCAATCTCTGTCAAGAAGCATAGGTATCTACATAACTTATTCGCTCTCCCGTGGCACTGCCATTAAGTTAGACTGAAAAGACAGTGATGACTGAACATTGTGGGCGCGAATTTATTCGCGCATTTGGCGGTCACTGCGCGAATAAATTCGCGCTCACCCTAATGCCAAGCCCTTAACTTAGCGGCGATGAAATGCGGACTGACTAACTTGAAGAGATGTTCAGAGTCATTGCTCCACGATACCGCGCCAAATCCTTCGGCGTATCCACATCCCACTGTTCGCTCAGTTCGTGATGGCGAAGCTGATAGCGTTCGATACGGTTGCGGGTTTGGGCTAGCACTTGTGCCGTTCCCCAGGGCATATTGTCAAAGAGTTCCGGGTGAGGTTGATTAAGGCCGATCAGCACGTAGCCGCCGTCTTCTGCGGGGGCTATGACGATTTCATTTTCCTGATTCAAAGCGGTTAACGCTTGTTCCAGATCCTGTCCGCTTAATGACGGACAGTCGCAGCCCATTAACAAGGCGCGGGAATAGTCGGCAAGCGCCGAGCAAAAAGCGTGGTGCATGCGTTCGCCCAGATCGGCTCCCTGTTGTTGCTTTAGAGCTACCGGATAGGCGGCTTTCGACGCCGTAAAAAAGTCATGGTCGGTTGTCGGTGTGCACCAGAGTTGTACCGGGCATAAATGGCTTTGTATGGCCCGTTGCAGCGTTTTGGTGCTGAGTTCGATATGAAGTTCGGCAGCCTGTTCGGCGGTTAATTCCGGGATTAAACGGGTCTTGACCTGGCCGGGAATCGGGGCTTTGCAGAAAATTATCAGCACCGCATCGGGGTATGGGTAAGTCATCGTTTCCGCAACGCCTTAAATGGCAGCAGCAATAACTGCATGAAGCCTAATTCCTGTTGCTGGCGGAAAGCCTTTAAACCGATAGCCATGGTCGTTTGCGGCTGCTGGGGGTCGGCAACATAGGTTTTGCACAGCCTGTCCCAGCAGGAAATGGAAAAGCCGTAATTGCTGTCGGTTTCGGCCGGAATAGTCGAGTGATGGATGCGGTGCATGTCCGGCGTGATAACCAGCCAGCGCAGTTTTTTATCGATTGTCGGCGGGATGTTGATGTTGCTGTGGTTAAAGGTTGCCGCACCGTTAAGGATAATTTCAAAAGCGATGACCGCCCACGGGTCGGCGCCGATCACAACAATGCACAGCACCTTGTACAGCATGGAAATCATAATCTCCAGCGGGTGAAAGCGCACGGCGGTGGTGGCGTCAAATTCCAGATCGGTATGATGCACCTGATGTAAATGCCAAAGCAGCGGCCATTTGTGCGAAACGATATGCTGGCAGTAAATGGCGAAATCAAGGAACAGCAACGTTACTATAATCGACAGCCATTCGGGGGCAGGCCATTGGTTTAGCAGACCGTAACCTTGGTTTGCGGCGGTGACCGCGCTCAGGTAGGCAATGCCGCCGAGGCTTACGCGCATGATCGCCATGTTGAATGCGGCGAGCCCCAGGTTAACTGACCAGCGTTGTTTGCGGCTGATATGCTGGATTCTTCTGGGGCTGAGATATTCCCAACCAATCATGAGGCAAAAAATGCCGAGCGCTGCGCTTAAACGGATGATGGTTTCCAAAATGATCTCCTGAAATAAAGAGTTGCCAATAGTCGAAGGTCGAAGGTGCTGTGATTTAGTGGAAGCATCAACCGGTTTGATGCTGTAAAGCCGCCCGGATGCAACGCAAAATACCGTAACCGTATTGTCCGTCAAACTGCTCATAAACCGGTTTCAGCGCGTTCCTTTGATCCTCAGGCAAATCGAGCATAGCGGCCTCTATTCGCCTGATTTCCTGCTCGGGCAATTCAACCACATCGGCGAGCACCAACATCCCCTGTTCCAAAGACTCGGCCAGATGGCTGTAAATGGTTTCTTCTTTAAGCGCTCGTTGCTCAGCAACCTGCTTGACGCTGTAACCCAGGCGGAATAAGGCGACCGATTCGGCCATGGTATCCGACAGACCAATCGGCCCGTTGTTAAGGTCGGCGAATTCTTTGATCACCGCCAGAAATGCATCGGCATACAGTTTCAGTTTGCGTTCGCCGATACCGGACAGCAGGCTCATTTGCTGGCGGTTGGTCGGTTTGGCTTCCAGCATCGCCATCAAGGTGGCGTCATGAAAAATAACATAAGGCGGCACGTCCTGAGCCTCGGCGATCGCCTTGCGCTTGGCGCGCAAGGCATTCCACAACAGGGTGTCGTCAGCTTTGCCGAACTGTCTGCTTTCTCTTTTACCGCCCTTGATTTTTGTAGCTTTCAAGTCCTTGCGCAGCATCAGCTGCTGTTCGCCGCGCAAAATCGGGCGGCAGGCTTCGGTCAGTTGCAACGCGCCAAAACGGTCGAAATCGACTGCAACCAGACCCCTTGCGACCAACTGCCTGAACACCGAATGCCATTGCTGTTGCTCAAGATCCGCGCCGATGCCGAAGGTCGACAAGCTATCATGACCGGCATTGACAATGCGCTCGGTGGACTTGCCCAGCAACACATCAATCAAATAGGCGACGCCATAGCGTTGCTGGGTGCGGTGGATACAGGACAGCGCTTTTTGTGCAGCCACCGTTCCGTCCCAGGTGTTGACCGGCTCCAGGCAGGTGTCGCAGTTGCCGCAGGGCTGCTCCAGCAGGTCGCCGAAATAACCCAACAAGGCTTGGCGGCGACAGTGAACCTGCTCGCACAAAGCCAGCATCGCATCCAGTTTGTGGAATTCGACCCGTTTATGCGCCTCATCGGCATTGGAGTCTGCAAGCATTTTCCGTAGCGTAATCACGTCCTGCAAGCCGTAAGCCATCCAGGCATTGGCGGGCAGGCCGTCACGCCCGGCGCGGCCGGTTTCCTGATAATAGGCTTCAACGCTTTTGGGCAAATCCAGATGCGCGACAAAGCGCACATTGGGCTTGTCGATACCCATGCCGAAGGCGATGGTCGCCACAATGACCAAACCCTCATCCATTAAAAACCGGTGCTGATGCTTGGAGCGCAAATCGGACGCCATACCGGCATGATAGGGCAGGGCGTTGACGCCTTTGGTTCTGAGCCATTTTGCGGTGTCATCGACTTTTTTGCGCGATAAACAATAGACAATTCCGGCATCACCGGCATGTTCGGCGCGAATAAAATCGATCAGCTGATCACGGGCATTTTGTTTTTGCACGATCCGGTAACGGATGTTGGGACGGTCGAAACCGCTGAGATAGAGCTGAGCTTGTTCCAGTCCCAGGCGTAATTTGATTTCTTCACGGGTTTTGTCGTCGGCGGTTGCGGTCAGCGCGATGCGGGGAATGTCGGGAAAGCGCTCATGCAGCAGCGAAAGCTGGAGATAATCCACCCGAAAATCATGCCCCCATTGGGAAACGCAATGCGCCTCATCAATGGCGAACAGCGCAATCTGGATGCGCTCGAACAATGCGCCGGTTCGCGCCGAAGTCAGGCGTTCCGGGGCGATATAGAGCAAGTCCAGCTCGCCGTTAAGCAATTGCTGCTCGATGCTTCGGGATTGTTCCAGCGATAAGGTCGAATTAAGAAACGCGGCTTTAACACCCAATTGCAGCAAGGCGTTGACCTGATCCTGCATCAGTGCGATCAACGGCGAAATGACGATGCCTACGCCGGGCCGGATGAGAGCAGGAATCTGGTAGCACAACGACTTGCCGCCGCCGGTCGGCATCAGCACCAACGCATCCTGCCCGGCTATGAGTCGTTCGATGACTTCCTGTTGTTGCCCCCTGAATTTGTCATAGCCGAAAACGGCTTTGAGGACTTCGATTGGTTTGTTGTTCATAACGCCTTTTTTGATTGGCCCAAATAAATAGGGTTTGGTGTCCACTTTGATAGCATAACCCACCCAGCTTAGGCATCTGAGTTATAGAGCCTCTAAAGGCATTCATTTTACTTTAAACTGTGGCTGATGTTTCAATCCACATTCGACCTCATCTGCCAAATGACTTGTCTTATGACAATCCATCGACAGATAGAGGTCGGTGGATTGCCTCGCCGTAAACGACGAGGTTACCTGAAAGGGTAGCGATGCTAAAGCATCGTTGTCAACATTGAACGAATCTCTCTGAAGGGAGAGGTTTCAAACCAACAAGGAAACCTAATGAAATTAAATGTCTGTTTGGACTATGACCTTACAGTGAAACCACCTTACAATTTACCTACCTTACAGGTTCGAGTCATTTTTCATAAAATCAATCAAACACAGCATGATAACTAAAGACAATTTAAAACCCCTGTTACTTAGCTTGGGTTTTGACAAAAGCGGTAATCAATACAGCAAAAAATTTGCCGATACAAACACCTCCTTAAAAGTCGATTTCGATGAAAATAAACTGATCTACCCTGTAGATCAGGGTTTAAAAATCCACGAACAGCAAACCTGCAACTTTTCCGATAATGAAAATTTTGTCGTGTTTGAGTGTGTGCATCGTTTGCTAGAAAAAGGCTACAAACCCGAACATATTGAACTTGAACCCAAATGGAAACTTGGTCACGGCGCAAGCGGTGGAAGGGCTGATATTCTGATTAAGGATTTTAAAAACCAGCCGCTGCTGATTATCGAATGTAAAACGTTCGGGAAAGAGTTTGATAAGGCATGGAAAGATACACAGTTAGATGGTGGACAGTTATTCAGTTATCTGCAACAGCAAAGCAGTACACGCTTTCTTTGTTTGTATGCGTCTGATTTTAAAGATGACCTTGTTATTCATAAAAATAACATTATCACCACCACCGACATTAAAAACACAGTTGAGCAATATGCCGACAAAGACATCAAGCCACTGTTTTATCAGGATGCCCATGATGTTAAACAACGCTATAAAGTATGGGCAGAAACGTATCACTTCGATCATCAGACCACCGGAATTTTTGATCCTGATAACGAAGCCTACAACATTGGCGCACTGAAATGGACGTTAACAACACTTAATGTGATTAGCCGTTATGACATTCAGAAAAAATATAACGACTTTGCCGAAGTGCTACGCAAATACAATGTATCCGGCAAAGAAAATGCCTTTGATAAATTGATAAACCTGTTTCTCGCTAAAATTGTTGATGAAACCATCCATGAAAATGACCTGCAATTTCATTGGAAAGGCGAGTATTTTGATGATTACTTTGCTTTGCAAGATCGCTTGCAAGCCCTTTATAAAATTGGTATGGAAACCTATTTGGGCGAAGACATTACTTACATCAATGAAAAAATGATTGATGAAGCCTTTTGGGCGGTTAAACAAAGCCCGAATGCGACCAAAGATCAAATTAAAAAATATTTCAAACAATTAAAGTTTTACACCAATAACGACTTTGGTTTTATTGACGTGCATAACGATAAGCTCTTTTATCAAAATGCCGTTATCTTGCTGGATATTATTCGTCTATGGGAAAAAATACGGCTAACGGGCGACCAACAGCATCAATTTTTGGGCGATATGTTTGAGTTTTTCCTGGATAAAGGGGTAAAGCAATCGGAAGGGCAATTCTTCACCCCGATGCCGATTTGTAAATTCATGCTTATGTCCTTGCCCTTGGAAGCCCTCATTCGAGACAGTGAAACCATCCCTAAAGCCATTGATTACGCTTGTGGCGCCGGTCATTTTTTGACCGAATTAGCCAGCCAGATTCAGCCGATGGTGGCGCAACATAAAACCACCGTTGATATTAACGAGTATTACAAAGCTATTTACGGCGTGGAAAAAGAATACCGTCTGTCAAAAGTTGCCAAGCTGTCCGCGTTTATGTACGGACAAAATGAAATCAACATTATTTACTGCGACGCGCTCAACGCGATTGAGCAAAAAATTAAAAACAACATCATCACCGTCGCCGAAAAAAGCTGTCAAATTTTGGTGGCTAACCCGCCGTTTGCCGTAGAAGGTTTTTTATCAACGTTACCCGAAGACGAACGCAAAAAATACGCGTTATCGAAAACCGTCAGCGACGTTAGCAATAACCGTAACATTCAATGTTTCTTTATTGAACGCGCCAAACAGCTGCTGGCACCGAATGGCGTAGCGGCGATTATCGTGCCGTCGTCGGTGTTGTCCAATTCCGATGCCACCCACATAGGCAGCCGGGAAATTCTGCTGAAATACTTTGATATTGTCGCCTTGGTCGAATTAGGCAGTGGCACCTTCGGTAAAACCGGCACCAATACTGTGGCGCTGTTTCTGCGCCGCAAACTGCAACTGCCCGAACCTTCTGAGCAGTATGTCAATCGGGTTGAAAATTGGTTTGGCAGTTGGGCCGAAGAACTTAACAATGACGGGGGCGCGTATCAAGACTTATTCGTGATCAAAAACTATTGTCAGCATATTGATATAGCGTTTGACCACTACCAAACACTGTTACACGGCGAACCGTCCGCTGAACTGTTAGCATGCGAATTGTTTCACGATTATAAAAAAGACTTTGATCAGTCCAATGATATTAAAAAACTGGCCACGCAAAAGTTTTTCAAGGCCTACAGCACGGAACAAAAACAAACCGAACTCAAAAAACGCTTTTTAGCCTATTTGCAAAAAATTGAAAAGGACAAACTGTTTTACTTTGTCTTGGCTTATAACAATCCGCAACCCGTGCTGGTCGTGAAAAGCCCCAGCGACAACAAGGAACAAAAGCAGTTTTTAGGTTACGAATGGTCGGCTGCCAAAGGCAATGAAGGTATTAAGCTGATAACTGACGCACAAGGCCAGCACCTCACTCCCTTATATGACCCCGAAAACCGCTATAACCCGGACAAAATTAACGCACTGATTCAGGAAAACTTTTCAGGCAATGCGGTGGCAATCCCTGAATCGCTGCAAGCTTATGCTTCGCTGGTGAGCCTGGTTGATTTGCTCGATTTTTCGCGCAAGAATTTTGATAAGCATATAAGTCTGTCGGTTAAGAAAAATGCCAGCATTGAAAGCAAGTGGGAGTTGGTCAAGTTAGAAAATCTAATGGACATTGTCAGGGGAGCGTCACCACGACCTATAGATTACTACCTTACAAATGATGAAGTCGGAATTGCCTGGATTAAAATTGGCGATGTCAGTAAAGGTTCAAAATACATCACGCAAACAGCGGAAAAAATCACTGTAGAAGGCGCAGAAAAATCAAGGACGGTAAAAGAAGGCGATTTTGTTCTTTCAAATTCAATGAGTTTTGGCAGGCCTTATATTTTAAAAATATCGGGTTGTATTCATGATGGTTGGCTTTTACTGAGTAATTTTAGCGAGAAAATCAATAAAGATTACTTGTACGAGGTTTTATCTTATGAAGATACTCAACTTCAATTTACCGAAAGCGCAGCAGGTGGGGTTGTGCAAAACTTGAATACTGGAAGGGTCAAAGCAACCAAAATACCCGTACCACCTTTAGACATCCAAACCCAAATCGTGCAGGCATGTGAAGCTATTGATGTGGAAGTGGTAGCGGCACAAGCGGACATGGAGCGAGCGAAAAACGAAGTAAAAGGAAAAATAGAAAGTTGGTTTAACAGTAATTTTTCGATGGAAAAAATTGAAAAAGTATTTTCGTTAGAATATGGAAAGCCTTTGTCAGCAGATAAACGAGTTTCAGGTGAATATCCTGTCATGGGGTCTAATGGCATTAGTGGTTATCACAATGAATACTTGATTGAAGCACCTGCAATAATAGTTGGTAGAAAAGGCTCGGCAGGTAAAGTCGTTTTTATTGAAAATAATTGCTATCCAATTGATACAACTTTTTATGTAAAACCAATCAAAGAATGTGTGATGAAATATCTTTATTATATTTTGTCCACGTTGGAACTCGAAAAGATGATTAAAGGCATAGGTGTGCCTGGAATCAATCGCAATGATGTTTATCAGCGGTTAATTCCTGTTCCTGACTTTACTACCCAACAACAACTCATCAGAGAAATATCAGCCCAAGAAACTAGCATCACCGCCGCACAAAAAATAATCGACGCAGCGGCCAGTAAAAAACAAGCCATCTTGAAAAAGTACTTATGAAATTCACCTGGGATGAAAATAAAAACCAGCTGAATATGCGTAAGCACGACATCAATTTTGGCGATGCCGCTTATGTATTTTCCGATCCTTTTGCTTTAAGCATGCCTGACGATGAGCATTCAGAAACGGAAGAACGTTGGTTATTATTGGGCAAAAATTTGAATGAACAAACGCTGTTAGTTGTTCATACCTTTCGCTATGATGACGTCATCAGAATTATTTCCGCCAGAAAAGCAACGGCTAACGAGACCGCAACTTATATGAAGAGGCTTACAAAATGAAAGAAGAATACGATTTTTCTAATGCCGAACAAGGTAAATTTTATGTGCCTGTTGAAGACATTCAATTACCTATTTATTTAGATAAGGATGTTGTTCAATACTTTAATGAAAAATGTCTGACTACGCCGGGAAGTTTGCAGCTATTGGTTAATGATTTGTTGCGAAAAGACATTGAAATCGCCAAACGAGTGACTTTGTAGACATAGCAATCAACGATCACCACGCTTGATATTGTGTTGATGCTCAATACCTTCGGTTAAATTATAACCGGCGTCATTGAATAGATCGCCGGTAAAAAACAAACGCCTGTCTATAATCCAGGCAATTTTTTTTAGCTGATTGTTTTCTATAATAATGGTTGAAAGATTATGATTGCTATCAATAATCTGAGTCACCATGGTTTGTGGGTTAGTCGGGTCTTCTTTTAGCGCGCCAGACACAATACGCTGAGCAGATTCTATGTTCAGTACGGGATGTGTAATAGCTAGCCCAGTGTTTTTATCATGGGTAAATGACTGTGCGTTAAAATAACCAATATCATAGACAAGCTTAAATAACAGGCCGATTATAGCCACACCGCCGTAAACACAGAGGCCAATTTTTAATCGCCTTCTAACGCGAGGATTTGATAGTTTTTTTAAAATAACGCGAATTTTCATATTTATTTTTATTGCGGTTCCATGGCTTTAGGTTATTGCCTTAACGTCTTACAATGGCTCAAACAAAGCCGTTAGATCCTCCGCTGTTAGTTTTAACGATTCCTCTTTTTCGCCGTCTTTATAAATTCCTTCGGCCAAGGCGCGTTTTTTATCCTGCATCGCGATAATCTTTTCTTCTACCGTATTTTCGGTAATCAGTTTATACACGAATACCGGCTTGTCCTGACCGATACGATAGACGCGGTCTGCGGCCTGGCTTTCTGCGGCGGGGTTCCACCACGGATCGTAAATAATCACGGTGTCGGCTTCGGTCAGGTTTAAGCCGACTCCGCCCGCTTTCAGGCTGATCAGGAAAACGTTCACTTCGCCGCTTTTAAAGCGTTCTATGGCTTCGTCGCGGTTGCGGGTTTGGCCGGTCAGTTTGGTGTAGCCGATTTTTTGGGCGCTTAACGCATCTTCAATCAGCGCAATCATGCGGGTGAATTGCGAAAATACCAGAATGCGGCGACCTTCTTCCAGTTGTTCCGGCAATAGCTCCATCAGCAAATCGAGTTTGGCGGATTCCTGTACTTTTTGCGCTTCTACTAGCCGCAGGGTGCGTGGGTCGCAACAGGTCTGGCGCAATTTAAGCAGGGCGTCCAGGATGGTGATATGGCTGCGCGACAGGCCTTTTTCGGCTATTGCATCGCGGACTTTTTTCTCCATGGTCAGGCGGATGCTCTCGTATAACGCGGCCTGTTTTGGATGTAGCGGCACTGAGCGAATAATCTCGGTTTTAGGCGGTAATTCGGTGGCAACTTCCTGTTTGGTACGGCGTAACATGAACGGTGCAAGCCGACGCGACAGCCGTGATCTTTGCTCGCTATCGCCATACACTTCAATCGGCGTGCGGTAGCGTTTTTTAAAGGTGGCGCTGTCGCTCAGAAAGCCCGGCATCAAAAAATCAAATTGCGCCCATAGTTCGCCCAGATGATTTTCCATCGGTGTGCCGGTCAGGCATAAGCGGTGATTGGATTTTATTCTGCGCACCATTTGCGCGGCTTTGGACAGCGGGTTTTTAACGACCTGGGCTTCGTCCAGGATCAGATAATGATACTCATGTTCCAGCAGTGTTTCCTCGTCCCGTGTCAGTAAGGGGTAAGTGGTCAGAATCAGGTCGTAGTCCCTGATTTTGTAGAACAGCTGCTTGCGTTCGGTGCCTTGCAAGATCAGGATTTTTAAGTCGGGCGTAAAGCGCTCGGTTTCCCGTCGCCAGTTGCTCATCAGGCTGGTCGGCGCGATGATCAGGCTGGGCAGACTCATCCGGCCGCTTTGTTTTTCTATTAACAAATGAGCAAGTGTCTGTATGGTTTTGCCCAAGCCCATGTCGTCGGCCAGAATGCCGGAGAATTTGTATTCTCGCAAAAATTGCAGCCAGTTGAGCCCCTGTTGTTGGTAATGACGCAGTTCTGCCTGCAAGTTGTTGGGCAGGGCGACATCTTCAATGCCGGTAAAGTTTTTAAGTTTTCGTCCCAGTTCCCGTAACGCTTTGCCGCCGCTAATACTGAACAGGCCATAGCTGTGTTCTTCCAGGTCGGCCAGTGCGGCGGCGTTAAATCGGGACAGTTTCAATGAGCCGTTTTTATCCAGGGTGCTGCTGTTAAATAGTTCTAGCAACACATTCAAAAACGGCCTGATTTTGTCGCTGGGCAAGGTCAAATAATTGTGCTCGCCTAACGGAATGCTGAGCATTTCTGGTAGGTTTTCCAGGTCGTAGTTTTCCAGTACTGGCATAATTAACGGCAGTAAAGGCATGGGCTGGCCGTCAACTTCTATGTTGAAGCTCATTTCAAACCAGTCTTGCTGGCCTTCGCTGATTTCCGCTTCCCAGTTCTGCGCGGTTTTAAAGTTAAGCAAAAAGCTGTCGTCTATGTCGATAATCCAGCCATCTTGTTCCAGCTCAGACAAAATGTTTTGCAGAAAATCGCCCCAGCGTGCGGCGCTGTCCATGTCAGTTTGTGTCGGACTATACAAAAATAGTTCTTGTTGCCTCAGCTGCATGGCCGGAGTAAAGCCATGTTCGGCAAGGCGGTGTATGGCCAATTGCTCGGTTTCTAGGTCGCGTTTAATTCGCACCAGTCCTTGATCGGTTTTTACCACGCTATAGCTTTCCAAGGGGATTGCAGAAAGCGTCCAGTCGCCGTAATTAAACTTTACTGCGATAAAGTGGCTGTATTGCTGGGGCGATAGTTGATGGCCGAGCAGCAATAGCGTCGGTACAGGTGTTAGCTGATCGGCTTCGATTAACTCGACTTTTTTGGGTGCAGGGAGCGGCAGGCCGGGGTGTTCGATAATCAGGCGCTGACTGAATTCATCGGCATATTCGGCCGGAATGAGCGGGGCGGCCAGAATGTTTCTAAGTTGATCTGTCGAGAGATTATGCGCGTTGAGAGCGCCTATTAAACCCAATGCGCTGTCCAGGTATTGCGGTGGATCGGTCAGCAGTAATAGTGCCGGAGGATCGATTTCGACCGTTAATTGATAATCGCCGTTATCGGCTGTCTGCCAGTTAAATTTTAAATCGCGGTCGGCCCCCTTTGCTAGCGGAGCGTGCTCAGTGTCGTGCCAGAACAACCGACTTGTTTTCAGCAGTTTAGACAAGGTTAAATAACCTGTAGCACCGTCAATTGAGGGCGTGCCTCTTAACGATAAGTTAGCTGTCACCAGTTTGGCAATTTCCTGATCTTCCGGTCCAATATGACTGGCATAGGCGTAGCTGTAGCGCAGGTTATTTAAGGTCGTTTTTCTGCCTTTATTTAACCCTCCGGTTTTTTTTGCTTTGGTGATTAAAAAATCAATCGTGAATTCGTGTTTAGCAGGGCCGGGCATGAGGATGTAAGCAATAAACTCCTGATGGACATTATGTTGCTCCGGCGTTTGCTGATGAAGGCTGTTGAGCCAATCCAGGCAACTGGATTTTGTCTTCGATATAGCAAGGTTTTGACCGGAATACTGATACATCAGGCAAGCTGCGGCAACATGCTTGCAGTTATAACCGACAGGGCAAGTACAATCGCCTTCAATTTCTGCCGCGCTATAGTCCGGGCGCCAGACGATGCGAATATTTTGCCGGTACGGGTCTTTATGGCTGCCGGTAACGGCGGCATTGAGCTGTACAAAAAGAGCCCCTTCATTTTTAACCGTGAGATTAATTACTCGATTTGTTTCAAAATAGCCGCGCCCACGCTCATAAAAAGCATCTCCACATTCGTGGCGTATATCGGAACGTAGCAGTTTCTTTTGTTTATTCATGAAGGCATGGGTACACAGTTGAACAAGGGGGGCTTATTGTACTGCAATTAGGCGCCATTGCAGGAATAGGTATATTCAACAATAGCGTTTTCAGGTGATTTCTGGTGAAGTAGTGCTAATAAAATCTGAACATTTCAGGAGAAAAAATATGAAACGATATTTATTGCTGACCTGTTTGTTGTTGGGCGCTTGCTCAAGTTTGCCGCCCGCGATAAAAAATCCCCCGCTGCATGACATTTCTTATGCTCAGGCAATCCAGCAGATCGCCAATTATAAAAATGCGCCGGTGCGTTGGGGCGGCGTTATTATTGATGTGGAAAATGAACAAAATTTCAGTCTGCTTCAGGTGCTGTATTATCCGCTAAGCAGCAATGCTCGGCCTCAGACAGATCAACCGAATGAGGGACGATTTCTGATCAAAAGCGCTGAGTTTCTCGATCCGGCTGTCTACACCAAAAATACGAAAATCACCGTTGCGGGAACGCTTACAGGTGATGTCGAACGCACAATAGGCAAAAAAGTGTTGCACTTACCGTTGGTTGCCGCCACGAACATTCATCTTTGGCCGGTTTATGTGTATGACCATCGTTACGATTATTACGGCGGTTTCGGCTATGGTTACGGTCCTTATTATGGCGGTTACCCTTATTTTTGGGGCGATTACTATTGGCCAGCGTATTCGCCGTTTATGCGCTCACCTTTTTATCCATGAGTAGCGTAAAACCCCGCCGTTCATGGCGGTGATGTAAGCGGCTCAATTTCGTGTTTTCCATAGTATAAAACCTCTATTGTGTTAATATTGAACAGTGCTACCAGAGGACGCTATCGGCTCTCTCAATGACGGCAACTTAAGTTTTAAAAGGCTTCAAAAGCACAATCAGCG
>JAURYJ010000077.1 GCA_030653985.1 Methylobacter sp. | reverse complement strand
GAAAAGACAGTGATGACTGAACCGTGTGGGCGCGGATTTATTAGCGCATTTGGCTGTTACTGCGCGAATAAATTCGCGCCCACCCCAATACCAAGCCCTTAACTTAATGGCGGCGACACCACCTGCAAGGGAACGAGGACCTGTTTTTTTCTTAAAGGGGTACAAGGGCAGCCAGTCCAGTCAGGATGGCTACTACATCTCAGGACAACTCCCCGATGGCCTTAACGGCTATCATTTTCTATTGCAACAACGACAAGGTTTTGACAGTTGGCATCATTGAACCCGCGTGAACAAGAATTAGAAGCCATCTTTAGCCTCAGTCCCGATGGGATTGTTACGGTGTCACGGCAAGGTTTTATCCAATCAATTAACCCCGCTTTTCTCAGCATGACGGGGTTTAACCGAGATAACCTGGCTAACTTAAGCGAGCAGGCTTTTAATCACTATCTCGACCAAAGCTGTCACCCGGTATTGCCTTATATAAACAGGACACTTGATCAACAGCATGTCAATCAGAAAACATACGTCATGAATTTAAGTCAGAGCCTTACTCAGACCTTAAATCAACAGACTACCCCGCTAAAAAAACGATTGGTAATGACGCGTACGGATCGCCAAATCGCTCATACAAGCCTTTCAAAAATTCTGTATTTTCGAGATATTACGGTGGAAACTGAAATAGCCGAAATGAAAAGTGAGTTTTTGGCGACGGCTGCACACGAATTACGTACACCGATGGCCAGTGTGTTCGGTTTTTCTGAGCTATTGCTATCCCGGCAATTTGATACAGAGACCACGCGTGAAATTTTATCGACGATACACCAGCAATCAGCCAGCCTGGTCACCCTACTTAGCCAACTGCTGGATCTGGCACGAATCGGTATGGATTTTGTCTTGACAAAACAGCCGTTATTGGACATTGTCAACCGCGCAATCAATGAACTATTGGTTCCGGGTGATCCACGCCGGATTAAACGTCGTCAACTGACAGATAACTACTGGGTTTTTGCCGACGCCGACAAATTACGCCAAGTCATTACCCATGTTTTGAGTAACGCCTACAAATATTCTACGACCGACCACATCGACATCAGCCTAAAACAGCGCCAAATCAATGACCAGGCAGAAGTTGGCATTGTTATTCGCGACCGGGGTATGGGTTTGGACGAAGAACAGCTTAAACATATTTTCATCCGCTTTTGGCGTGCCAATAATATCGGCAACATACCGGGAGCCGGCCTTGGCATGTCACTGGTTAAGGAAATCATGGCGCTTCATCAGGGACAGGTAGAGATTACCAGTAAACCGGGAACCGGCACCACCGTTATCCTGTGGTTAAAACAAATTTCAGCGGACGCAGTAGTGACCAACTTATGAACAGCCAGTCAATATCACTGAAAATAAAAATACTCATTGTTGACGATAACAGAATTATTAGACATCTACTCAGACTGACTTTTTCCGACAGTCGAATTGAGCTATTTGAAGCCGATTGCTGCGCAACAGCCTTGTCGATAATCACTGAGCAAAAACCCGATTATGTGATTCTTGATGTGATGATACCCGGTGAATTAAATGGCTTTCAAGTTTGCCAACAGGTTAAATCTTGGTCAGACACCCGGCCGTGTAAAATTATTTTGTTGACAGCTCGCAGTCAACAGCAAGATGTTGACTTAGGTAAACAAGTTGGCGCAGACTTTTACATGACTAAACCTTTTAGTCCTACAGAATTATTGGCGTTAATAGACTTTGAAAAAACAGCAACTTAAGCCTTGAGTGGTAACGTCTTATGAGTTGCAGGCAACACCCAAAAATGAAGTTAAATTAGCCTAATGGATGCTCTGGTAGTAGGTTAAATCTGTTATTTTCATATAATTGAAATTACGATAATGAGGCATTATTTTTTCGTAGGGCGGATAAGCGATAGCGCCATCCGCCAACAACACACACAATAGTTATTATTACGCCTAATAACCCTTGTCAAATTAAAACTCCACAACGTTTCAGGTGCATGACGCTCACGCTTATGCACCCTACGTAGTTATTTATGCGGGTTACGCATTACATTCAAATGTCTAAAAATAACGACAACCTCGGCACTTCATTTTCAACAGCAAAGACATCAGTACTATCCTTGTCTTGGCTACTGCAAATTATAGCTTTGACCGCTGCCTACTTTATAACCGGCAAACTCGGAGCGGCTCTGGCCATTCCACCTGGCTATGCAACAGCCATCTGGCCGCCTTCCGGCATCGCTTTAGCGGGCATTCTGCTCTACGGCAACCGTGTTTGGCCGGCCATATTACTGGGTTCGTTTCTGGTGAACATCTCGACTCCATTAATTTCCCCTCTCCCTATAGAAAGTCTCTATTCAATCATTATTACGCTCATTATCAGCTGCGGAGCAAGCTTGCAAGCCGTCGTAGGGGCGCATCTTGTCCGACGCTTTGCCGATTTTCCGAATTCGTTTACCCGTGAAAAAGAAGTCTTTTTGTTCTTTCTGTTTGGCGGTCTGTTCAGCGCTCTGGTCAGTTCGACTATATCAGTATCAACTCTGGTGGCTATGGGGGGGATTCCGACTGCAAGCTTCCTGACTAACTGGAGGACTTGGTGGATGGGCGATGCCTTGGGGATATTTATCTTCACGCCGCTGATGTTAGTCTGGGCGCAACCGTCTAGTGGCCCTTGGCGCAATAGACGCATCGCAATAACCCTACCGGTTATCGCCCTGTTTATATTGACAACAACCGTTGTTTTTCTTGAGTCAAAAAATAACAGTGACCGGTTAAAGCTTGAGTTCAATCAACGCGCTGTTGAGTTGAAAGTAGCGCTGGAAACCTCGGTTTTTGACCATCTAAACGTGATACGTTCTATCGGAAGTTTCTATTCGGCTTCATCAATGGTTAATCGGCAAGATTTCAAAGCCTTCGTAACGCATTCATTAGACGATTTCGAGGGGATACAGGCGCTGGAATGGAGCCCCATTATTCAGGCCGCAGAGCGGAATGCGTTCGAGAAAAGCGTTCGACTAGATGGCTATCCAAACTTCCAGATCACCGAGCGTGACGCCGACAAAAGCATAGTTCGCGCCGGGAATCGGCAAAAATATATACCGATTACCTTCCTTGAGCCCTATCAAGGCAACGAAAGCGCCTTGGGTTACGACTTCAACTCCAATATATTAAGGCGTGACGCCCTCAATAAAGCCAGGGACACCGGAGAACTCACGATTACGGCCCGGGTTAATTTGGTTCAGGAAAAAGGCAATCAATATGGACTGGTCGCCTATAGCCCTATTTACCGCACAGGCCTTTCGCACCAAACCCTGGAAGAGCGCCGCAACAACATTTCCGGTTATGCAGTCGGCATATTCAGGGCGGGCGACATAGCCACTGCGGCGCTCAAGGATTTAGATCTCAACGGGCTGTCCTACCGACTGATTGATGAGAGCGAACCCGCCGCAGAACAGTTGCTGTTTTCCATGAACTGGCAAGCACTGTCGCCCTGGGTTGTACCGGGAAGCAGCTTTTTCGGAAAAACAGATCCCCTGGTCAGCCATTCAAGCATTAAAGTTGCAGATCGCTCATGGCGATTTGAAGTCGCGCCTACCCAGGATTATTTTACGTCTCATCGCTCAGGTAACGCTTGGCTGATTTTGTTAGCAGGACTGATACTGACCAGTATTGTCAGCGCCTTCGCAATGGTGGTCTCCGGTCGAGCAAATCTGCTCAGAAAGCTGGTGGAAGAGCGCACAACTGAGCTGGCACAAAGCGAGCAGCGTTTTCGTATTGTTGCCGATGCGGCCCCCATGCTGATTTGGTTGGCGGATACCGATAAACGCTGCTTTTGGTTCAATCAAGTCTGGCTGGATTTCACCGGCTATGCGATGGAACAAGAATTGGGCAATGGTTGGCGGAACGGCATCCATCCTGACGATTTACAGCATTATCTGACTAGCTATATCAGCTATTTTGACCGTCGCCAACCCTTCCATATGGTATACCGTCTGAAACGCCACGATGACGAATACCGATGGATTGAAGACCACGGCGTCCCCCGTTTCAATGCGGATCAGACGTTTGCAGGCTATATCGGTTCCTGCATTGATGTGACCGATAAAATCATTGCCCTAGATGCAGCCAGCAGCGCTAAAGAAACGCTGGAAAATGTTCTTTCCGCCGCCACCGAAATCAGCATCATTTCGACCGGTGCAGATGGGTTGATGACGACCTTTAATCGCGGAGCCGAACTGATGTTGGGCTATAGTGCCGAGGAAATGGTCGGCAAACAAACACCTGCCCTAATTCATAGCAAAAAAGAAATCGCACAACGTTGCGGGGAGTTGACACTTGAATTGGGTCGACCGATTTTCGGATTTGAGGTTTTTGCTGAACAAGCCAATCACTCAGAACAGGGAAAACGAGAATGGACTTATGTGCGCAAAGACCGCTCAACCTTAACCGTGTCTCTTGCGGTCACCGCTATCCTGAGTCAGGACGGTAAAACGACAGGTTACCTCGGTATCGCCGAGGATATTTCTCAGCGCAAGCAACATGAAGCTATCGTCTTGCTGGCTAAAGACCGGGCTGAAACACTAACCAAATCCAAGTCACAATTCCTCGCTAACATGTCGCACGAAATCCGCACGCCAATGAACGCGATCATCGGGCTCTCGTATCTGGCGCTTAACAAAGAAGTGTCCGATGATGCACGGAATTATCTGGAAAAAATTAACAGCTCTGCTAACAACCTACTGAGCATACTTAACGACATCCTGGATTTCTCCAGACTGGAAGCAGAACGTTTAACCCTTGAGCACAACCCCATCGTTCTTGATGCCATACTGAATAATGTCAGCAATCTGTTTGCTGATAATGCCAAGGAAAAGCGCATCAACTTCAGCATAACTGTTGCGCCCAATGTCCCCAGTAACTTGATCGGCGATGCGCTCAGGCTGCAACAGATTTTAATCAATCTGCTCAGTAACGCGATCAAGTTTACCGAGCGTGGCACAGTCATGCTTGCTATTACACTGCAACAACTCGACCCATCGGAAGCCCGACTGCTATTTTGTGTCACCGATACCGGTATCGGCATGGCAGACACTGATCACGCCAAGCTATTCCAACCCTTCAGCCAAGTGGACAGCTCCATCACCCGTCGTTTTGGCGGAACAGGTCTAGGCCTGGCCATCAGTCATAATCTGTTACAACTGATGGGCAGTGAATTTTTGGTCACGAGCTCATTGGGTCTAGGCACCTCCTTCAGCTTTGAACTGGTTCTAGGTCTGTCATCTTTGCCCCGTAAGGACAAGTCAAAATCACCGACCTTACCCCGAGTCGATGCAAGAAAATTGCTTGTCGGCACCCGGGTTCTGGTGGCGGAAGACAATCTCATCAACCAGCAGATCGTAAAGGAATTTCTCACGCTGTCGGGTATCATTGTCGAGATAGCCAATAATGGTAATGAGGTTCTGGCATTATTGGAGAGTGCCGAGTTTGATGCGGTATTAATGGATATACATATGCCAATACTGGATGGTTTTGAAGCAACCAAAATGATCCGCAGTCAGGCACGTTTTGCACAACTTCCTATTATCGCATTGACCGCTGCCGTAACCACAGAGGAGCAGAACAGATATAGCGATTCAGGCATGAATGATTTTATTGCCAAACCGATTAATCCGAAAAAACTGATGTCAACGCTAGTACAGTGGATAAAACCGCTTGAGCGTACCACTAAGACCGCGACAGACGGCATCACAGCTGAACCGATCATAGCCCAATTGTCGAGTTCCGATGATCTGCCTGGTTTCGACATGCGTAATTTACTATTGATGTTAGACAACAATAAAGCACTTGCAACACGATTGTTGCGTACTTTCATGGAAAACATGGAACATGTACCTGACGAAATCGCCGCTATGATGACGGTAGGTAACCTTGTTGCCGCCGAAGAACTGCTGCACAAGATTAAAGGCGCTTCTGGCAATATCGGTGCGGTAGGACTATATGACGCTGCTGAGGCACTGGAAACCGAACTCAACGGAGAGCGATCGGCTGCGACGTTCGATACCTTTAAGGAAGTGTTTAACCAGACGATGTCCATCATTGCGACACTGCACCTGCATGAAGTGTTACTGCTGTCTACCGACGCTAATGATAAAGCGCTAACACGCAACGCGGCCGAACTTGACTTGCTACTCAAAGAAAACAATTTCATTTCTGATGTCATGTTAAACACACTCAAGTCCCATCTGGCAGATGATCAACTTGCCTGGTTTGCCCAATTACGCAAACTGATTAACGATTTTCAATATGCCGAAGCTCGCCAGATTTTGCGACAGCTTAATCAATACCCTGATAGTGATGAATCCTGATCGTTGATACCCGTTCTTACAAAACCAACACCCACCCGCCCGTTTTATGTTTTTTATTGAAAAATAGGACTTAATCTCCTATCCTCCATGGTAGGTTTTGACTGAAGGTTAAAACCTTTGCTCACTATGCTCTAAACTAACTCCCCTTGGAGATTGTATGAAAATTGGTATACCTAAAGAGATTCACCCAGGTGAAAAACGTGTGGCCACTACGCCTGAGGCCGCCGAACAAATTATAAAACTGGGTTTTTCGGTCCTGGTCGAAAAAGGTGCAGGACTTGCCGCGAATATTTCCGATGAAGCCTACCAGGAAGTGGGCGTTGAGATTGTTGACAATGCCAAGGCGCTGTGGAAAAAAGCCGACATCGTCATGAAGGTTCGCGCCCCTGAGCGTCATCCCGAACTGGCGTTGGATGAAATTGACCTGTTGTCCGAAGGCGGTCGTTTAATCAGCTTTATCTGGCCTGCACAAAATGAAGCGTTGATGCAGCAATTGGCGGCCAAAAATGCGACGGTGCTGGCGATGGACAGCGTACCGCGCATGTCCAGAGCGCAAAAGCTTGATGCGCTCAGCTCCATGGCCAATATTGCCGGTTATCGCGCGATCATTGAAGCCGCTCAACATTTCGGCCGGTTTTTTACCGGACAGATTACCGCTGCCGGCAAAGTTCCTCCCGCTAAAGTGCTGGTTATCGGTGCCGGTGTAGCAGGTCTTGCCGCCATCGGTACCGCAAAGAGCATGGGTGCCATCGTCAGGGCTTTCGATACCAGACCAGAAGTTAAAGAACAAATCGAAAGCATGGATGCCGAATTTTTGCTGCTGGACTTTAAAGAAGAAGGCTCGGGAACCGGCGGTTACGCCAAAACCATGTCCAAAGAGTTTATAGAAGCTGAAATGGCCTTGTTTGCCAGACAGGCGATGGACGTGGACATCATTATCACCACCGCGCTGATTCCCGGCAAACCGGCACCCAAGTTAATCACGGAAGGCATGGTTAAATCCATGAAACCGGGCAGTATTATCGTCGATCTGGCTGCCGAACAAGGCGGCAATTGCGCATTAACCGAGAAAGATCAGGTCGTGGTCAAACACGATGTGACCATTATCGGTTACAGCAATTTACCCAGTCGCTTGGCTAACCAATCGAGCCAGCTTTATGCGACTAACCTCAGGCACTTGTTAACGGAACTTTGCCCCGAGAAAAACGGCACGATCAACGTCAATATGGACGATGAGGTGATCCGCGGCACCACGGTCATCAAAGAAGGCAAAATCACCTGGCCGCCGCCACCGCCCAAGCTCTCCGCAGCCCCTGCTCCGCAAACCGAAGCACCCGCTTATGCATCGGTAAAGGAACAACAAAAACCAAGCCCAATTAAGCAGTTTATGCCATTAATTATTGGCGGCCTGGTGCTGTTCGGTATCGGTTCGGTTGCCCCTACATCGTTCATGACGCACTTTACCGTGTTTGTGCTGGCCTGTTTCATCGGTTATCAGGTGATATGGAATGTCTCGGCATCGCTGCATACCCCTTTAATGAGTGTGACCAACGCCATCAGCGGCATTATTATTATCGGGGCTGTCGTGCAGGTTTCCGCACCGGACTTTACTATCAGCATCCTGGCCGGATTGGCGATACTCATTGCATCTATCAATATTGCCGGTGGCTTTTTAGTCACCCGCCGTATGTTAGAAATGTTCAGAAAATAACCGGAGAATATGATGTCCCAAAGTTTAGTCACGATGTCTTACATCGTCGCCACCATTCTGTTCATTTTTAGCCTGAGTGGTTTAAGCAACCAGGAAACGGCACGCCGAGGCAATTATTACGGCATGTTAGGCATGGCGATTGCGATTATCGCTACCGCCTTAAGCGCATCGGTCACCTCCTACGCTATTTTGATCGTTGCCTTGTTAATCGGCGGCGCGATTGGTGCTAGAGCCGCCTTAAAAGTCGAAATGACGCAAATGCCGGAACTGGTCGCCATCATGCACAGCCTGGTGGGTATGGCTGCGGTGTTGGTGGGTTATGCCAATTTTATGGACAGTTCGTTGAGCTTAAGCGGCGTAGAAAAAAATATCCATGAAATAGAAATTTACATCGGTATTCTGATCGGGGCCGTGACCTTTTCAGGTTCAGTGATTGCTTTTGGCAAACTCAGCGAACGTATCAGCGGCAAACCGCTGTTATTGCCGGGTCGTCATTGGTTCAATTTGTGCTTACTGATTGCCGCCGTGGTTCTGGGTTGGGTATTTTTACAACAAACTGAAAATGGCGGCGGTTTATCCCCCTTACTGCTGATGACCGTCATTGCCCTGCTGTTCGGCATACACATGGTTATGGCTATCGGCGGTGCTGACATGCCGGTGGTGGTGTCCATGCTCAACAGCTATTCAGGCTGGGCGGCGGCGGCAACCGGCTTTATGTTAAGCAACGACTTGTTGATTGTGACCGGCGCATTGGTCGGCAGCAGCGGCGCAATCTTGAGTTACATCATGTGCCGTGCAATGAACCGCAACTTTATCAGCGTGATTGCCGGCGGTTTTGGCACCGGTTCAGGCGGAGAAGCCGCAGTCATTGAAGGCGAAGTCACGCCGATCAACGCTGAAGAAACCGCACAATTATTGCTGGCTGCAAAAAATATCGTCATTATTCCAGGCTACGGTATGGCAGTCGCTCAGGCTCAACACACCGTTAATGAAATCACCAAGCTGTTGCGGGATAAAGGCAAGAAAGTCGGTTTTGGCATCCATCCGGTTGCAGGAAGAATGCCCGGCCACATGAACGTGCTGCTAGCCGAGGCCAAAGTACCTTACGACATCGTTTATGAAATGGACGAAATCAATGAAGACTGGGCACATGTTGACGTATCGATCGTGATCGGCGCCAACGACATCGTCAATCCGTCCGCGCTGGATGACCCCAACAGCCCGATAGCCGGTATGCCGGTACTGGAATGCTGGAAAGGCGAAACCACCATCGTCCTTAAGCGCAGCATGGCATCAGGCTATGCCGGCGTAGGTAATCCGTTATTCGTGCTGGAAAACACCCGCATGTTGTTTGGCGATGCCAATGCGACGATGCAGGCGGTCTTGAAGGCATTAAAGGGTTAGGTTTAATAAGAAAATATGTTGGGGAACGTTGCGAACCCCAACATATTGGGTGGTGCTATTTATTAGGCATCTTTCCTAAATAATGACGAGGCTGGAATAGGCTACCCAAGCGTAGCGCGTGGTAGCGTTTCCGGCAAATTCGTGGGTGCCGGAACACCGATTCTCGCTATGACTTGATCCAGCCTACATGCTTAGGTAA
>JAURYJ010000062.1 GCA_030653985.1 Methylobacter sp. | reverse complement strand
AACCTCAGGCGGCTTGATACCGACTTATCTGGTTAAACAAGCCACAGGACAGATGCCGAAAGAATTTTTCGGCGAATTTACCTATGCCGGATCACATGATGCTGCCGAAATGGCGGTTAAAAACAAATCCGTTGATGCGGCCGCCGACAACGACATCACTTACGAAAAAATGCTGGCAAAAGGCCTGATTACCAAAGAATCAAACCGGGTGTTGCTGTATTCGGATCCCCTGCCCGGCTCACCCATGGCGTATCGCAAAGATTTGCCGGAAGCCACCAAAGCCAAAATTCGCGATGCTATTTTGAACGCGCATAAAGAGATAAAAGTCACCGGTTATGGCGAATTAGCCAAATATAATTCCGTAACGTCAGCCGATTACCAAAAAATCCGTGATTTGGTCAGTGAATTGGGCTTACTCCGCGAAGAAATGTTGAAGTAACCTGTAGGAGCGGCTTTAGCCGCGATTATCGCGGCTAAAGCCGCTCCTACAATTGCGATAAACTCACGTTCACCCAAGGAAACCCCTTATGGCTTACATTTCTCTAAGAGCGGTGCATAAAACCTATCCCAATGGTTATTGCGCACTAAAAAATATCAATCTGGACATTGAAGCCGGGCAATTCATTGCCGTACTAGGGCCTAGCGGCGCCGGTAAATCGACTTTGCTCAGGGCGATGAATGCCCTTGATCCCGCCACGCAAGGCGAGATTACCATTGATGGCGTTACCCTGAACAAAAAAAACTACCGCAAAATACGCGCCCATGTCGGCATGGTATTTCAACAGTTCAATCTGGTCGATAGACTCAATGTGATGACCAATGTGTTGATTGGGAGATTAGCGGAACACAGCTGGCTGAGCAGTTTGTTTTATTTGTTCCCTAAAACCGATTATCAGATTGCCGAAGCGGCGCTACGCGAAGTCGATTTGCTCGATAAGGCCTGGAGCCGCGCCGACAAATTATCCGGCGGACAACAGCAACGGGTCGGCATTGCTCGCGCCTTGGCGCAACAACCCAAATTGATTCTGGCTGATGAGCCGATTGCCAGTCTTGATCCAAAATCCAGCGAGGAAGTATTGAACTTGCTGCGAAAAATATGCACTGAAAAAGGCATTACTGTCATTGTGAATCTGCATCAGGTCGAATATGCCAAACAATACGCCGACCGCATTATTGCCTTGAATGCAGGGGCGATCCTATTTGACGGCATTCCCGAACAATTAACCCCTGCCAAACAAGCTGAAATTTACGGCACTAGCTACGAGGAGACAAGTCATGAACCTGAGCTGGTATTGGCCTACACCTAGTGGTAAACCACCGCTGATTGCGATATTGAGTGTTGTCTTGCCGATTATCGGCTTGATATTGACTGCATCAGCTGTCGATATGTCCTACAACAAAATTTTTTACGCGGTACCGCGAATGCTCGATTTTACCCAGAATTTGGTGGTGATGCCCGATTGGCATTATTTGCCGCAATTGGGTAAAAAAATGCTGGAAACCGTTGAAATGACCTTATTGGCGACGGCATTGGCGGTTGCTATTTCCATGCCGTTGGGGATTTTGGCAGCGAAAAATGCCAGTCCGCATCCCTGGATTTTCCGCATGACCCGTGATCTGCTGAGTTTAATTCGCGCACTACCGGAACTGGTCTGGGCACTGGTATTTGTATCGGCGTTAGGCTTGGGCGCGTTACCGGGCATTATGGCCTTGTCGCTGGTCACGGTCGGCTTTATGGGCAAATTTATCGCCGAAAGCATAGAAGTGGTCGATTTCAAAGCGATTGAAGGGCTGGACTCGACCGGCTGCACTAAGTTCCAAAGTATTTTGTATGCGATGCTGCCGCAAGCGGTACCGGACTTTATCGGCTCTTTGTTGTACATTCTCGATCACAATCTGCGTGCGGCTTCCATTCTAGGCTTGGTCGGCGCGGGCGGTATCGGCTACGACATGGTGATGTCTATGCGATTGTTCAATTACGAGCGTATCGGCATGATCGCTTTATCCATTTATGCGCTGGTGACATTGCTGGACAGATTGTCCGATGTGTTCCGTCAGAAAGCCATCGGAGGTATTTTAAATGTCCATTAATACGCTACCGCCAAAACCGAAAAATTTATTTCCGGTTTGGCTATCGGTCGCACTGGCTCTGCTGTGGTTGATCGTTTGGGATTTAGGTGTTGATTTTAAGGCATTGTTATACGGCGTTGAAGATATAACCGAGTATTTCAGCCGTTACGGTACGCCTAATTTCTCCAACATATCTAGTTATCTACATCTTATGGCGCAAACCTTAGTGACTGCATTTTGGGGAACCGCACTCGCCTTCATCATGGCGGCAGCGATAGCGCCTTATGCAGCCCGACCTCTATCGCCTAACGCCGTCAGTTATCGTGTGGCCAGAGAACTGCTCAATTTCATGCGGGCCATGCCCGATTTGCTGCTGGCGCTAATCTTTGTCAGCTCCATGGGCTTGGGACCGCTACCGGGCGTACTGGCTTTATCCATCCACACCGCCGGTTTTTTGGGTAAATTTTTTGCCGAAAACATGGAGCGAGTACCGGCGGGTAAATACGAAGCCTTGTCGGCGGTCGGTGCCGGTTTTACCCAAAAAATTGTGTTTGCCGCCTGGCCTTCAATGCTTAGAGAGTCGGTAGGCAACGTGTTGTACATCTTCGATCGCAACGTGCGCATGGCGGCGGTGCTGGGCTTGGTTGGCGCGGGCGGCATAGGTCTGGAGCTGCACGATGCCTTGCGCCTGTTTAAGTACAATCAGGCATCCGCCTTAATCATCATTATTCTGATCACCATTGTGGTGATCGATAACTCATCATCCTGGATTAGAAAGGTCTTGAACTAATGAATATACCACGACACGACTGGCCTCGGGCGCTTGCCACCCAGTCGACCAAACAAATCGCGGCAGTGCTCAATGAGATTGCCGCCCACTGGACGATTAGCCCGGTGCAATTGCCGCAAACCGGCCTGGCGATGCTGCAACTGCGTGACAGCGCCTTTAACGACCCTTACTTTTTAGGCGAAATTCCGCTGGCGAGTGCCTGGGTAAACGTTCGCACTGAAGATAATCTGGACTATCAAGGCGCGGCGCAACTGATGGACGATGACCGGGAAAAGATAGAAGCGCTGGCGCTGTGCGATGCGGTATTGGCGCATCGCCTGCCCGGCTGGCTGGCACTGTATCAACTGGTAGAAATCGGCATGGCCGAACTAACTAAAGAACAAAACCTGCGTAACGCCATGCTGGCAAAAACCCGGGTAGATTTTGCCTTACTCACTGCAACGGAGCATGACGATGATTGATCTCATTTGGCAAGCCGAATTTCAACAGGCGGCTTTCCGCTGTGTGCTCGAGGCTTTTTCACGCCCCGGAACCATCAACACCTTACCGGAATGTCAACACAATGCCGCACTAGCGGTGCTGGCAACCCTGGTCGATGGCGAGAGCAGTCTGGCCGATCCGCAGCAGCTGCTCGATAACAGCCATTGGCTGCGTTTGCAGATTAAGCCTACCGCGCCGGAACGGGCGGCCTTTATTTTCTGTCAAGGCACGCGACCGGTGGATTTTGAACCGAACTTAGGCACACTGGCCAGCCCCGAACACGGCGCAACGCTGGTGCTGACATTGGATGCGCTAAAAGGCGGCGATACCGCCTATCAACTGACCGGCCCCGGCATCGAAACGGCCGTGCTTTTCGCTCCGCAAGGCCTGGATATATCCTGGTTCAAACAACGGGCAGACTGGAACAGTGCTTTTCCGCTGGGCGTGGATATGCTGCTGGCAACCGACGAAGCTGTCCTGGCATTACCCAGAAGCACGCAAATCAAGGAGATCAACTAATGGGTTATGTAGCGATTAAAGGCGGTGGCCGGGCGATTGACGGCGCGGCCGATATGTTGGAATTATTACGCACCCGGCAAGGCGAATCCGGCCAGCCACTGGACATCGAAACTATCGAAAAACAGCTGTATTTTTTGCATAGCCGGATTGTGTCGGAAGGCGGTTTGTATCATCCCAAACTGGCAGCACTGGCCATCAAGCAAAGCCTGGGCGATACCCTAGAAGCCAGTTTTGCCCTGCGTGCCTACCGTTCCACCAAACCCCGGCTGTTAGAAACGCCCGTACATGACACCACTAACATGCGTCTGATTCGGCGTATTTCGGCCTCGTTCAAGGATATTCCGGGCGGTCAGATGTTGGGCCCTACCACCGATTATGCCTTGCGCCTGCTACGCATGGATTTGCTCAATGAAAGCCCGGAGCAATTTCAAGCCATCGCCAAAAGCTTATTTGCCGGGTTGCCGGAACACGCGGCGCTAGATTCGTTCCCGAAAGTATTGGACAGTCTGCGGGCTGAAGGGCTGTTGCCTAAAGTCAATCAAGCCACGCGTGAACAGCCGTTTGATATTACCCGCGAACCCCTGGTTTTTCCCGTGCCGCGCTCGGCGGCATTGGCGACCATGGCACGCGGCGAAACCGGCTCTTTATTGGCGATTGCGTACTCCAATATGCGCGGTTATGGCGATGTGCATCCGACTGTCGCGGAACTGCGCGTCGGTTATTTGCCGGTCATGCTGCCGCACCCGCTCACCGGCGAATTGACCGAAGTTGGCGAAGTGTTGATGACCGAATGCGAAGTGGTCGCGATGTATCAGGGGGACGATAACAACGCCGTACCGACCTTTACCCTGGGTTACGGTGCCTGTTTCGGCCACAACGAAGTCAAGGCGATTTCGATGGCGATTCTGGATCGGGCTTTGCAAAAAGGCATGCAGGACGGTGCGGAAAACCCGTCCGAAGACCCGGAGTTTGTGTTGCTTCATGTTGACGGCATCGACTCGATGGGCTTTGCCTCGCACTACAAAATGCCGCATTACGTTACCTTTCAATCGGATATGGATCGATTGCGAACCACTCAGCAAAAACAGGAGGCTAACCATGAGTAACGGCATCAATTTCGCTTTTCTGGACGAATACGCCAAGCGCGAAATTCGTCGCAGCGTCATCAAAGCCATCTGTATTCCCGGCTATCAGGTGCCCTATTCCTCTAGGGAAATGCCGATGGGTCGGGGCTTTGGCACCGGCGGTTTGCAATTGACGCTGGCCTTGATCGGCGCGGACGACACCTTGAAAGTCATCGATCAAGGTTCAGACGATTCGGTTAATGCGGTGAATTTGCGCAAATTTATCGAAATGACCTGCCCCGGCATCGACACTACCACGCACCTGCAGGAAGCGACGCTGATTCAATCGCGCCACCGCATCCCCGAGCAAGCGCTGCGAGCCGATCAGATTTTAGTGTTGCAAGTGCCCTACCCCGATGCCTTGGTCATCGTCGAACCCAGCGAGGACAAGCGCAAGATCATGCACGGCGAGGCCGATTATTCCAGGCTGTTGGTGAAGCTGTACGAAGACATCGTCAAGTTTGATGAAATCACCATTTCTCACCGTTACCCGACCCGGATCAACGGCCATTACATCATCGATCCGTCGCCGATTCCGCGTTACGACGTGCCTAAACTGCACAACTCCGAAGCGTTGATTTTGTTCGGCGCGGGGCGTGAGAAAAAAATCTACGCGGTACCGCCGCATTGCTTAGCCGAGCCGTTGGCGTTTGATGACGTGCCGTTCCGCATCGAGGATTTTACCGACAGTCACGGCGAGCGCAGAGCCTGCAAGTTGTGCGCTTCACAGACAAGTTTTCTGGATGAGTTTATCGATCAACAAGGCGAGCGGGTTTACCAATGTTCCGACAGTGATTTTTGTGAACAGCAACAGGAGTTAGCGCATGGATAAGATTTTGGAAGTCAAAGGCTTGTCGCAAGTTTACGGAAAAGGCTGCGATTTGTGTTTTGCCAGCACCGGTCCCGAGTTTGAGACCAATATCTGCCCGCATTGCGGCAGTATTGTCGCGCTGCATGATTTGAGCTTTGATTTATACAAAGGTGAAATTCTGGGGATCATGGGCGAATCCGGCAGCGGTAAATCGACGGCAGTCAAATGCCTGTATTTTGACCAAATGCCGGTCAGTGGCAGTGCCTTGTTTTTTGACGACAGCGGGCAAAAGCCTTTATTCAAGCTCAATCCGGCACAACGCCGGAGCCTACGCAATCACCGTTTCGGCATGGTTTATCAGAATCCCAATCTGGGACTCAATTTCGACATCTCGGCAGGCGGCAATATCGCCGAACGGCTGTTGATGAGTCAGGTGATGAATTACAGTGAAATCCGCGAACGTGCCCGTGAATTGCTGGCGCGTACCGAGGTGTTGACCGAACGTATGGACGAACTACCGAAAAACTTTTCCGGCGGCATGCAACAACGGGTGCAAATCGCCAAGGCACTGGCAACCCGGCCGCCGCTGCTGCTTCTGGATGAAGTCACCACCGGTCTGGATTTATCGGTGCAGGCAAAAATCCTGGATTTGATTCTGGAAATCCAGTCGGAACTGAACACCGCAATGATTGTGGTCACCCACGATTTGGGCGTGATCCGGCTTTTGGCTGGGCGCACCTTGGTGATGAAATACGGACGGGTGATTGAACGGGGACTGACCGACCAGATTCTGGAAGATCCGCAACACGCCTATACTCAACAATTGGTCGCTTCGGCGCTATAAGGAGCAGGATGATGACTAGCAAAGCGTTATTAAGGGTCGAAAACCTGTCCAAAACTTTTTTTCTGCATGAGCAAAACAAAGTCATTCCGTCGTCATCGCAGGTCAATCTGACTGTGTATTCAGGCAAATTGACCGCGTTAATCGGCCCTACCGGCGCGGGTAAATCGTCGGTGTTAAAAAGCATTTACCGCACCTATCTACCCAGCAGCGGACGGCTGTTGTATGAAACGGCGGCCGGTGTAACCCTGGATTTGGCACTGGCTCTGGAACACCAAATTCTGGAATTGCGCCGCGAAGAAATCGGCTTTGTCACCCAGTTTTTACACACCTTGCCTCGGCAAAAAACCCTGGATGTGGTGGCGATGCCTTTATACCGGCAAGGCGTAGGCAAACTGGAAGGTCGGGCGCGAGCGGCGGAATTACTGGCGGAATTGAACATACCCGAACGCTTATGGGAAGTGCCGCCTGCGACTTTTTCCGGCGGCGAGAAACAGCGGGTCAATCTGGCACGTGGCCTGATTGCCTCGCCGCGTTTATTGCTCTTGGATGAACCGACCGCCAGTCTGGATGCCAAAACCACCGACCGCGTGGTTGACTTGATTCAACGCAAAAAGCAACAAGGCGTCGGCATGTTGGCGATTTTTCACCATGCTGATCTGGTCAAGCGTATGGCGGATGAAGTGGTTGAGTTAAGTGTGCCGGTTGTGAGCGCCTAGAACCGTAGGATGTGCCGACGATAGGAGGCGCATCTTTCGCGACAAATAGCCGTTTGATGCGCTTCGTACCTCAGCACATCCTACAAAAAATGAATTTTAGGAGTTTTAATGAAATATCAAATCACCAACGCACGCCTGGTTTTAGCCGACCAGGTAGTGGAACATGCCAGCCTGCTCATCGAAGACGGCCGGATCGCCGCCATTAACCCCATCGCTGTTAAAGCTGAGCAAACCATCGATCTGGGCAATCGTTATTTGCTCCCCGGCCTGATCGATCTTCATGCCGATGCCTTGGAAAAAGACATAGAACCCCGGCCCAATGTGCATTTCCCGCTGGAATTTGCCATTGCCCAAGCCGACAAACGCAATGCCGCCGCCGGTATTACTACCGTGTTTCATTCGCTGTCGTTCGCCAATGCTGAATTGGGCTTGCGCAACAACACCATGGCGGCGGACATCGTCCGCGCCATTCATGCCTTTAACGACAAAGCACTGGTCGATAACCGCGTGCATACCCGTTACGAAATCACCGACCCGACCGCGTTGCCGGTTTTGCTGGAATTGCTGGACGAGGACGTGGTGCATTTGCTGTCAATCATGGATCACACGCCGGGACAAGGTCAGTTTAAGGACATGCGTGCCTATCAGGACTATTTGCAAAACAGCTATCAAAAAACCGAGGCTGAAACCCAATCATTAATCGATGACAAGCGCTCACAGGCAAAAGCCGCGCAAATTCGGGTCAGGCAATTAATCAAACACGCCCACAGCAAAAATGTCCACGTTGCCAGCCATGATGACGACTGCCTGGAAAAAGTGTCGGCCATTAAAGCGCTGGGAGTGCATATCAGCGAATTTCCGATCAATCTGGACACCGCACGCCACGCCATTGAGCAAGGCATGAGTACCATCATGGGAGCGCCGAACATTCTGCGCGGCAAAAGCCAAAGCGGCTCGATGAAGGCGCAAGATGCAATAGAACATGGTGTGGCGACTTGTCTGTGTTCAGATTACTCGCCCGCCAGCCTGTTGGCTGCGGTGTTTTTGCTGGAACAGCGCGGCGTATTGACACTACCGGAAGCCGTCAAACTCACCAGCTTGAACCCTGCCCGGGCATTAGGTTTGACCGATCGCGGTGAAATTGCGGTAGGCAAACGCGCCGATCTGATTTGCGTCGATTTTGCCGGTAGTTTCCCACAAGCACGGCAAACTTGGGTGCACGGCCAGCCGGTTTATCAGGCCTTGTACGGAGGTGTTTAATGCGTCAAGGACAGTTGTTTTATGTCATCGGGCCTTCCGGTTCCGGTAAAGATACGCTGATGCAGTATGCCCGAAGGAAGCTGGCCGAACACAAGAAAATCGTCTTTGCGCACCGCTATATCACCCGGCAACCTGAGCTGGTAGGTGAAAACCATATCCATCTGTCTGAAGCGGAATTTGCTGCCAAGGAAAAGCACGGTTTTTTTGCGATGCAATGGGATAGTCACGGTCTGCGTTACGGCATCGGCCGGGAAATCAATTTCTGGCTGGCGCAAGGCTTTGATGTGGTTATCAACGGCTCCCGCGAGTATTTCTCTACCGCGCTGGAAAAAGAGCCGGATATGCGGGTGGTGTTAATCAGGACTTCAACCGAAGTATTACGTGAGCGTCTTAAGAACAGGCAACGGGAAAACGATGATGAAATTGAGCGTCGCCTGCAACGGGCGGCGTTATTTAACCGCATTTCTCATCCTAATGTAACGTTGTTGAATAACGACGGTGGACTGGACGACAGCGGAGCGGCTTTTATCGCCTTGCTCACTAAGGAAAATCCAATCTAATATGGACGTGATTTCCCCTATTGACCACAACGAAATCCTGTCTTTACGATTTTTAGGCACCGGCAATGCACCCGGCGTACCGGTGCATGGTTGCCGTTGTCAGATTTGCGTCAAAGCGACATTCAATATCGATTTTCGGCGCGAGCCCTGCTCGGCTTTATTGGAGATTAATGGGCATAAAATTCTGCTGGATGCGGGCTTGCCGGATTTAAAACAGCGTTTCCCCGATGGTCTTCTACACAGCATATTGCTGACACACTATCATCCCGATCATGTGCAAGGGCTATTTCCCTTGCGCTGGGGATTGGGGCAGGTACTGCCGGTTTATGGACCTGACGATCACGAAGGTTGTGGCGATTTATTCAAAAATCACGGCATACTCGATTTTATCAAACTTGCGCCTTTTCAGCGTTTTGAGCTGGCAGGGCTTACCGTCACGCCAGTGCCCTTGGTGCATTCCAAAAAAACCCTGGGCTACTGCTTTGAACACGACACCGGAAAACTGGCTTATCTGACCGATACCGTGGGCTTACCCAAAAAGACACTGTCTTTTTTACAACAATGGCAGCCGGATTTAATGGTGCTCGATTGTTCGTTTCCGCCTACGGATAAACCACCCAACAACCACAATGACATCAATCTGGCGCTGGAAGCGTATGCTGCTATCCAGCCGAAAAGAATGTTATTGACGCATATCGGCCACGAATTGGATGCCTGGCTCAGCCAGCACGGTGGCGAGTTGCCGGATGCGGTTGGGATAGCCCGAGATAAAGAACAAATCGTCGTTTGTTAGCTATCGCCTAAATAACCTGAGTTCGGGATAAGAAAAGAGGCAACCTCGTTAAAATTTGAGAGAATACAAGGTATCTCACATCCTATATTCTCAACGAGGCTGCCATTATGAGTTTAACACGACTATTCTGCGATACAGACGACTTTTGCCAATGGTTTATAGCCGAATGGGAGAGAACCCAGATTGAAGTGGGGAGCAAGAAAAGGCGTAGAAAACGTGACTTAAGTCATTCTGAAATCATGACTATTATCGTTTTTTACCATCAATCAGGTTATAAAACCTTCAAATGGTTTTATGAGCGATACCTTTGTAAAAGGCTGAGTCAAGAGTTCCCGACCTTGTTTTCTTACAACCGTTTCATTGAATTATTACCTGATATATTGATTCCATTAACCTTTTTCATGAAAAGCCGTTGCGGAAAAGGCAAGGGAATTGCTTTTATCGATGCCACCTCTTTGCGAGTTTGCGAAAATATCCGCATTCCACGCCACAAAACGTTCAAGGAAGAAGTTGGACGGGGAAAATCGTCAACAGGCTGGTTTTACGGCTTTAAGCTGCATTTGTTAGTCGATGACTGCGGTGAAATCCTGTCTTTTCGCATCACTCGCGGCAATGTCGATGACAGAACACCTGTTCCCGCCATGCTGAAAAACTTTATTGGCAAAGTGTTTGGCGATAGGGGCTATATTTCAAAAAAATTAACTGAATTACTCGCTAGCGATGACGTAGAACTTATTACCACATTGAAGAAAAACATGAAACCCAGAGTATTAGCCGCTTTTGATAAACTTCTGTTACGCAAACGGAGCATTATCGAAACCATCAATGACCAACTCAAAAACATCTTTGATCTTGAGCATTCAAGACATCGTTCATTAACTATATGATTGCTGTGGTAGTAGGTTTAGTCGCTTATTCCTATCAGGGCAAAAAACCTTCTCTTAATCTTAAAAGAGAAGATTTGCTTCCTTTATTGGATTAGCTTATCCCGAACTCAGGTTATAACATATGATCCCTGCTTCAAAGTTCATATACAAACATATTCATTTGATAATTCGCTTTCCGTTGATAGGTCTTACAACCTGCAACTGGAATCCTGGTTGAGCAGTTTCAACCGACAGGTGCAATCCCCCGAAGAGTCTGCACACCGGTTACAACCTGCTGGTTTTGCTGCCCGAAGATTCGATAAAACCCGGATATAGTTGCCTATAGCCTAATTTGTCAGCAATAAAGCGGCTGTAAACGTAAAGGATAAAACTTTTATCCCAGTGGGGAAAAATTTTCCACTGGGGATTCTACTACTATTTTTAATGATTAAAATGTTTTTTTTAACGCATTTTTTGTATATATTTGACTATGTTTAGATATGATTTTAGCCAATTAATAACACCTCCTATCATTCGCTTCGATCAAGTATCGGTCACTGCCCACGAAAAAATACTGCTCGCCAATATCAGCTTTAGGCTTTTTGCCGGAGAAAAAGCAGTGTTATGCGGCAAATCCGGATCCGGTAAAAGTAGCGTATTGAGGACTCTACTGGGACTCCATCCTCTAAAATCAGGCACAGTGTATTTTCAGGAAAATCCGCTAACGCCGGAATCTGTGCAAAGCATTCGAAGCTGCACGGCTTACATTGGACAAGAGCCGATATTGGGTGCAGAAAGCGTGCGGGAAGCATTGTTACTGCCTTTTCAATTTAAAATACATCGCAGTCATCAACCTACACAAGCGCAATTGATAGAGGTATTGCAACGGCTGCAACTGCCTGAGGATATGTTAGACCGGGACAGCAACCGTATTTCCGGCGGCGAAAAACAGCGGATTGCGCTGGCTCGGGGGCTATTATTAGGCAAAAAACTGTATGTGCTGGACGAGGTAACCAGCGCACTGGACACGGATAGCAAACAAGTGGTGTTCGATGTTTTCTCCGATCCTCAACTGACCGTTCTATCGGTAGCTCATGATCCCGAGTGGCTTGAACGCTGTGACATTGTTTTTGATCTCGACGCAGGTCGATTGACCGAGGTAAAGCGACATGGAAACCCTTGATATTAAACTGCCGCAGATGGCTCTGCTTTACGGCCTCTGTTTGCTGCCCTGGTTATTGCTCTGGCTAATCGGCCTACGCTTAAGTCGGGATATTGGCGTCGGCATCCTGCGCATGAGTATCCAGTTAGCACTGGTCGGTATTTACCTGAAAACCTTATTCGATCTTAATAATCCCTGGCTCAACGGCTTATGGATATTGGTGATGCTACTAGTTGCCGATTTTAGTATTTTGCGCCGCGCCGGGCTGAAAGTGCGTTATTTTGTCCTGGCTACCTTTATCGCGATTGCCTCCAGCATACTGCTGTCCACCGCCTATCTGGTGATTCTGGTCATCCAGCCGACGCACTTTTACGATGCCCGTTATATCGTGCCTTTAGCCGGTATGATTCTCGGTAACTGCCTGCAAGCAAACGTGATCGCCTTGGAGCGTTTCTATTCGGCGTTACGCAAAAACGAGAACGAATACACCACTTTTCTGATGCTGGGTGCGACCCGCTGGGAAGCCGTGCGTCCATATTTTCGCGAAGCCGTCAAAGCTGCAATCAATCCGACTATTGCCAGCATGGCAACAATGGGACTGGTCTCCCTTCCGGGCATGATGACCGGGCAAATTCTGGGTGGCAGCGAACCCTGGCTGGCGGTGAAATACCAAATCGCTATCATGATCTGTATTTTCACCAGCGCCACAATTGCCAGCATTATCAACTTGAAACTCAGCCTGGCTATTGCATTCAACGCATTTGACGTGTTGCGGGAGGAAGTGATTAAAAAGCCTTGATCTGTCGAACAGCGTCGAGGATTTAACGTTTTGACAGACATGGCACCAGTCCGTGATCTTCTAACGAGTCCAATACCTACCTGTATGAAGAAATTTTTAACGAGCGAACCACACTGAAGATCTTCTCAACCCCTGTCACATATCCGTGGTTTAATCCAATTTAACCCGTTGCCCACTAGCCGAAGATTGCAAAGCGGCAACGATGATTTGGCAATTGGCTTGGGCATCTTCCAGCGACAACTTCGGGGCAGTGCTATTTAATACGCAAGCGCTGAAATGTTCGATTTCCAGCCGGAAGTGATTTGCTGTAGGCAGAGGTTCTTCACCGAGTTGACCATCTTCAGTCCACCATGAAATCACCGGCACATCGCTGGGCATAGACCAAACGTTGTGACATTTAATCCCACCTTTGGTACCGATAATTTCATATTCACAGCGTCTTGCGCGTTCAAAGCTGAAATCGAAATGCGCGTATTTTCCGTCGCCGAAATCAATGATGCCGCTGGTCGCAATGTCCGCGCCGCTGTCGACATATTTGGCTATGGCTGTTACCGCGACAGCAGGCTGGTTAAAAAACATTCGTGCTGAATGGATCGCATAACAACCGATGTCCCACATCGCGCCGCCGCCGTTTTCGACGCTTTCTGTCAGGCGATAAAGCCGGGCAGGTTTCATCATGAAAGAAAAGCTGGAGCGCACCGATCTGACGTCGCCGATGAGTCCCGACTGAATCAATTCCTGCACGCGCTGATGTTGCGGGTGGAATCGGTACATAAAGCCTTCCATGACGGTGACTTTATGCCGCTGTGCGTCGGCTTTAATGGCTGCTATGTCGGTTACGGTTAACGCCATAGGCTTTTCGCACAATACATGTTTGCCGTATTCGATGGCGCGCAACGTCCATTCGGCATGTTCGTGGTTGGCCATCGGTAGGTATATGGCATCGACTTCAGGATCATCGAGTAAGGTTTGCAGGTCGTCGTAAGTGCGCACCTGCTGCTGTTGCGGTGCGTATTGCGCCAGCGTTTGTGCGGCGGCACCGGGGCGACGACTGGCTATCGCAACCAGCTCGGCATTGGATGCTTCGACGATAGCAGGCATCAGACGCTCGTTGATGCGCGCCGCACCTAAAATGCCCCAGCGCAGTTTAGTTTTATTATTCATCGGATTTACCTTGAGTTAGGATTTACTTCACAAGAGGGTGATCTTTCGGCAATTGCCGCGCTATCCATAACGCCAGTTTATGTTTCATATTCACCCCGTTTTCCTGGTCAATCGCCAGCGGCTGAATAAGTTGATCATTGACCAGCAGACGATAAAGACATTCAGTCTTGTCCTTTGATGAATCCGTCGAGGAAAAATTTGCGTAGCCACGATTTTTCGCATAATTTTCACCAACTTCCATCGCTTTTTTTAGCAGCTGGGATTCATTTTTTAATTTAGCCATTGATGCGTGTCCTTTGCTAACGTTGAGTAATTGTTGCTTACGACTAAAAAATCAGTCTATTCCTTTGAGGATTAATTAAATAGCCGTTTGTTGAGTACCTGCATTTTAACGCCTATCTTTCCATGGCGTCTTGTATGCGTGAACGAAATAAAGCTTATTCTTTTTATTGATCAAACCGCGCACGGCAATAAAGCCGATTCGCGTACGCTATCCTGTCACTCTTGATGTGGCGAAAGTGACAAAAATCTGAGTGGCAAGAGTGCGGCTCCCGATGTTGTCTTTGGCGCTAGCTCGGGTGCCTACTGATGTCTCAACACTTTTCCGGACTTGTGTAACGCCGCGCGATATTTGGCGTAGTTTTACGCGATATTTGGCGTAAAGCTATATCATCGAACACCTGCCTTTGATTCGCCTCATAATTTCGCTCGGTGCCAAATTGGGTGGCGCAGAAACCAAAATATGGACATGATCCTGACTGATAACACCTTTCAGAATTTCTATTTCAAAGGCTTCACAGGTTTGCCTAAGGGAGGCCGCAATGACTAAAATCCCCGTTATAATGATGATTTACTGCAAAAACTGAGACTCACCGATGAAAACAAGCACCCTTGTGCGAAATGGAATTTCTACGGAAATAGTGGACTTAATATCGCGCTTGGTTGATTTGATTCCTGGATCTGAGCGGCGCTGCGCAATGGGCGATGTGACGTTGTCGTTGCTGGATGGCAAGCACCGTATTGCCGAGAATGTATTTGGTTGGAACCGGTCTACTGTTGAAGTAGGCATCAATGAGTTTAAAACTGGCATTACCTGCATAAACGACATATCCCTCCGAGTCAATCCTGCAACAGAAGTTAAGCAGCCCAAACTGCTGGCAGACATAAGCGCTATCATGGAACCGCATAGTGAGTCAGAATGCAGCCTTCGGACGACCTTGCTGTACACCAATATGACGGCGAAGGTGGTGTACGATGCCCTGGTGGAAAAAGGATGGACAGTTGAATCATTGCCGACGGTACGCACGATTTCAAATATCCTGAACCGTCAAGGTTACCGCTTGCGTACTGTGGCTAAAACCAAAGTCCAAAAAAAACAGCAGAAACCGATGCCATCTTTGAAAATATCAGACAAGTGAATAGGCAAGCAGATGCGGATAAGGGAACTCTGAGAATAAGCATAGACACAAAGGCGACCATCAATGTGGGTGAATATTCCAGGGCTGGTCGTTCGCGGGGGATTGTTGCTGTTAAAGCGCTAGATCATGACATGTTCCACAAGGAAAAATTGGTGCCGGGTGGAATTTTAGAGCCGGTTACAGGCAGGTCGTTCTTGTTTTTTGGCACTCATTGTAAAACCAGTGATTTTATGGTTGATGGCATCCTGTTATGGTGGGAGCAGAGAAAACACGAGCTTTCAGGCTTAAAAACATTGGTGATTAACCTAGACAATGGGCCGGAATGCAGTGGGCGTCGCACTCAATTCCTGCATCGCATGATTGAGTTCGCCAATATGTCAGGGCTTTGCATACGGCTTGCCTACTATCCTCCCTATCATAGCAAATACAATGGAATTGAACGCTATTGGGCGGGGCTTGAGAAATCATGGAACGGATACTTGCTAAGCTCTGTGGATGTTATGTTAAATAGGGCGAAAAACTTCTTTTGGAAGGGTATACGCACTGTAGCGTGCCTTTTGGATACAACTTTTGACTGCTCCCCACCTAAAGGAAGGGGATTCCTAATTCAACGAGAACAGGACACAGGGACTAACCCAATGCCACTTACATTCTCTCCAAAGACTAGAATCGCAAGCCCTGCGACTTTGATATTTTCTGCCGCGTTACAATCCCTATCGAGGGTTGTTGAACACTCTGGACACGTCCAGGAGCGCACATCCAGCGGCATTTTATCCGATATGTACCCACAGCAAGAACAGCGTTT
>JAURYJ010000059.1 GCA_030653985.1 Methylobacter sp. | reverse complement strand
TCAATAGGTTTACAAAAACGAAAGAACCAGCCTCGTGCTATTAAGCGACGACCCAAACCTTTTCCTCTACTTACCGTACCTAGACATCAGGCATGTTTAAGCCTATGAATTGTATTAATTATTTTAAGGTAGCAGTATTACATCCTGACTGGACTAGCTGCCCCCTGTACCCCTTTAAGAGAAAAACAGGTCCTCGTTCCCTTGCGGGTGGTGTCTCCGCCATGAGGTTAATGGCTTGTTATTGGGTGGGCGTGAATTTATTCACGCAGTGACAGCCAAATGCGCGAATAAATTTGCGCCCACACGGTTCAGTCATCACTGTCTTTTCAGTCTAACTTAATCGCAGTCCCACGGGAGAGCGAATAACTTGTGTAGATAGCTATGCTTAATGGGATAGCTGTTTGCTGACCACTGATGGTAACTTTTTGGGTGATGTAATTCGTACTTGTTTATTGACATTAAATCGGCCAAACACAACGTCAATATCATTGATGGTCACGCCAAATTCTTTTGCCAGGAATCGAACCATATAATCGGTTGCTCTACCCGCCACAGGTGAGGCGGTGACACTAATTTTGAGTTGATTGCCTTTAGCCTTACCCATGGCATCCTGTTTTGCGCTAGGTTTGCCAAGAATGTTAAGCACTAAGGTGTCATTGTCCCAGGTACAGAAGGAACTCATTGCTAATCTTTTGTGTGTCATTTTGTCTCCGTGTATGTGATTGCCCTCGTTCCCACGCTTCACTAATCCCAAGGCGGCACATCGCCGTTATAGGCAACAAAGTCTTTATCCTGTGCATGGGTTTTGGCCCCGGTGGTGGTCTTCTTGGATGAGGCGCTGATTTTGGAAGCTGAAGTCTTCGATCCTGGCGATATTGCTGCACCGGCTTCAGTTTGCCATTTGGCAAAAAGCGCAATGTCCTTATCGGCTGGGGCATGCCATTTTTTTTGTACGGCATCCCATCTAGCGCCAAGCGCTTTTGCCTCATCTTTTTGAGCAAAAGGTACATTCAAATAAATTTTTGAGTCTGCCATTTTGTAAAAATAGTGATCTGGAGTTGATTGGGTGAGTTGTGACATTATAAGCCATTACCTACTTGCCAGAATCAGATAATTGACATCTTGCTTACGTAGCTGTATTGAGAAAGATGTCTATTGTATTGCACTCGCGCTAACCCGGTATTTATTCTATTGTTCAAATATGCGCTGGCTTTTTGCATAAGGCTATCAGTAATGTCCCCAATTGAAACTTCGCCGCAGTTATGTTGGAATTATGATTTGTATTGCCGGAGAAAACCATTCATCCATGTCGTGGCCTTAGGTTGATTCCTAAATAGAGCCTTTCACCCAGCCGTGAGAACGCAAAAAAAAACACTCCTCGGAGCATAATCAATGAACGATCTGCAACATATGTTGAGCGATATTGAAATGGAAGTTAACCTGACCCGCCATCTGATCGGCAAGGATGCATTGGATCACAGGGTCATGGCTGCCATCAAGCAGGTACCGCGGGATGAATTTTTACCTGCGGATTTTCGCTTCCTTGCCTATGAAGACGGCCCGGCACCCATCGGTTACGGGCAGACCATCTCTCAGCCGTATATCGTCGCCTTGATGAGCGATTTACTGGCTACCAAATCCACCGACACCATTCTGGAAATAGGCACCGGTTCCGGCTATCAGGCGGCCATTCTTTCAAAACTAGTTAAACAGGTTTATTCGCTTGAAATACGGGAAGAACTGTCCACCCAAGCGCGAAGGCGGCTTAAAAAACTGGGTTACCACAATGTCACGGTACGCACCGGCGACGGCCACCGCGGCTGGCCGGAACATGAGCCCTATGATGGCATCATCGTCACTGCTGCCGCAGCCTATATTCCCCAGCCGCTGATTGATCAGCTGCGTGTTGGCGCTCGGCTGGTTATACCGGTGGGTTTGCCTTACAGCTATCAGGAACTGATGGTTGTAGAAAAAAAAGCCCATGGTGAAATCGAGACCAAGAATATTCTTGGCGTCAGTTTTGTACCGCTAGTCGCTGGTGACGCGAAAACAAAAGAGTTGGGTGAGCTGAATGACCAATAACCGCCATGACATCAAAGATGTATCGCTGGCCGATCAGGGACGCGAACGCATTGACTGGGCGCTGACAGAAATGCCGGTATTCAATCTGGCGGCCGCAGAAGGCCATCCGGCAACCGTTATGGATATGAGTTTTGCCAATCAGGCCTTGAGCATTGCCTATTTATGGGAGCAGCGGTAAGTGCAGTAATGCGTTAACTGGTGCTAAATCAGGCATTGAGCATTGCCTATTTATGGGAGCAGGGCGCTGATCTTGAAAACAGCGTGCACCCGGTGCCGAGCAATATTGACCAGCAGGTCGCGGTGATGAAGCTGGTGGCAATGGGTCTCAGTATCGACAGCTTGAGTCCAGAACAGCAGGCGTATCTGTCATCATGGAAACAAGGCACTTGAAACATTTTATCGCCCTCTAACAGGGGCAGGAGTACTAGCTATGTCGTCAAATCTTAACATCCTGAAATGGCTATTCGCGCTGGTGCTTATTTTTGGCGGATTTACCCTTTACAAGATTTTTGGCGTCCTGGCTGTAGACCTTGGCGATAAAGAATACGTCTGGCTGGTAGAGATTATCTCCGAATTCGGCTTGTTCACATCGGTGGTGATTTCAGTGGGTTTTTTTCATCATTGGATCATCGCTACCGAAGAACGCAGAGAAACCGAGAAGATATTTCATAATGTACTGTCTAAGTATATTGATGAGACGGTGATTAATGCCAAGAAACGGGGTTTTTTAGGCATCACCGAGAAAGAATTGGATTTTTCCGAGATCATGCACGGCCTGTATCCCGGCGATTATGTGTATTGGATGATTACCTTTGATCCCCGCTATAGGCATTATTGCCGGGAATTTGAACTCGCCATTAAAAAAGGCGTTCATTTCAGGATGCTTATTCTGAAGGATGGCCCGACTTCAGAGCACTATGCGCAGGAAATAATAGGCTTCGGCGCTGAGGAGTTTAGACAATATAACCGTTTGTTTTTATCGTCACTCGAAGATATAACCCGGCGAATCAATGAAAAAGATGAGGGCACGCTGGGCGTTTTTATCTATGATTACGAGCACTTGCCCAGTACGCCGTTGTTTATTATTCTGCGCAAAAAATTAAAAGTCCTGGAGGTTTTTAACAGCTTTTACCTGTCCGAGCCGATAGGAAGAATGCCCTATTTGCATTGGCAGTCTGATCTCAAAAACGATAACTGTTATTTTTTCGAATCGGAACAGTGGAACATGCCGGATCTTTTTTTAGACTATTTTCATCGACACTGGATGATAGAAAGACATAACTTAACGATGGCCGATAAAGACAAATCACTCTACAATGATTTTGTCTATGCACCTGCTTCGGCCAGGAAAAAATGCATCAGGCTGAGTGGTGAATCGGATGTATTGGGTAACTCGCAATAAATAAATACCCCCGTAGGATGTGCTGAACGCAGTGAAGCGCATCGCTCAATCACGAATGATGCGCTTCACTGCCGTTCAGCACATCCTACAAAAGTAGCGGTTTATTTTTGCGTCTTGCCTT
>JAURYJ010000053.1 GCA_030653985.1 Methylobacter sp. | reverse complement strand
ATATAATGTGCAACAAGAATCAAAAGCACACCATTCCTCCCCGACCTGAGATCGCAAGGGTCTTCCCCAATGTACTAAGCCATTTCCATGGCAAGTACAGTGTGAAAGGACCGGGTATCCTGGAGCTTTCCCGATGAAAACTTCCGAACTTTCAAAAATAAGAGCTTCCGGCGTGGGCTATCTGATTAACAGTATCCAGACGTTATTTGTCGGCATGTTAAGGATATGGACGATCCCCATTGTATTGATGCTGAGCGTCGCGTCAGGTTTTACCACCTACTACGGCTTATCCCATTTTATTACTCCGTGGATTGCACTGGTCATTACCATTGCCATCCAATCTATCATCGTTATTTGTTCGCTGGAAATTGCCGGAATTCATTGGCAGGCCAACCGGATGCGCTATTTTGCGGTGGTTTGTTCGCTGCTCATTGCGCTGAGCGCCTCAATTTCATTCTCTTATTTCAAGTTTTATGAAATTTCCGAGCACGACACTCAGCACATTAACCGCTTGAATCAAATCAGAACCGATATAAAAACCTATGTAGACCGTGTCTTGAGCATTAAAGCCGATGTTTTAAAGCAACAACGCGCCGACATGGAAAAAGCCTCGCTTGAAGTCTCACAAGCCTATTTTGGCACGCACCCGCAAATTGTTGAAGGCTACAAGCAGCAAGTCGGTGAAGGCCCTTTCTGGAAGCATTACAACCAGATTTATCGGGAGAAAAAACAGCAACAGGCCAAATTCGATGATGATTTTTCTGCATTGGACAAAGACATTCAAAAACTGCAAGCCAGTATCAATGACCTGGATGTCGCGGCGAACATTGAAAATGCCTACTATGCGATGCTGAAAAACTTCCAGAGTGTCCAGTTAAAGATCAACCTGTTATCCGGCAATATCGGGCAGCCCTTACCGGAAGCGCCTTTGTTGATGACTTACAAGCAATTCACCGCCGACGTTCAGCCTTCGGCCGCGATGTGGTCCGAGTTTTCATTGTTCGCTTTTGTGTGCGCGGCGATGGTTGATTTTTTCACCGTATTACTATCATACCGCCTCGAGTTTACGGCTCCCGGCCCCTTAACCGCCGAAGAAGAAGAGCTGGTTTTTGAATGCTTACGGCAGTTCACCGAGTTCAGGATCAATAAAAACGACGAACTTGAAATGATTATCGAGAAAACCGAACTGGAACGGGCCAGACGTTACTCCGACTGGTCAAGAATGTTTGCCGTAGGTCTATTATTAAACCGGGGTTTCTTAAGAAAAATCGATGACAAAACCGTCGAGTTCGCGCCTAATCTTTATCCATTGATTGCCGAGAAAATGGGCGATAAAATTAGCCAATTAAAAGCCGAGTCGACCCTGAGCAAACAAGCAGATGCTGATGAATAGTTCCAGAACTGAAATCGACAAATGGTTTATTGACGGCAGCTTAGCAAGCGATGAGCTCGGGCTGTCAGAGCTATGGGAACCCGTTTTTGATGTTGATCGCCAACTGGTCCATACCAAAATCGGCCCTTATTCGAAATTATTTTTACGCCCCGAAGGCTTTGTTAAACGCTTTTATCACCATGTTTATCCATTACCGGTTGAAAATTGGCGCATTACCCAGCAAATCAAACTTTACGACGGCTTTTGTACCATTGATGTAGCGCTGGACATTCGCTTTCAGGCTACCTTGAAATATGCTCTCAGCAATATGGATATATTGTCTGACATCAATAAGCATATCAAAACCGCCTATGAAGATTTGCTTATTAATCTGATCAATAAAGAGTTAGTTAATTTATCAGATGGCACCTGGGTACAAAAAGGCGTAGCCGACATTGAAAAGAAGATTTCTTTGGCCGCCAGTGAAATGCTGATAGTACAAAATATCCAATCGCAAATATTATGCACTTTAAAACCCTCATTTGAAGAATTCCCCAACGTACAACTGCCCAAAGAACATGTTTATTTATGCGTTCTTAAAAAAAGCTTTGAGCTTGATGATGCAAAAAGAGAGGAATTATTTCGTCAGGAACAAGAAATTGAACAGCAACAATTGGAACATAAACAAAAACAGCTCGATCAACTAAACCGCGATGCTGAACTGGAACGCTTAAAGCAAGCTCAGGACGCATTCAATAAAAAGCGCTTATTTGAAGAAAAACAACATCAGCTACAGGAACAGTTTGATATTGAAAGACGCCTCCATGCCGAACACGTTAAGCATGATAATAGTCTTAAGGAAATAACCCTGGAGGCGAATCTTCAGGAACAGCAAAAACAGGAATCCCGCCTGAGAATGGCAGAACAACAAACTCACCTGGAATCATTGGCACATCAGGCCAAATTAAAAGCCCAAGAACTGGAAGCCGATATTGCCAAATATGAACTCCAGCAGGCCAAATGGAGGGAATCCAAAAACACAATCCATAGCCAACAACTCGCCATTGAAAAACGCCAACAACAATTGGAATTCGATGCCGATGTCGAGTCCCAAAAACACCGGGAACAACAACGCTTGGAATTACAGCAACAAAGCTATAACAAAAACAAGGAATCCGATATTTATCTTCGCCGGGAAATCGAATTACTCGCACTTGAAAAACAACGCCTGGAGCTGCAACTGGCGATAAAGGCTGCGAAAAAACAGGGCGAAGACCAATAACAGGCTTCCAATCAAGCTGGGACAACCCGTTAAAGTTTGACCGTACTGATTGTTATCATTGTGGGAGCGACGCCCTCGTCGCGATAGCACCGCTCCCACAATGGTCTCAACTGTCTCAGTTTAGTTGGTAGTTCGGCTGAGTCGTTTTTTAAATATCCATGAACAGCATCGGAATGCCGTAGGTTAAAACAAAATAGCTAATGGCTAAAATAACGCTAACGCTCGTTGTATACGAAAAAAACTGTCGTAAAATATAACTGACTATGGCTAAATACCAGCAAAGCAGCATTGCACCGATACCGATTGATATTTCTTCCGAGTATTCTACATGCTGTCTTATCATCACAAAATACAGCACTTCGGTCAAAATTGCCAAGGTCATAATAAAGTTTTCACAGACAAAAATAGCCGTAAATAGCTGATTAAAATACGACCATTTTCTGAGAATGAGCAATAACGTGGCAATCGATGAAAAAGCCATGATAGCGCGTAGCGAAACTTCCAAAGTACCATCGGCAGGATCGGCTATCAGACTTTCAACAATAATGCCTGAAACCAGGTAGAACGCCACTGTTTTCCACATAAACGATTTTGTGGGAACAAAGTCAGCCGGGTTATTTCTAAACCAACACAGCGAAAGGTATTTAATTAATAGACTCATGATAACTATCTTTGTCATTCACAAAAAGCGTGAATATTATAGGGTTCGCTTATTATAAGCGCTAACAACAGATCAACGAGGGCCGCTAGTGTGCCTCACACGGCTTAACTTGATCCAACGACGAAGGTGTTGTTTACCACTGAGACTCGCCGGTTTCAGGATCGTACATTTCATGGACAATTTTGTGCCGATTGGCGATTAACTCTTCAATGCTGGGTGAATTGCTCATTGCGCGGGAAATGGCCAGCTTCATCGCTTCATAGTTGGTGCGATATAAATCTTTACGATCCAGATCGGGATTGGTGGCACATTCAGGAGCAATCCAGAGCATCGCAATGATGCACAGATCATTAGCCTGATCGGCAGGAATAACACCGGCAATCACGCTATCCAAAACGGCATCAGCCACCGCCGACTGCACGGGACCACCCAATAATTCCACATAAGCAGTCGATTTGATTGTGACTTTCGGCACCATGATTGTCGCAGGCTTCACTTGCTGATTACAGGCTCGAATCGCGAACATCCGGGTATGACCTGCGGTTTGCCCCATCAAATTGGCAAAAGCATTGCCGGCCGGGCCTTTGACGCTGCCTATCAATATTTCCGGCATCGCGTCTGTGCCTTGTCCATCGCTGGAAAACACCGTTGCTTCGCCGGTTCTAAACCAAATTGCATCTGACATTACCTACCCCAAAAAGAATAACAAAAACCGCATTCTATGCTGGATGAGGCGGAAGATGCAAGCGTCAAGGCCAGAATCAGCGGTGAACTGGGGCGTAGCGGAACCCAATAAGTTTCATGATAATATAAGCTTAATTCCCGAAACAGATCTTCCTCTCATCACAATGCTAATAAAATTATTGCCCCTGCTGTCCACGACGTTGCTTTATGCGTTGTTTTACCTGATCAGCGCCTTAAAATTCGATGTCCAGATAGTGCCGACATCGGTACCTTACGATTATCTGCTGCAACTGGTCGTCGCTTACATGCTGTATGCCTTATCGCGGCGGGTATGGATATTTCTGGTGATTCATGCCCTGCTGATGGGGCTGTTATATATCGGTAACGCGGTAAAAATATCCTTTTTTGGCGGTCCGCTTATGCCGGATGATGTTTTTGCGCTGCAATCGCTGCTGTTGATACTCGACGGCTGGCGATTTTTTGCCGCCGCTATCCCGCTAGCCGCCATTGCCAGCCTATTATTGTTCAATTTCAGTATGCGCCATTGGAGCGCTTATCTTGCCAGTCTGATGGCTATTTTGCTCGGCATCACCGTTGTTTATAAGCCAGCTACCCTGCTAACGCCTCTGGATGGTTACTTCGGGAACTCGGTGTGGGATCAACGCTCCAATTATGTGTGGCGCGGCGCGACACTCTACACGCTATTGGAAACTGCACGTTATTTTGCGGCAGCCGATGTGATTCCTGATACCGATACGGCTCAGGAAGCCGCCGATATCTTGTTGGCAGTAGGCCGCACGGGTTCCCTCGGCAACTGCTCCCTGCGTGAGTCTACCGCCTGCACCCCAACAGCCTTGGCTGTTGCCGCAGTCGAGCCAAAAAAAGAAACTGCAGTCAAGGAATTTACCCCACGGAATGTACATATTGTCTTGCTGGAGTCTTTCTGGGATCCCAATGCGCTAAAGAAAGCCAAGTTCAAACAAAACCCTCTGGCACCCGAGTTTCGGGAATTATGGAAGAGCGCCGGATATTCGCAGGCGCTGGATCCGGTATTCGGCGGCTTTACCGCCAATTCCGAGTTTGAGGTGTTATGCGGGTTTCCGGTGGCAAAAAACAGCGTCAAATTTGAACGTCGATTTCTGAATGATGCTCCTTGTTTGCCGCATCTTCTTGCCGACAAGGGCTACCGCACCATCGCCTCGCATCCCAACGTACCAGTGTTCTGGAACCGTGTTAATGCTTACAGACGCATGGGCTTCGAAACCTACTGGTCATTGAAGGATTTTGTTCAGGATGACATGAATCGGAATTTCATGTCCGACAGTACCTTATATCGCCAGGTACTGGAAAAAATATCCGGGTCGCTAGCCGCCAAGCAACCGGTTCTGGATTATATCGTGACCTATTTCGGCCATTGGAATTACCCGTTAAATGAAAGTCGCCCCAATAAAATCAGTTCACGCTCAGAAGTGGATGAGGTAACGGCCTACGCCAATACCATTTATTATAAGTCCCGTGAATTAATGGACTTTATCAAGGAAATGCGCAAACGCGATCCGGAAGGCATTATTGTCGTGTTTGGCGATCACCTGCCCTTTTTGGGTGAAAATTTTGCAGGCTATGTTGAATCAGGTGTACTGGCGACCAATCGTAGCGACTTTACCCCGACCATGTTCAAAACCTATGTGAGTACACCGATGCTGATTATCGACGGTAAACGCGGACCGATTAAGTTCGGCAGTCTGCCGCTTTATCAAGTACCCAAACTGCTACTCAACCTGCTCAACTTCAATGAACCGAGCATCATGGATTACACCCAACCGTTACCTGGCATGCAGGTAAGACCATTGCCGGGTCTGCATTTTAATGTGCCGACTAACGGAACCGTGGAACTATGCAAAGAGCCGCCTTATTCGGAAGCCTGCCAGTTATCGTCCCGCTGGCTGGAGAATATAGCCATTGTCAGTAATGACTTATTCATGGGCCGCCAGTTTACCCGTCCCAAATACATACCCGAGAAACAGCCGGAACCGTTACCACCAGAGGCGGTTATTCCACAAGCCGCTATAGGGACGAATTAAATATAATTAGCATGACTTATGTCATTACCCTTATTGGCGTGTACGCCAACCCGGAGAAAATTTATGCATAAAAGTTTCATAACGACCGTTTTCGGCCTATTGCTGCTGTTTGCAAGAAACGGCGCAGCCGATCAGCTCAGCGTTCCCGTACAAATTGATTACAGTCTGATTAAAAAAGTATTGGTCTCCCAGCTGTATACCGGAAAAAATACGACCGCCGAACTGTGGAATGACCAGCAAGGATGCAGTTATTTAAGACTGTCCAATCCTGAGATTAACGGCAAAAACAGCCAAATCCAGTTGTTAAACCAAGTTCAGGCACGCTTCGGAACCGGCTTGGGCGGACAATGTTTAACGGTTTTGGAATGGTCCGGCATACTGGAAACCTTTCAGCAACCGACGCTCGACTCAGCGCATTCAGTGCTAAGTTTTCCAATCACCCGCGTGACCGCCTATGATCGTGACGGCCATCATTTGACCATCAACAAACTTCAGGAGTTGATCAAACGTGTTGCCGAACCCAAGCTTGCCTCGGTAAAAATTGATTTAAACCAATCTCGTGGCAACATTGAACAAACGCTGGCGCATTTTTTACCCAAGGATAATGCGGCAGAAGTTAAAGAGATACTCAAGTCGCTCACATTCAACAGCATTACTGCCGGGGACAATGGCCTCGGCATTAAGCTCGATTTTAATGCCCCGGCCAAAAGAGTGGTCGCCAAGCCTGCCGCCGCCTTCAGCGAGTCCGAACAACAACAATGGCAATCCGCCTGGCAGCAATGGGATGTGTTTTTGAGCTCAGCTATCGAACAGGCCAGCCGCGATACCCAATCACCGGAACTGCGTGAAACCCTGATGGGCATTTTGATGGATTCCCGTACGGCCTTTCAGGCAGGCTTACAAAATCATGATGCCGATAGCGCCGATCCGGTTCGGGTATTTTTTGCCGATACCTGGGAGCGTCTGGCGCCGGCATTAAAAACCATCGCCAAAGAATTGCCCGGTATACAGGGTTTGCGCTATCTAACCTTTATCGCGGCAACCGATGTCATTTACGAACTTGAAAAACTGGGCGCACCGTTCGGTCTGGACATTTCATCTGATGGACTACGTAGGCTGGGACGAATTCTGATAGCGGGCAAACAAGAGCAACAACTGCGGTAAGCGATGATCTCGACAACTATCCCTGCCCGATCTCGGCAAAGCCAATTCTACGACAAAAAATATCCACTCTCTGCGGCGGTTTTATTGTGTCTGTCGGCCGGTGCCATCGCTGCTGACGATAAGATTTCGCTAACGCCGGTGACGATCTACGATGACCTGACTTACCCTGAATTAATTAAACCGCCGCGTATGCGCAACCGGATAGACCGGGATGCGTTACAGGCCAACGGCATGACCGATGTTAATGGCATCTTAAAAAGTCAAGGCGGCTTAATGCTCAACCAGGGCAGCGGCCAGATGATGACCGGCATCAGCTTGCGCGGTGCTGGCGGCGGCGGCCAGGGCTTATTAACCTTGGATGGCGTCCCCTTGTTTGCCAATTTCGCCGGATTTTATTCCTTGAGCCACTACACGCTGGATGCTTTAGACCGGGTAACGGTGACCCGAGGCCCGGGCGGCGAACGCCACGGCAGTCGGTCGCTCGGCGGCGCTATTCATTTACAAACCCGGCATATTGCAGACAAAGAACGTTTTTTTCATGTTGAAGGCGGCAGCTATGACACGGTACGCAGCACTGCCGGTGGCGGCTTGTCTACCGGTGCCGGGGATTTTTCTGCCGTGGTCGGGCGTAGCGATATTTTTAGCGGCATCAGCCAGGCGCAAGGCGGCGCTGAACGCGATAACTTCGGCATGACCCATGCATCGGCCAACTGGTTTAAAGAATTCAATCGGGGCGGCCTGGATGCGTCGTTGTATTTTGTGCGCACTAACGAAGACATCGACGGCCCCGGTTTGAAGTTGCCCAGACGTACGATAGGCTGGGTGGACGACAAACGCGGCCGGTTTTCCGATGAGACCTGGGTGGCGCAGTTGCGCGGCCAGTACGATCTGGCGGCGTATTGGAACAGCTCACTGCAATTCGGCTTTACCCAAGACCGGCAACAGATGCAATCCACCGCGATCAGACCGTTTTCGCTGACCAGCCAGTTATTGATGCTGGACTGGAAAAACACCCATCGCTTGCCGCTGAGCGCGGATAATCAAAATCAGGCGCTGCTGGTGTGGGGCGTCAATACCCAGCACCAGCAGGGTCTGAATTTACCGGCCAGACAAACCGTGATCAGCCCGAATATACGCGGAGAATTAATCCTGGGTGCCTGGCAATGGAGCGCCGATACCCGTTTTGATCAGGGCGACACCTATGGCAACCATCAGGTGTTTACGCTGGGCGTGAACCGATCATTACCGCAAAATATGAGCGTATGGGCTAACGGCGGCACCGGTTATCGTCAACCCGGCGTCAGTGAATTAACGCATCCCATATTCGGCAATCAGACGTTGAACGGAGAACACAGTGCCGGTGGCGAACTCGGCTGGCGCTGGCAGCCATTAGCTGAAAGCGAAGTCAAGATCAGCGGCTATTATCAACACTATCGGCAAATGATTACCCTGCAACTGGATTCAAAAACCGGTATCTCCAGAGCGGGCAATGTACAGGAAGCCGATGTTTTGGGCGCAGAAATGCAGTCGCAACATCGCTGGTCGGGCATTTGGCAAAGCGGTCTGAATTACAGCTATATGCATGCCGAAAATCCGCTGACGCAGTTGCGCATACCGGCTCGACCCGAGCATCAAAGCGTATTCTGGAATGAAGTTCAATTGCTGCAAGCTTTAACCTTGCGGCTGGAGTTTACGGTCCATAGCGGTTACTGGTTTGATGTGGCCAACAGATTCAGAGCCCAGACCGCACCGCGTATCAATGCCCTGTTAAACTACCGGCTAACGCCAAAAACGGAGGTATATTTACGCGGCGAAAACCTCACCGATGAACGCACAATCGAGCTTCGCGACTTTAGCTTTACTGGCGCGGCGGTGTATGTGGGCTTACGTACCGGTTTTTAGCCGACAGGATATGTTGCACCGTGTTCAACTTATCTTGTGAAGCCTGATAATCAGGTCTATTAAAAAATAATCTTGTCCGATGAAATTCGATATATTCACCTCACTGATCAATCTTCTTATCGTCTATATGGTTTTTGCCATTGCTTTTGCGATAACGGCGCGTCGGCACCCCAATCTTGACGGGCCGCATCATTGGCTTGCCGCCTGCCTGATGTTTTTTAGCGGGTTTCTGGGGCTTGGTCTACGTGACGTTATTCCTGACATTCTCTCCATTGTCGTCGCAAACTCCCTGATTCTAACCGGCAGTGTTTTTCTTTGGACAGGCATCCGCCGCTTTTTCGGGCTTCGCTGGCGCTGGTCGATGTTTGCCCTGTTTGTGCTGCCGGGTACCGTGTTGCTCAGCTTATTCATGACCGTCTGGCCATCCATACCGGCGCGACAGATAATCATGTCGGTGTTTCCCATACTGATAAGCTTGTTCATAATTCGCGACGTTTACCTGCAGCGCAGCTTTGCCCTGATCATGGAAACCAATCTGTTCATCGGCTTCGTTGGCACCGAGATAGTCATTCATTTTATCCGCATAACCACCCTGATGATGGTACCCGTCTCTACAGACAGTTATCTGCTGGGACAAAATCAACCGGATAAATTATTTTTCATCCTGTTGTTTATGCTCAGCACCATCCAGCTGCTTATTTTAGTTACCCTGGTCAGCGCCAGACTGCAAGACGAACTCAATCAACTGGCATCTCTGGACCCGTTAACACAACTGCCAAACCGGCGTTTGCTGCTGCAACGCCTAAAGCATGGCATAAACAGGGAACGGCGCAGCGGTAAGCAAATGGCGTTGCTGATGCTTGATTTGGATCATTTTAAATCTGTTAATGACAAATTGGGGCATACCGCCGGGGATGAACTGCTGCAACAGGTCGCGGGGCGTATCCAGTCCCGGTTGCGCGAGGCGGATACGGTGGCGCGTTTGGGCGGCGATGAATTTATCGTGCTGCTGGAAGATATTGCGCACTCCGAAGATGCCGCACGGGTAGCAGAAGAAATAGTCGCCGATTTAAGCAGACCGTTTCAATTACTCCGCAGCGATGAAGCCGACCATGAACCGGGCCGGGATGTACAGATCGGCGCCAGCATCGGCATCAGCCTGTATCCGCAACATGCCGATAGCGCGGAACTGCTGATGGAACAGGCCGATACCGCCATGTATGAAGCCAAACAGGCCGGACGCGGCTGCTATGCCTATTTTTCCGAGGAACTGACCACCGCAGTCCGTAAGCGTATCGATCTCGAAGACCGCCTGCGCCACGCTATTGAACAGCAGGAACTGCGCGTTTTTTATCAACCGCAGATAGATATTGCCAGCAACCGGATTATCGGCGCCGAAGCGCTGATACGCTGGCAATGCCCAACCGAAGGGCTGATTGCGCCGATTCACTTTATCCCTATTGCCGAAGAAACCGGCCTGATTATCGCCATTGGCGAATGGGTGCTGCGCGAAACTTGTCGACAAGGCCAGCGTTGGCTGGCCGATGGCTTTTTGCCGCTAACCCTGGCGGTCAACGTATCGCCGCAACAGTTTCGCCGTTGCGATATTAACGCGCTGGTTGCCGAAGTACTGGCCGAAACCGGTTTTCCGGCCGGACAATTGGAATTGGAAATGACCGAAAGCGGATTAATGGAAAATCAGGATAAAGTGGTGGAAGTGCTCAATAACCTGCGTGCTCAGGGCATTCGTCTTGCCATTGACGACTTCGGCACCGGTTATTCGTCGCTGGCTTACCTGAAACGCTTCCCGGTCGACGTGCTGAAAATCGACAAAAGCTTTATCGACGATATTCCGCATCTTCAAGATGACATGGAAATCACCGCCACCATTATTGCGATGGGGCATATTCTGGGCTTTAAAGTCCTTGCGGAAGGCGTAGAAACCCAGGAACAGTTAGACTTTTTGCGGAACAAAGGTTGCGATGCCTATCAGGGTTATTTCACCAGCAAGCCGGTACCGGCGGCAGATTTTACTCAGTTATTGCAGGCACAACATGAAAAAATGGCGGCGGTTTAGGCTTGAGTAAGCCAATGCGCGTCATCAATCAAAAATCGCCGCATCAAGATTTTTGGCCGCATTTAAGCGCTTCAAAACGGCTTTATTATTCACGACACCAAACCGGGTGCCTGCCAGGTTAGCGCCGGTAAAATCGGCATCCTCCAATTTGCTTTCGGACAAATCCGCTCCCGATAAATCGGCATCAGTCAAATCGGCCCCGGACAGATCAACGCCAAATAACACCGCATTTTTCAGCACGCTGCCGGAAAGATTGGCATGGCGCATCAACGCCCGATTAAAGTTGGCATCGGCCAGATTGGCGCCCGATAAATTCACATTATTCAAGCTGACCCGCATTAAACCCATCGGCTGATTCTTCATATCGACGCCCCAATCGGCATGGGAAAGATTGGCATGACTAAGGTTGGAGCGATCCAGATTGGTAATAAACCGGCTGCCGGTCAGATTGGCCTTGCTCAAATTAGCGCCGCCCATATGTACGCCAAAAATGCTGGTATTGGACAGGTTAGCGCCGGAAAGATTGATTTTGGACATCACCGTCAAATCCAGATTAAGACCGGACAAATCGCTGTTGCTTAAATTGGCGTTACGTAAATCCGACCCCCACAAGTCGGCATTCCTGAAATCCAAGTCGGACAAATCCAGTCCGGTAAGATCTTTTCGACGTAGCTGTGCTGGGTGGTTCCGATCCGCCTTGGCTAACAGCTGCTGCACTGCCGACCGGTCAAAGTCGGCCGCTGATACTGGCAGACAAAACAATGCGGCTAACAAGCCCAGAGCATAAAAATGGATTTTCATGTGCATACCTCCTGGTGGGTTTATGGAATCAGATCAAAATAGTCAGCTGAACTTTATCGACAGTTTCGTACTATTGCAACTGGGGAATGAAGATTGTTGGCTACACCCGGTCAACACAAACGATACGACAGGCATTCGCTTGCACATAGCTCGGCTTAGTTGACATCCTCCCCGACCTAAAGGCATTGATCAATCTTATCCCAAAACTGCTGCCACCTTCCTTGGGTCTGTACCAATGCGCGTAAAGATAATATCACTTTGGCGCCTTTGTCTTTCCAGCGCATTCCCGAACCACAAAGCCGTTGTTTCACCAGTGTTTTGCAAGCGGCTTCGGTGACGCCTGAGCCAATGGGTAAGTTATTTTCTATATGCTCGGCGTAAGCCATCATCTGACGATGATTCTTAAAGTAGGTTAGCGCTGCCTGTAAATTCTCTTTGACAGTTTTTGTCAGGCTGTTTTTTTGAGCCAATTTCTCCATTTCGCTAATGAGTGATTCAACGGCACCTGCTTCATGTTTGAGTTGTTTACAACGCTCATCCAGCCAAAGGGTACGTTTAGGTTTATCCGTTTTTCCTGGGTAGGCGGCGTAAGAGACGTTTACCAAATACTCAGTGACGTGAAAAAAATCCAGTAATTGGCGACTGGTATGTTGCTCTAAAAACGACCAATTATTTTTTGCACCATCTGCAATGCCTAAATAGAGAGCATCAGGATAGTGTTTTTTAACCGTAGCAATTTCTTTTTCCAAGCGCTGAAAAAAATTGCCTTTGCCGTACTCTGGCGCTTCACCGATATAAACAGTATGCTGGCGTTTGCCTGTTACATCGTAAAGTGAAATATTACCGACCATCGCTTCTCGGTAACCATCGTCACGCATCAATACATACGCACCATCGAGGCTAACAACTGCAGCCGTTATCGCTTCATTCAAGGGCGGAATAACATATTCCCAAAGCTCTTCTTTTGCTTGTGCAATACCACCTACCCAATCGCTCACATCCTGCAAATAGGAGTGCGCTATTTTTCGATGATGATTGCCCTCTAAATCTCGGCATACCGCCGGTGCATTCATATTGGAATATTTATGCGATATTTGTTGCGCGAATTTTGGCGTTGCACCCTGGATAATGCGCGCATTGTGTTCCAGAGGACAATAAATACGGCCACCTTTTGAACTTTGATAAACGTATCTCTCTAACTGCACGCTGCCATAAGGGGTTTGATAGGTTTTGTTGTCCCTGTTTCGAGCCGTCATTTTAACATCACCCCATTTTATGCGGCTTCCATCCGTATCAAATTTTTGTAAAGCTTCTGTTGTTGCCAAGCAGCCAATGTCGTTACAACTATCTAATATAGTGTTTTCCATCTCCATTAAACTGCCGGTCAGTTTAATGATTACCTGGATCGTCAATTCGTTATCATTACGCGCTATAATTTCAGCTATTGGATTTCCTTGCTCTCTTTGAAAAGTACAATATTACTTTATAACATTATTAAAAATCAGCACCCTGTGTAGATACCTATGCCCCAAGGGGATAATATTTTTAGTGAATCTGGGGGGCGGGTAAGCGTTGTTCGTCGTGCTGTTATTGTGGTGGAGCCGGTGGCGGACCGGGCGGTGGCGGTGGAATATACGTGGGCGGTGTCGACTCAGGAGAAGGCTGAATATACGAGGCTGGCGGCACAACTTGCGGCTGAGATATTGCGCCAGAGAACTGTCCCGACACGGGGACCTGGTGGCCTTTGGCATACATGCACTGAATATAAGCTATATCGTAATGCTGTTGCACCCCGTACATGGAGCTGCTGGCAGCGCCGGTGCCAACCAGACTGCCGCCGACCAAACCGCTACCGGCTCCGATGGCGGCACCGCGTCCGCCCCCGATGGCTGCGCCGACTGCCGCACCAAGTGCTGTGCCGACTGCGGCGCTAGTGACGCCGCTATTCACTGCCGCTTGATTCGCTGTAGTGCCGCCGACTTGGAACGAAGCGTATTGCTGACAGATAGCATCGTCATGACGAAACTGATCAAAAGAAAGACCGGTACCGGGCAGCACCATGACGCTGGGACCACTGGGTAAGCTGACACAACCGGATACTGCGAGTATAACGGTGCTCGAAAGCATTAGGGTAAAACGCGACATATTCGTACTCCTTAGCGAGGTGCAGCGGGGGTCGGTGCAACTTGTAGCCACCCGCCTGGACATTGCTGGATATAAGGGTAATAACCTTCGGGGTTATTGCAGTAATACCAGTAACCGGGTGCGTATTGCTGAGTAACAGGTGGAGCTTGCTGGATGTAAACCGGCGGTGTTACTGGTACGGCGATCACGGCGGGAGGATAATCATAATAAGGGGAATAGTACGATCTACCATAATAGGGGAAAGGGTAAGTCCTACCATAATAGCCTAAGCCATAACCTAGGCCCAATCCCAAACCGATGCCGCTATAGTAGCCGCCATATCGCCAGCCACCACCATAATGCCTTCCACCATAGTGACCGCCGCCATGCCCTCCTCTCGCCCATACGGAGTTGCTGGTCATTGCTCCTATCAGGACAATAACCAAACCTGCCTCGTTGATCTGTTTCATAGTCGCTTCCCTCCCACACCTAGCGGAATTCTTCAATTTTAATGTCATCAAAAAGACAGTTTGAGCCAGTTTAATCCGTTAAGCAAACCAAATTATTTACTCAATAAGGGCATACTGAAAGCGTTACAAGATGAGATTAGCGGGGCGTAAACATCTGTCCATAAAACACAGGAAAAATCGACAGAAATCCCCGATTCGCCTGCATTTTTCATCAACAATACCGCCATTGTCCGATCTCGTTATTCGGTGGTATTGGCAATAATTTTATGAATGCGTTTACTACTGATAGCGATAATAATCAAAATAAACGGAATAGAAATGCCTTCAATGACGTCCGGATTGACCTTCCAGCCCATGATATGCAGCATTTCAGCTAATTTACCGATAAGACTGGCGGCATAATAAGTAATAGCGACCATCGAGATGCTTTCAACCATTTGTTGCATCCGCAGTTGCATTTTTGCCCGTAAGGCCATGGATGTGAGCAAACCCTGATTTTGTTTCTCAATAATAATGTCGACACGGGTACGCAGTAATTGACTGGCGTTACTGACGCGTTCGGAAAGCAGGGTAAAGCGGTGAGAAATGGATTCGCAGGTATTAATCGCCGGTTCCAGTCGCCGTTTGATAAATTCACCCAAGGTCTGAATGCCTTGAATCCGGACTTCGCGCAAATCGTTTACCCGTTGCTCCACCAGTTGATAATAGGCGCTGGCGGCCGCAAAGCGAAAGTGATTGCTGGAGATGTAATTTTCAACTTCAGCGGCCAGTGTGGTTAACTCATCCAGTAACTCGCCATCATTATTGTCAGGCAGCGTCATTGAGTTGGTGATGGTATACAGTTGCCGATCGGACTTTTTTAAGGCCGGATACAATTTGCGTGCAATCGGAAAAGCCAGCAACGCCATAACCCGATACACTTCAATTTCAAATAGCCGTTGCAATAAACGCCCTGCCTGCTCCGCCCTTAAGTCGTTGTTAATAATCAAAAAACGGCTAAAACCATCAACATGAATGCGGAAATCGGTAAATACCGAGGCCGCACCGCCGGTGACTTTAGAACCGATGACCGGATTGTCTGCAAAGTAAGTCGAGAGAGACGCTAAATCCGTATTTTCATCATAATGAATATCCGCAGCGGAGACTATGGTTGCATGAGCGGCAACAATGACTTGCCCGGTTAATTGCGACATCCAATCTACCGGAACTTTTTTTAGGGCAACATCCGCAAAAGGATCTTCAGGCGAATCATGCACATAAAAGCTGTAAGTACTGAACTCCCCGTGTTGTTCCCAGCGTATTTGAAAGGAATTAAAGGTGGCGCTAAAATGATCGACTTCTTTTTCCGGCGGGGCCACGCCAAATCGTTCACAAAGCGTTATCAAATGCTTGCGTTCTTGCATTTTTTCGTCATTAGACAGCAATAGTGCAAGATGACTGGCTCTAACCGGCAAATTGAGATTAAACGGTGCCCGGGCATGGACCTCGTTGTGAAGTACAAAGCGTTGTGGATGATTTTCAGGAATGGGAAATAAAGTTGCCACGGTTTTTTTAGAATAAAATGATAAATAAAGTCAATTTTACCTAAAAAATGCAGTTGAGCTTGGCTATTATTGCCCATCCATTAAAAGGGTAAAACCCGAGAAGATTTATTTGGCGGCTTTGATCAGGAAAAGACCGTAATCGGTAACTTTCATTGTTGCTGTCGGTCACCAAAAAATCAGCAACGGTCCTATGATCAGCCATATCAAAAATCAGAGTGGTTTATACTGCACAGACTATTTCTACATCCCCTAATGATCAAGGTTAACACTATGAACGAGTGGTTTTTTTCTTTTGAAAATACAACCAGCGGCCCCTATACGCTCGACTATGCAAAAACTTTTGCCCGCGAACACCAGGGCGCTTATTGTTGGTGCCAGCATTTTCCTGACTGGATTCCCATTTATGAGGCGACTGAAATCAGGCCGATGAAGAAAGATGGTGTCACGCCTTTTCCACCCCCACCCGCTTATATGATGTCACCCAAACCAACCGTATTGCCCGACGCCGCTCAGTCGGTTAATCCGGTTATTATGCAAGCCTCCGTTATCGATGCCCAGTCTTCCAGTGGCTTTGGTCAACAAGCGGTCACTGCGGGTATCGATTATAAAATCTACGGTCATGAAATGCAGTTTGTGGAAATCGAACTCGATCCACAAGAAAGCGCAGTCGCAGAAGCGGGGGCGATGATGTACAAAAGCGCGGAGGTGAAAATGGAAACTGTTTTCGGTGACGGCTCAGCGGCTCATCAAACCGGTATTATGGGATTATTGCTGGGAGCCGGTAAGCGCCTGCTGACTAACGAAAGCCTGTTTATTACCGTATTTACGCAAAGCGCTCAACGCAAAGGTAAAGTGGCGTTCGCCGCACCTTTTCCGGGAACCATTCTGGCGTTAAATTTGAAAGACTACGACCGGAAACTGATTTGTCAAAAAGACAGTTTTTTGGCAGCCGCCAAAGGCGTGCAGATTGGAATTCACTTCCAACGCCGTATTTTAACCGGCCTGTTTGGCGGTGAAGGTTATATCATGCAAAAACTGGAAGGCGATGGCTGGGTATTTGTTCATGCCGGCGGCTGTCTGCAAAAAATAGAACTTGCCGTCGGTGAAACGCTGCATGTCGATACGGGATGTTTGGCAGCGATGACCGGTAGCGTCGATTTTGACATTCAACAGGCAGGTGGCATTAAAACTATGTTATTTGGCGGCGAGGGCTTATTTTTTGCCCGATTAACCGGCCCAGGTACCGTTTGGTTGCAAAGTCTGCCGTTCTCACGTTTGGCGGGAAGAATGCTTGCAGCTGCGCCACAAGGCGGTGGCAAGCATCAAGGCGAAGGTTCAATTCTGGGTGGTTTAGGTAATTTACTCGATGGTGATTGATGCGGGTTACCTGAACTGCGCCCCCCCTTTTGCTTTCAGATTTCCAGCGGCTTCTTTGCCCGTTTTAATGACCTTGTTTCGTATGCGGACAGCCGTAATTTAAAACAACAAAATTCTACGGTGAGGCTTAATCCGTTATTAACAAAACTTGCTGCTGTGATATTCGTATATCGGAAGCATGCATTTTTTGCGGTTAATGCGACAACAGAAAACGGTTATAATCCTAACGACTTTCACTTACAGAAAAATATTACGTTTTATGGCTAAGACTCGAACCCATTACGATAACCTAAAAGTTACAAAAGACGCCCCTGCCAGTGTCATCAGAGCGGCCTATAAAGCCCTCTGTCAAACTTTTCACCCCGATAAATTCCAGGGTAACAATGAAGAAGCCGAAAGAGTCATGAAGCTTGTCAATGCTTCCTATGTCGTATTAATAGATCCGGCTAAGCGCGCATTACATAACACCTGGATTCGAGAACAAGAAGCTAAAGCCAAGCAACGGAGTGAAAAGTCACAGTTCGGCGACACCGGCACAGCGCCTGAACATCAGCATGGTCAAAAACAAAATACACAACAGGAATACACTCAGCCTCCCCCATCAAGCACGAATAGCGCAAAAGATATATTTCAACGTGCACATGATTTGCATGACCAAGGCCGATATGCAGAGGCTTTGCCGCTTTATCAATACTTGGCAGAACAAGGCGATGCAAAAGCTCAGTTCAAATTAGGCGTTATGTACGACTTGGGTCAATGCGTCACCCAGAATTATACCCAAGCGCTCTCTTGGTATCTCAAAGCAGCAGAGCAAGGCAATTCGAATGCGCAATACAGTTGCGCCATTAAATACCAATCTGGTCAAGGTGTACCCCAGGACCAGACCAAAGCCGCTTATTGGTATCGCAAAGCAGCAGAACAAGGCAATGAAAAAACATCATAGTAGCGGTTAAAAAACTGAGCCTATCACCGTATTTAAGCGCAATTGCCTTGATTACTTAGGCGATGTCATAATACCGTCATGTATATGCGTTAATGTTAGCCTTTAGATAAAAGTCATATATATGAGGTGAATAATGCTGAGGCAACTAACAGGTGATGCTTGGATTTTGTATTTAAAAATCTTAAAACTCAAACAGTACACCGCCGACTTTCTAAGCAATGACATGGATAAACGGTTTACATTAGCAGAACGAGCCTATCGTAGATACGAACGGCGAAGGGATGCTTGGGTGCGTTCTGGCTTCGCTTGAATACATCCGTGTTGCTTATTCTGGTTAATTTGAACACCTAAAACCTAACGCATCGGTGGACATTCATTTTTACTCTATGTGTTCAACTGAGCCAAGAAATTCATTTTTTTCGCATCAACATCAATCAGCAATTTTCAAATGATATTTCCGTACCCGATAGCGTAGTGTTTCCCGGGTAGCTCCAAGGTCTCTGGCTGCGGCAGTCAGATTGTTATCCGCTCGCTCCAGAGCGGTCTTGATAATAAAGCAATCCATATCATCCAGCGCCATGCTGCCATCTAAGGGTAACCAAATGCCTTGCTCGGTTTGCGCTGCCTCTGGAGAAAGTTGTCCAGGCAATTGCAGCCATTGTCCGGGAAAGGTCGAGCCCTCGGCAAATAATACGCAACGCTCAATGACGTTACGTAACTCCCTGACATTACCCGGCCAGTAATGCGCTTTTAGCTTGTCCCACACGGCATCGGGGATGTCTTTAACCTGCCGTCCGGCTTTAGCGTTGTATTCGGCAACAAATAACGGCACCAGCTCATCCAGATCTTCCACCGCTTCGCGTAACGGCGGCAAGATCAGTTTGAACACACTTAAACGATGATATAAATCGGCGCGAAAACCGCCGTCCCAGGACATTTTTTCCAGATCACGATTACTCGCCGCAACAATCTGTACATCAACCTGAATTTCTTTTTCCCCACCTAAGCGCCGGACTTTGTGATCTTCAATGACCTTGAGCAGTTTGGCCTGCAAATCCAGCGGCATTTCGCCGATTTCGTCCATGAACAGGGTGCCGCCATCGGCCTGTTCGAGCAAGCCGCGATGCCGCCCTGCGGCGCCGGTAAATGCACCGGGTTCATGACCAAATAATTCCGATTCCAGCAATTCCCGTGGCAGAGCCGCGCAGTTCACTTCAATCATCGGCTGTTGGGCGCGCAAACTGCCATAATGCAAAATGCGTGCGGCCAAACCTTTTCCGGTGCCGCTCTCTCCGCCGATAATCAGGGCGCTGAACGGCACTTGCGTCAGCTTGGCCAATAGCTGTCGTATGCCCTGCGCCTGTTGACTGTGGCCGACGTAAGCATCCGGTGAGTAACGCCGGTGCCCTTGCTTGGTTTGATCGACAACTCTTCGTTGGATGGACGCACTACGGGCAGCACTGGCGACGATCAGATCAAGGCGATCCAGATCGCAAGGCTTTTCCAGGAAATCATAAGCGCCCAGACGTAGTGCCCTGACAGAATCAGGCACATTGCCGTAGCCGGTTAAAAACAACCACTCGGCAATCGCTCCAGGCATTGCTCTCGGCAACTGCTCCCTGCGTTGCTCTACCTCCTGCATCCGTGCAGTCGTCGGCAACTGCTCCCTGCGTTGCTCTACCTCCTGCATCCGTGCAGTCGTCGGCAACTGCTCCCTGCGTTGCTCTACCTCCTGCATCCG
>JAURYJ010000046.1 GCA_030653985.1 Methylobacter sp. | reverse complement strand
ATATAAGTACATGGCGGCTGTTTACAGCCCGATAGCATTCCAAACCGGCTTGCAATGGCTTTCATATCTTCATCTTTGCGTATAGCGTGGTCATAAAAGGTGGGCGCGAATTCATTCGTGCTGAATACGGATTGACTGTGCTGGATGCGCGAATGAATTCGCGCCCACATATAAGTACATGGCGGCTGCTTACAGCCCGATAGCATTCCAAACCGGCTTGCAATGGCTTTCATATCTTCATCTTTGCGTATAGCGTGGTCATAAAAGGTGGGCGCGAATTCATTCGCGCTGAATACGGATTGACTGTGCTGGATGCGCGAATGAATTCGCGCCCACATATAAGTACATGGCGGCTGTTTACAGCCCGATAGTATTCCAAACCGGCTTGCAATGGCTTTCATATCTTCATCTTTGCGTATAGCGTGGTCATAAAAGGTGGGCGCGAATTCATTCGCGCTGAATACGGATTGACTGTGCCGGATGCGCGAATGAATTCGCGCCCACATAAGCATATGGCGGCTGTTTACAGCCAAATAGCATCCCATAATGAGTAATCGCCGATATGGTCAACCAAACCGGCTCGCAATGGGTTGGCTACGATATAGCGAGCAATGGCTTTCATATCTTCATCTTTGCGTATAGCGTGGTCATAAAATGCATTTTGCCAAATCCTGCCTCGCTGCTTTAGATAAGCGTTTACCTGTTGAGCCGAACGGGCTTTAAAATATTCCATCACTTCAGAAAGGCTTTTATTTTCGGTCAATTGGAATAACCAATGAATATGATCCGGCATAACCACCCATGCCATTGAATTCACATCGTTTGCTTCATGTAAAACACGCATTTCTTTGACTACCAACCTTGCGCAGTGAAAATCAGCAAAATAATGTTGTTTTCGCTCATTAAGCGTAGTTGTCACAAAATAAGCACGGTGCGGTTCAGAATGACGACCTATACGCAATTGACTATCCGGCATAGTGTGGCTCTAAGTGAGGTTGCTATAGGGTGGGCGCGAATTTATTCGCGCCGAATAAACTGATAATAGCAAGCGCGAATGAATTCGCGCCCACCTTTTCGCCTTTCACCCGATTGATTAACTCAACTCAATCATTTCCACGGTACCATCTTCCTGAACTTCGGCCATGTGGCCTTTGGGTTCATCGATAAACTGTACGGCAATGAGGGCCAACAAAGCGGCACCGGCAATCACCATGAAGAAAGCTGAGGGCGATACGAACGATAATACGGTCAGAAATAATACGCCACCTACATTACCGTAGGCACCGACCATACCGGCAATTTGACCGGTCATCCGTCTTTTAATCAAGGGCACCATCGCAAAGACGGCGCCTTCGCCCGCTTGCACAAAGAAAGAACAACACATGGTAAGCATGACGGCCAGCGTCACCGACCATTCTGGGTTAATTTGTGCCATTAAAAAGTAACCGGAGGACAGACCTAAGATGAAGATAGTTAATGATAGTTTACGACCAAATTTATCGCTGATCCAGCCGCCTCCGGGACGGGCAATCAGATTCATAAAAGCAAAACCGGAGGCCAATAAACCGGCTTCAACCATCGAGATGCCTTTAGATTCATGGAAGGTTTCAAAGAAAAACATCGGCAACATTGAAACCACGGCGAGTTCCGAGCCAAAGGTAATTAAATAGGCCAGATCCAGAATGGCAACCTGCTTGAATTTGTATTGATGGATTGGATCTATCGGGTGTTGCAGGTGCTCCTCATTGACATGAACGATTTTGTAGACGTTATAGAAAAACAAGGTCCAGATACCGATATAACAGCAAATAGCGGCAAAATGGGATAATAAGCTAACGCCTTCAGGCGATAATTTCCAGGTTAATAAGCTCAATGTGGCATATAAGGGAATGTTCATCACGATATAGAAAAACAAATCCCAGATACTGGTGACTTCCATAGCCCCGGCTTTTTTCGGTTTAAAGTAAGTCGAGCCTTTAGGCGTGTCGGAGACACTGAAAAAATAGATGACCGAATAAATCAGGGCGATAACCCCAGTGGATGCAATCGCATAGCGCCAGCCTTCAGGGCCGCCATAAATCAAAGCAAGCGTGGGTAAAGCCATGGCTGCCGCCGCTGAGCCAAAGTTTCCCCAGCCGCCGTAAATGCCTTCGGCAATGCCCACTTGCTTGGCCGGAAACCATTCGCCGACCATGCGGATGCCGATCACAAAACCGGCACCGATAAAGCCTAATAAGAAGCGGGCCAGAGCCAGCTGCTCAAAACTGGTGGCAAAAGCGAACATAAAACAGGGAATACTGCCGACGGCCAGCAGCGTTGAATAAGTCCGTTTGGGGCCGAATTTATCAACCAGAATGCCGATCACAATCCGCGCCGGAATGGTCAGGGCGACATTTAAAATCAGGATGGTTTTTATTTCCGAGCTGCTCATGCCCAGCGTTTTAGCGATCACCATCATTAACGGCGCGTGGTTAAACCACACCACAAAGCTGATAAAAAAAGCCATCCAGCTCATATGGAGAATTTTGGTTTTCCCCGAGAAGGACAAGAGGTTAAGGCGTTGAGATGGCATGATTGATTCCCCGTTAGTAAAGATTTACTCGGGGAAATGCAGGTTGCATGCCACTCCGGCAAAGACCGTGTTATTTAGGCCACGTAGCGGTATAGAACGAAAAGAAGCGGCTAATGCTGAGTGACTAAGAAGCACCATAATAATGCTTACTGCATCATTATGGTGCGGTGCAAGGGCTTAAAAACTGATATTTCCTTGCAACCAGATTTTTTGGGTATCGGTGCCAAATTGGTCGGCATCGTAATAAGCGTATTTGGCCAACAGCGAATAATGCTTGCCGAATTTTTTAGTGGCCTGAAAATCCCATTCCTTGCCGTAATGAAGACTGCCAGTGTCATCGGTAAAATCATGGTAGACCCCGGTTAATACGACATCGCCCCGATCCAGTACGCTATGCACTGCGCCGGATACATCACGAATGCCGTCTCTCGGCGTAACCAGGAATAAGTCCGCCCAGCCCTGGAACGCATGGTTGGTGCCTAACGGTGTATCAAAGGTTTTATTGAGCCCTTTGCCGTCAAGCTGTTCAACGGCCCCTTGGAAGGTGAAATTATAAGCGGTAACGCCGCCCATCAGGTTGATGCGGTCGGTATCGTAGTCGGTTATGCCGTGTCCGTAATCTGCCTGATGCGCCCATTCGGCGGTATAGACCACGCCGTAGTTATCACTGAGCTTCAGCGAATCCCCCGGTTTTTTAAAATTGCTCATGCGCAAGCCGTAGGTTTGGCTGGATTTTTCATAATTTTCGCGTTCGGTATAATCGAGCCAGTAGCCGTAACCGACTAGATTGCCGTAATCGCCGACTTTATAACTGATGTTCAGAATCGGAGCTTCGATGTTTTCGGTGGTGGAGGTAAATGTATTGACGTTGCCGATATAGCCTGCGTTAACGCTCAGGCCGAATAGCTGTTGATTGTTGTGGGTGATCAGCACCGAGTCGAAGGTGGTTTCCATCTGCCGCCAGCCGACGTTGCCGATAAAGCGGTCGTCGTCGAGCTTGATGCGTTGTCGTCCGCCTTTAATTACCGTATCGGGGATACCGGCATAGCTGAGCCATAGTTGGTTGAGTTCGCTTTTTTCAGGATCGGCCACCGTTGAGTAGCCGGTATTGCCGTTGCGCGTACTGTTAAAATCTTCCTGCATGGCCAGATTGCCTTCGTATTCGGCATAGCCTTGCAGACCGTGAAAGGTCGGCGACAGCAAACCTGCTCGCAGGCGTGCGGTGTTGGCATTGGCGGTTTTTTGCGGGCCTCGGTCTTGATCCACATTTTCGTAACGGTAATTTAAGTCAATCTTGACCGCGCCGTTTTTACCGTAATGATAAAAATTGAGCGCGTCTTCAACATCCTGGGTAACACTGGCTAAGGCTGAGCCGCTTACGACTAGCGCCAGCAACGATACGGGAAGTTTTGTTTTTTTCAGCGGCATAAAGCCTCCTTTTGTGTTTGATGTTATGCAATGCGTAGGATGCGCTTCGTACCTCAGCGCATCCTACGCATTGAACTTTTTTATGTTTTTTGTAGACCCTAATGCGTATGGTCGCACTCGGTCAGAAAGCTCAAGATGCTCTCCCGGTATTTGTAATAATCGGGATGTTCCAGCAACGCTTTACGGCTGCGCGGTCTGGGCAAGTCAATGTTTTCGATTTTACCGATTTTGGCATGCGGGCCGTTGGTCATCATCACCACCCGGTCGGCGAGCAGGATGGCCTCATCGACATCATGGGTAACCACAATGGCGGTGACCTGGGTTCTGTCCCAGACTTCCATCAACACTTCCTGCAATTCCCAGCGGGTCAACGAATCCAGCATGCCGAACGGCTCGTCCAGCAACAGCAGCTTGGGCGATAAGGCAAAGGCGCGGGCAATGCCGACCCGTTGGCGCATGCCGTTGGACAGGTCGGCGGCTTTTTTGTACAGCGAGTCGCCCAAACCGACGCGGCTCAGGTAATAGCCGACGATGTCATTGCGTTCCGCTTTGGTCGCATGGGGATAGACCTTATCGACGCCCAACATCACGTTTTCAAACGCGGTCAGCCAGGGAAACAGGCTGGGCGCCTGAAACACCACGCCGCGATCGGGACCTGCGCTGTCAACTTCCTTGTTGTCCAGGATAATAACGCCTTCGGAGATACTGTTTAAACCGGCGGTCATCGACAGCACCGTGGATTTACCGCAGCCGGAATGGCCGATGATCGAGATGAATTCGCCTTTTTTCATTTTCAGGTCGAAACCGTCTACGACCTTAACCGAACTGTTGCCGTCGGGGGTTGGGTAGATTTTGGACAGCTGTGAAAACTCCAAATAACGCGGGCGAGCTACCTCAGCCGAGGCCGATGTTATGATTGAATAGACACGATTCCAGTCGCTGTCGGTGTTAGGTTTTATTTTGGGCAGGACGATTTTATTAGCGCCTAAAGCCTGGTTTTTTGCGGTGCCGATGTCCATTAAATAACGGGTTATTTCGGCGCGTAAGCGTTTAAACTCGGGGTTATGGTTTAACGCGGTGCGGTCTCTGGGACGCTCGATATTGACCGGAAAATCCGGGCCGAAGGTCGCATCGGGGCCGGGATTCAGCGGAATAACCCGATCCGCCATGTAGATGGCCTCATCGACATCGTTGGTAATCAGGATAACGGTTTTCTTTTCCTGTTCCCAGATTTGCAAAATCTCATCCTGCAAGTTGCCGCGCGTCAATGCATCCAGTGCGCTGAGCGGTTCGTCTAGCAACAAAATATCGGGACTGGCCGCCAAGGCTCGGGCAACATTGACCCGTTGGCGCATGCCGCCTGACAATTCGGCGGGTTTTTTAGCCATCGCCGCGCCGAGATTAACCATCCTGACGTACTTTTCGGTATGCGCACGGCGTTGTTCGGCAGGCCAGTGTTGGAATATCTGATCGACCGCCAGTGCCACGTTTTCAAACACCGTCAGCCACGGCATCAGCGAGTAGTTTTGGAATACGACGCCGCGATCTGGACCCGGTGCGGTAATCGGTGATCCTTGTTTTAGCACCTCGCCGCTATCGGGCTGAATCAACCCGGCAATCGTTGAAATCAGCGTGGTTTTGCCGCTGCCGGAAAAACCGACAATGGCAACGAATTCGCCTGCTTTAATGCTCAGGTTAATGTTGCTGAGGATTGATGCCGCGCCATAGCTTTTGCACACCGCCTTTAATTCAAGTAAAGGCTGATGGGCATCATTCGATGGCGCAAGCGGGTTATTTTGCCTGTGTTTATTCACAATGTTTAGGTTTACGACGGACATCTGCGGCTCCTGGTTAAAGCGCTCTACCGAAAGAGAATAGGTTTTGTAAGGACTGCATGATGCGGTCCAGCGCAAAGCCGATCAGTCCGATGGTAAACACCGCGACCATGATCCGGCCCAACGAATTGGAGCTGCCGTTCTGGAATTCATCCCAGACGAATTTACCCAGCCCCGGATTTTGCGCCAGCATTTCCGCAGCGATTAGCACCATCCAGCCCACGCCTAAGGACAAACGCATGCCGGTGAAAATGTAAGGCAACGCGGACGGCAAAATGATCTTCCTGATTTGGGTGCTCCAGCCAAGGCGCAACACTTTGCCGACATTGATCAGATCTTTGTCTATCGATGACACGCCGATGGCGGTATTGATCAGCGTCGGCCACAGCGAACACAGCGTGACGGTAACGGCAGAAGTCAGAAACGATTTTTCAAACCAGGAGTCATCGCCGGTCACATACACAGCGCTGACGACCAGCGTGACAATCGGCAGCCAGGCCAACGGCGATACCGGCTTAAAAATCTGCACCAGTGGATTGATCGCGGTGTTAAACACTGGATTCATGCCGCAGAACAGACCGAGCGGCACGGCGATCAGCGTGGCAATGACAAAGCCTGCAAACACTGTGTATAGACTGGTGAAAATCTTGTCCAGATAAGTGGCTTGGCCGTTATAGGGGCGGACTTTGATTTGGGCATTTGGATCTTCGGCACGTTTTTGCTCATTGCGGCTTTGCTGGCGCTGGTAATACTCGGTTTCTTTAGCGCGTTCGGCGTAATGATCGTTAAGCAATCCGCCTGCTTCGTGCCACACCGCGACCGGTCCGGGAATAGTGCCCAGACTGGTGTTGACCTTGGAGGCGGAAAAGCTCCACAGTCCCAGGAAAATCATAAAAGCGAGTATCGGCACGCCCATGATCAGCCACAGTTGGCGGATTTGCAGCGAGGGATTGTCTCCGGCCGCTATTTTTGCCAGCGGCACAAACCAGGTGAGTCCGGTTATGTTTAAAAATTTGATCAGTCGGTTATGCATGGTCGGTACCTCTAAAAGCAGGGGGGTAAAAAAAGGTTAAAGGTAAAAAAGGTGTGTCCTTACGCTAAGTTAATTTAGCATCGTTCCCATGCGTTGCTGACATTAAGTTACGTCTGAATATATCTTTGTGGGCGCGAATTTATTCGCGCTTTTAACCTACCGCGCGAATAAATTCGCGCCCACAATAGACCCAATCCTTAACTCAATGGCAGTGATGCAGCGCGTGGGAGTACTGAAAATATCAACTACTCAACTACCTTGCCGCCGACCACTTTTTGTTTGCCTTTAAGACCGATAGAAAACTGGGTCAGATAATCGTTAGGCTTAGTGCCATCAAAGACCACGCCATCAATAAAATCACCGCTAGGCGCTTTAAAGCCGGTTTCGTTGTCGGCAGGAAAATCACTGGCTTTGGCCTTGCCTTCGGCAACTAAAGTCTTTGCCGCAGCCATGTATATATCAGGGCGATACACTTTCTTAGCGGTTTCCATAAACCAGGCATCAGATTTGTATTCGTTGATTTGTCCCCAGCGGCGCATTTGGGTCAGGCTCCAGACTGCATCACTGTAATAAGGATAAGAACCGTTATGGCGGAAGAACACGTTGAAATCGGGTAAGTCGCGTTTATCGCCTTTTTCATACTCGAAGGTACCATTCATACTGTTGGCCAGTACTTCGTAATCGGCACCGACATAGTGTTTTTGCGACAACATTTCCACGCTTTCATTACGATTTTTGTTGTTTTCCGCATCCAGCCACATCGAGGCGCGAATCAAGGCTTTGATCACCGCTTTGTGGGTATTGGGGTTTTTATCGGCCCATTCTTTAGTCACGCCAAAGATTTTTTCAGCGCTGTTTTTCATCAGTTCATAATCGCTGATGACCGGCACGCCGATGCCTTTGAATACCGCTTGCTGATTCCACGGTTCGCCGACGCAGTAGCCGACAATCGTGCCTGAATCCATGGTGGCTGGCATTTGCGGTGGCGGCGTGACCGACAGCATGGCTTCGGCACCAATTTGACCGGACGTATCTTCAGGCGGTGCGTAAAAACCGGGCTTAATACCTCCGGCCGCCAGCCAGTAACGCAATTTCATATTGTGCGTGCCGACCGGGAACGTCATCGCCATGTTGAAAGGCTTACCCGCACTTTTGTATTTTTCCAACACCGGTTTTAAGGTATCTGCTTTGATCGGATGTACCGGTTTGCCGTCTTTGAGCGGAATCTGAGGCTTCATCTGCTTCCAGACCTCGTTGGATACGGTAATCGCATCGCCGTTTAAGGTCATGGTGAAGGCGCTGACAATATCGGCTTTGGTGCCATAACCGATGGCGGTGCCAAAGGGCAGGGTTGCCAGCATATGCGCCCCATCCAGTTCGCCGCCTATCACCCGATCCAGCAACACTTTCCAGTTGGCTTGCGCTTCCACTTGCACGGAAAGACCTTCATCATCGAAATAGCCTTTTTCCAAGGCAACCGCTAAAGGCGCCATATCGGTCAGTTTGATGAAGCCGAGTTTGAGGCTGTCTTTTTCCAGTTTTTCAGTGGCGTAGGCACCGCTTGAAAAAGTTGATACCGCAGTTATTGCAACCAGTGCGGTGATTAGTTTTTTGAGGGTAAATCGTCCGGTTTGTGTCATCTTGACCTCAGCAGGTTTGAAAAAAAATCAGTAAAAATACTCTGCATTCGCCGTCGCAGGAGTTTCTGTATTGATTAGAGCAATCGCTGTGCCAAATCTGAAAATGCGTTTTTTGTAGAATAAAACGAATGAATATAGGGGGGTTAAGGCTGGTATTACGGGAGGCAATGCGGTTTAGGTTTATGGCGGTAGCGCATCAATTTTGTGCATTCCTTTGCCCATTTGCACCATTGATGACACATCGATAATTAATGCGCTTCCATATCTTCCAGTTCAATATTGAGCGCTTTGGTTGACAGCAACAGCTCGCTTATGGATGCTAATAACGACAACACGATAAAAACCATGCTGAAGCCAAAAGCCAGGTTGCCGTCATATTGCAGTCCGTAAAAGATCAGTCCCATGGCGATTATGCAGCAGATAATGCCGATGACCGCCAGCAACTGCATCGCCACAATAAAGCGGATGCGCTGCCTCAGGCTGTCGATCTGTTTTTTGGCAATCGGGCTTTGGGTTTTGTTAAACAGGTTATGTTGTTCCCTGATCCGGTTGGCAATGGCCAGGAAACGGTTGGAATAGGCCAAAAACAAAACTGAAATGGCCGGAAATAACAGGGCAGGGGTAGTGATGGTAATGTCCATGGCTTTTTAAATAAGGGTTACTGTAAGTGCGGTATGTCATTAAGTTTATATCGTGGGCGCGAATTTATTCGCGCTTTTTTAATCCTGTTACGCGAATAAATTTGCGCCCACAACATTAGAATTCTTCCCAGTCGCCATTAACAACAGCCAGCTCCGGCGTTTTATGACTTATTGCCTTTGGGTTTTTTCTAACGGATGCCGGTTCTTTTTGAACGGGTGTTTTATAAACGGCATTATTATTCAGTTTAAATCCATCGACTGTGGTTACCAGGTGTTGCGCCTGGTCTTCCAGCGATTCTGCTGAAGCGGCTGCCTGTTCTACCAGTGCTGCATTCTGTTGGGTTACGTCGTCCATTTGAGTGATGGCTTGATTGACTTGTTCGATGCCGGAGGTTTGCTCAATTGTAGCCGCAGTGATTTCGGCCATCATCTTGGTAACGCCACCGATGGAGTTGACGATTTCTTCCATGGTGAGTCCTGCCTGGGCAACCAGTTTGCTACCTCCTGAGACTTTGTCTACTGAATCATTAATCAGGCTTTTAATTTCTCCAGCAGCCATCGCGGCACGTTGCGCAAGATTGCGCACTTCAACCGCCACCACGGCAAAGCCCCTGCCTTGTTCTCCGGCACGAGCCGCTTCTACCGCAGCATTGAGGGCAAGTATGTTGGTCTGGAAAGCGATGTCGTCGATTACCGAAATAATGTCTCCGATTTTACGCGAAGATTCATTAATATCACCCATGGTCATAACGACTTGCTCGACCACTTCGACGCCTTTACTGGCTATGCTGGAGGCGTCAACAGCAAGTCGGTTGGCGTGCTTGGCGTTGGCGGCATTATGCTGGACGGTGGATGTCAGTTGTTCCATGCTGGCGGCGGTTTGTTCCAGGCTGGCCGCTTGCTCCTCAGTGCGATGCGAGAGATCATTGTTGCCGGCGGCAATTTCTTTAGCGGCGGTGTTAATGCTGTTAGTGGAGTTCTTGATGTCTCCTACCAAGCCTTTGATATTTTCTACAATATTATTGATGCCGACAATCACCTCGCCAAAAGTGCCGGGATAGTCTTTGTCGATGGTTTGAGTCAGGTCGCCTTGAGATAGTGCATTGGCGACCCGCAATACGTCGTTGAAGCCGATATCGCAGGTTTCCATCAGGTTATTGAAATTAGTCAAAATCCCTTTGAACATGAATTCAAATCTATCCGTATCACTACGCAGGGAGAAATCGCCTTTGGCGCCTGCTTCTGCGAGCATTTTGATTTCGTTGTTAATGGCAAGGAAGGTCTTTTTTGCGCTGTTCATGGTCTCGGTAATGACGATTGTTTCACCTGGAAGAATATCCATATCAATAGAAAAGTCGCCTTGGGCATACTGAGTGACGATACCGAGCAGCTTTCTATTAATCGCGATACGCGATTGGATTAATTCATTAACTTCATGCGCCATTTTGGCATAGGTGCCGGAGAATTTTGCAACATTCAGCTGCTCTTTGACCATGCCTTCTGCGTGCTTTTGCGCCATAGTATCTAAATCGGTAACGAAAGCGTTAATAGAATTCTGCATGGTTTTCATGGAGCTTAATACATCTCCGATCTCATCGCTTTGATCAATATCGATGTTGGAGTTCAGATCACCAACCGCAATGGCTCCGGCCACCTGTTGGACGGTTTTAAGCGAGCGTAAAATGCCGCGACTGATCAGGATAGTCAATACAACGGCTATGGCAATGCTGAATGCAAAAATGCCAGCCAAGACGATTTTGTATCCGTGTATGGTGCTCAGTGCTTGCGCCTCATCTCCTGCATTACGGGCCGTTGTAAGCCGCACGACTTCGTCAACAGCAGTGCGATGCTGCTCGTAAGCGAGACGCATTTTCTGGAGGCTAAGCATTAATCCGTTGCGTTCTGCGGACTGAATGGCTGGCAGGAAATGGTGCTCGGCTTCATCATAAAAGCTTTGCGCCGCCCGATAAGAGTTTTCAAGTAAAGGCGTATGAAGCTCCTGTTCCAAAGACTGGCCTAACCAATAGCGATGACGCGACTGGTATTCTGTTTTTAGCGTTTGAAAATGCAACATCAAGGCACTGATTTCGACAGGGTCGTTAGCCTGGGTCAGTTGCAGCGCCACCAGATAGGATTCGATGATATATTCAGGCGGCGGCAGCACATCGGCAATAATATCTTTGCCTTGGACAATACGCTGATAAATCGGGCCATTAACATTCAGTGTATTCATGGCCTTGAATGTTGCGAAACCGAACAGCGAAAAACCGATAACCAAGGTGCCTACGATGAGCGTAAAACGCATTTTGATGGTTAACCGGCCAAAATTCTTTATGTTATTTAACATGATACATACCTGTTTTTTATTACCCAACGTTGATGGCTAGTTGAAATCATAGCCATTCGGCAGCAATATCCATTAATAAAATACGCTGGTCGTCCAATCTGAGTGACAGGGTTTTACACAGTATATCGGTATTAAAATCCCGATAACGTTCCGAGGTTACAATGCGGTAGCAGTCATTTTCTGACTCCAATGCGAGCAATTGGTAAAAATAAGGTCGCCATGCCCAGTTAAAACCCAGTTGTGTGGCGTCATCGAACCACTTGCCATCGGCAAAATTAAAATTGGATGAGATTTGGTCGCCTTGGTTATTGCATAAATAGAACCGTAGCACGCCGCTTTTTTCGAAGGGCTGCGCCGCTAATTGATTAAGGTTGAAATCGGTTTCCAGCGCTTTTCTCAGGACTTCGACCAAGTCCTTAATGTGGGAGATAAACTGTATCTTGCGTTCTTCTTTGACTAAGGTTCTTTTCAGGAAGGTCTTTCTGAGTGAGCTGATTTGTTGTTGATAATGCAGCGGTTGTTTGAATTGGGCGGTGGCGGGCGAAAACAGGTAACCTTGCATATATTGGGCGCCGCAGCTCAAACCGAAATAGAAGTCTTCATCGGTTTCCACGCCTTCGCAAACGATACGACAACCGGTGCGTTTCGCCAGACGGGATATCAAATGCACGATATCCCTGGCAATGCCGCCTTTGGCCGCATTTTGGAATAACTGCATATCCAATTTGATGATGTCGGGTTGAATGGCCATGACTCTTTCCAGCTGAGAAAAGCCGGCACCGAAATCATCAATCGCTATTTTCAAGCCATGCCTGCGATATATGGCGGCAATTTCAACGAGATTGTCCAGATCGCCTTTCGATTCGGTTATTTCAATAATGATGCGGCTTCTGTCAATAGTAAACTCGTCCAGCATCAGCAGGGTCGGTAATGCATTCAGGTCGGTGATTCGGTCGATCCAGGCGGCCGAGATGTTGAGGGTTAAATAACCGTTGAAATTTGTTTGGCTGAATTGCTCCAGCGCTTGCCGACGAACCATGCGGTCCCAGGCTATCAGTTGATCGGGCGCAATATCTGGAGAAGAAAACAATTCGCCTGCGGAAATAACCCTGCCTTCGGTATCGTGTTGCCGAGCTAAGGCCTCATAGCCGATAATCGTGCCACTGGCGGCGCCGACAATGGGCTGAAAATAAGGGAACAGTTGTTTTTCTGGGTTCATGTCAATAGGATTTGTTTGAAGAGGGCGGCATTGGCGTCCTTGATACGCCTAAAGCAAGCGATGTGCCAAAGTTGACGAGCACAGGGAGTCATTTTAATCCGTCTGATTTGGGTGCTTGCGCGCCTAGTTGAAATGACAAGTCAGTAATGTGGGCGCTTTAAATTGGTGCAAATCTTAAAGGTGCTGCACCAATTTGGTTGTTTTGCATGAGGGTAAGGGATATGCGACTATCGACTTTTAAATGGCTGTCCCGGCTTAAGAAGCCGGATGTGCTAAGTGAATATAATCTGGTACAAAAATAAATTTTTATCAATCGATAAGGAGCTGTTTATGCGTCAGCGACCGAGAGCGTCGAATAAAGAAATAGTCGGTTGGGCGATGTTTGATTTTGCCAATCAGGCCTATACCTTGCTGATTGTTACGGTGGTATTCGGCGATTTATTTACCCGGATTATCGTCGGTGATGCGCCCGATTACCGGCTGGGTAATCTACTGTGGAGTTTGTCGCTGGCGACCGGTTATTTAGGCGTGGTGATTTTATCGCCGATTGCCGGTGCCGTCATGGACTACACCGCGAGCAAGAAGCGCTTTTTGTTCGTCAGCTATCTGTTGACGGTTATCAGCACCGGCGCGCTTTATTTTGTCGCGCCGGGTTACGCCTGGCTCGGAGTGTTGCTGTTGATCGTTTCCAATTTCGGTTATTCGATTGGCGAAGCCTTTATCGCTTCTTTTTTGCCTGATCTTGGCCCACCCGAAGATCTCGGCAAGATTTCCGGTTTTGGCTGGGCGCTGGGTTATATCGGCGGCATGGTTTCTGCGGTTTTTGTGCTGCTGGTGTTAGGCGAGGTGAGCGCGGAAAACTTTGAGAGCATTCGCTGGGTCGGTCCGTGGGCGGCTTTTTTCTTTCTGGTTGCGGCTATACCCACGTTTTTATGGGTCAGAGAGCGTGGTGTTGCCCGGCCGGTACCGGCCGGAATTTCTTATTTCAACTTAGGTTTCGGCCGAGTGAAAACGACGCTTGGCCACATCAAGGAGCATCGTGATCTGGCGGCGCTACTGGTGTCCATGTTCTTTGCGATGAGCGGGATTTATATCATCATCACTTATGCCTTTATCTACGGCGCTCAGGTTATCGGCTGGGACGAACAGGTGCGGACGTGGATGTTTATTATCGTGCAGATCACCGCAGCACTAGGCGCTATCGCTTTCGGCTTTGTTCAGGATCGGTTCGGCGCATTGTTTACTTACCGGTTGACATTGCTTTTGTGGATACTTGCGATAGCGTTGATTTATCTGACGCCGGTGTTTACTGACATCATGCGGACGCATTTTGGAGTCGATTGGCAGGCGCAATATGTGTTTTTGCTGGTCGGCTGCGTGGCAGGGTTAAGCCTGGGCTCCTGTCAGTCGTCTACCCGGACTCTGGTAGGCTTATTTACGCCGTTATCGCGTTCAGCCGAGTATTTTGGCTTTTGGGGTTTGTCGATGAAATTGGCCGGTATGGCCGGGCTTCTGGCTATCGGCCTGCTGCAGATTTTGGTTGGCCTAAAAAGTGCTATCTTGTTTTGTCTTGTCTTATTTGCTGCTGCGCTGTTTTTCAGTCGCGAGGTCGATGAAGCAAGAGGGCGTCACGCTGCGGATACAACGCATTGACGGAACGGTAATAATCGCCTGTTCAATATCAGTTATAATATTGTCTCATTCGTAGTTTTAGCATTGATTCGTACTGCGATGCATCAGGCATCAACATCACGGGTTCATGATTGAACCTGCAATACACTAAATTATTAATCGATATTATGACAACAAAATATACTCCCCTAAAAGATCACGATACCCCTATCAAGGTATTATTTACCGGTTATTTGTGTACAGTGGCCCTGGGTTATTTTTTCGCCCTAATCCAGATTTTGTTTACCCATGGGATGGCGGACGGCAAATTTGGTTTGTCTGTTGACGATATCGTTTACAGTTATTACGGCAACCGTTCCGGCACGGTTTTGGAGCAGAAACTGAATGGTTCGATGAAAGATAAAGCGCCGGAACTGGAGCGTTTTAAAATCATGGAATGGGTTAGGGATGGCGCGGATATTGATGCCTATGAAGACGAAGGTGTCGATAAAATCATTGAGAACCGTTGTGTGATGTGCCATAACAAGGAAGCTTCAGGGATACCGGATTTTACCGACTTTGCCGCGTTAAAAGCCTTATCCGAACAGGATACCGGCGCTACCTTCGCCTCGCTAACCCGTGTTTCCCATGTGCATATGTTCGGTATCAGTTTTATTTTTATGTTTGTGGGACTGATTTTTAGTTTTTCGGAGACCACGACTACTCAATATAAATGTATTGCTATCGGCATGCCCTATGCTTTTCTGGTGGCCGATATATTATCGTGGTGGTTGACCAAGATTAATCCGATGTTTGCCTGGTTGGTTATTTTTGCCGGTATGGGCATGGGCGTTTCATTCATGTTTATGTGGGTCACGTCTATTCTGGAAATGTGGCTGTTTAAGCCGGTATTTATTAATGGCTTGGGTGCGCGTTATTTACAACGGCGCGATAGTTCTGAGGCATCATTTGTGGATCGGACATGGTTTTATCTTAAGCTGCTGGCAAAGCAGATTAAACCGGCAGCGGCTTTTGTCACCGAACAGTGGCTAACACGCGGCTTGCCGGTGGTGAAAAGCTGGTTGGAAAAATATCGCAAATAAGGCTATCGCACTACGGCAATTATCGTTCCCATGCTCCGGTGTGGGAATGCAGTTCGGGACGCTCCAGCGTCCCGTTTCGTAATCTATCGTGGGCGCGAATTTATTCGCGCGATAGATATTAAAAAGCGCGAATAAATTCGCGCCCACAATATTCAAGCTTAACTATTTCCGGCTTCACTTAATGGGAGTGCACCGTTACCTCGCATTAATTTTCTCTGTGCACCAATCTAGTTCATCAACAAGCTTGGTTTTCATCTTAACAAGTTACCGCTACTTTAAAATCAATAGCTTGTTCATTTTGGCATAGCCATTGCTCTATAACCCCTAAACAGCAAACATTGTTATCGGAGTTGTAGTATGAGCGTAAAACAAACATTGGTCGTCATTGGCAACGGCATGGTTGGGCAGCATTTTCTGGCCAGTCTGGCCGAAAGCCCCATCAAAGAACAGTACGAAATCATCACTTTTTGCGAAGAACCCAGAGCGGCCTATGACCGGGTGCATTTGTCGTCTTTTTTCACCGGCACCACCGCGCAGGAATTGTCTTTAGTCGAAGACGGTTTTTTTGAACAACATGGCATTACCCTTCATTTGGGCGACAAGGCCGCAAGCATCGACCGGACTGCTAAAACCGTCACCTCGGCAAAAGGTGTAAGCATTGCTTACGACAAGCTGGTACTGGCGACCGGTTCTTATCCGTTCGTACCGCCCGTTCCCGGACATGATCGGCCTCAATGTCTGGTTTATCGCACCATTGAGGATCTTGAGGCCATGGCTGCCGCTGCCAAAACCGGCAAGATCGGCACCGTGGTCGGCGGCGGTTTGTTGGGTCTTGAAGCGGCCAAGGCGTTAATGGATTTAGGTTTAGAAACCCATGTGGTCGAATTTGCGCCGCGCTTGATGGCGGTGCAGCTTGATGACGCAGGCGGTGCGATGCTGCGGCGCAAGATTGAGGATTTGGGCGTGACTGTGCATACCGGCAAAAATACCAGCGTCATTACCGATGGCGAACACTGCATCAACAAGATGTGTTTTGCCGATGGCGAAGAACTGGAAACCGACATCGTGCTGTTTTCGGCAGGTATTCGTCCGCGTGATGATCTTGCCAGGGCTTGCGGGTTGGAAGTCGGTCAGCGCGGCGGCATCGTCATCGATAACCAATGTCGCACCTCTGATGATAGTATTTATGCGATTGGTGAGTGTGCGTTGTGGAATGGCATGATTTACGGGCTGGTCGCACCGGGCTATGCGATGGCGCGCACCGTGGTGGCTGATTTGGCAGGCGATGTCGCCAGTTTTACCGGCGCGGACATGAGCACCAAGCTCAAGCTGATGGGCGTTGATGTCGCCAGTATCGGCGACGCTCATGCCAAAACCCAGGGCGCGATGGTTTATACCTACCAAAATGGCGATAGCGAAGTCTATAAACGCCTGGTGGTTAGTCAGGATAAAAAACAATTGCTGGGCGCAGTATTGGTCGGCGATGCGTCGGGTTACAGCACCTTATTGCAGTATTGCCTGAACGGTATCGAACTGCCGGAGAACCCCGATGCGCTGATTTTACCGCACCGCTCCGATGAGTCGGTCGGCTTGGGGCCTGATGCCTTGCCCGCTTCGGCGCAAATCTGTTCCTGTTACGATGTGACCAAGGGCGCGATTTGTTCGGCGATAGAAGGCGGCTGTATGACGATGGGCGCTTTAAAAGCCGAAACCAAAGCCGCAACCGGTTGCGGCGGCTGTGCGGCGTTGCTGAAATCGGTCATGGATTCGGAACTGTCGAAACAGGGTTTTGCAGTGAATACCGATCTTTGTGAGCACTTTGCCTATACCCGGCAGGATCTTCATAACCTGATTCGGATTAATGAAATCAAAACTTTTTCCGAATTGCTGCATAAACACGGCAAGGGCTTGGGTTGTGAAATTTGCAAACCGACCATCGCTAATATCCTGGCGTCGCAATGGAATGAGCATGTGCTGGAAAAAGATCACTTAGGATTGCAGGACACCAACGACACCTTTTTAGCCAATATGCAAAAAGACGGCACTTATTCGGTGGTGCCGCGCATCACCGGTGGCGAAATCAGCCCGGACATGCTGATCGCCTTGGGCCAGGTCGGTAAAAAATACAAGCTCTATACCAAGATTACCGGCGGCCAGCGCGTGGATATGTTTGGCGCGCGGGTCGATCAACTGCCGCATATCTGGAAAGAATTGATCGATGCCGGTTTCGAATCGGGTCATGCTTACGGCAAATCGCTACGTACGGTTAAATCCTGTGTCGGCAGCACCTGGTGTCGTTACGGCGTCGATGACAGCGTGGGACTGGCGATAGAATTGGAAAACCGCTACAAGGGTTTGCGTTCACCGCATAAAATTAAATTTGCGGTGTCCGGTTGCACCCGGGAATGCGCCGAAGCGCAGGGTAAGGATGTCGGCATTATCGCCACCGAAAACGGCTGGAATTTGTATGTCTGCGGCAACGGCGGCATGAAACCGCGTCATGCCGATTTATTCGCCACCGGTTTGGATAAGGAAACGCTGATTAAGTATATCGACCGTTTCTTGAGTTTTTATGTGCGTACTGCAGGCCGCCTGCAACGCACCTCGGTATGGATGGAAAACATGGAAGGCGGGCTGGATTACTTAAAATCGGTGGTGCTTGAAGACAAGCTGGGCTTGTGCGATCAGCTGGAACAGCAAATGCAGTATGTGATCGACACTTATCAATGCGAATGGAAAACCACGATTGAAGATGAGGCTAAACTCAAGCGCTTTAGGCATTTTGTTAACAGCGACCGGCCCGATGATCATGTGGTGTTTGTCGAAGAACGCGGTCAAATTCGCCCTGCGGACGACGAGGAACGGAAACATTTCAAACTGGTGGAGATGGCGTAAATGACTAAGTGGATAGAGGTTTGCAGTATTGATGACTTACAGCCAGATTCCGGCGTTTGCGCGTTGCTTGATGGCGAGCAGGTGGCGATTTTTTACGTTCAGGAACAGGACGGTGGGCGCGAATTCATTCGCGCAACGCGAATGAATTCGCGCCCACCGCTAGCTGCAAAAGTGTACGCTGTCGGCAATTACGACCCGTTCGGTAAGGCCAATGTGTTATCGCGCGGTTTAATCGGTGACATTAACGGCCAGCCGGTGGTCGCATCGCCCCTATACAAACAACATTTTAACCTGCAAACCGGCGTTTGCCTGGAAGATGAAACCGTGAAAATACCTGTTTATCCGATACGCATTGAAAACGGCAGCGTTCAAGTCAATCTTTCATCATCACAGCATGGCGGAGCCGCGTTATGAAATACAATTATTACATCGCCGATGTTTTTACCCAGCAGATTTTCAACGGCGCGCAAATCGCTGTTTTTCCTAATGCTGATGGTTTAAGCCAACAGCAAATGCAACGGGTGGCCAGGGAGTTAAATCTGTCGGAAACGGTATTTGTATTTCCTTCCGATAAACCAATAACCGCGCGCGTGATGCGTATTTTCTCGCCGCAGGCCGAAATCGATTTTGCCGGACACCCTATTATCGCCGCCGCCTTCGTGTTGGCAAGTTGCGGCGATATTCAATTGACCGCTGCGATTACGCCGATGATGTTTGAGCAAAATACCGGCCCGGTCAAGGTCAATATTTCCGCTGAAAACGGTCAACCCAGCTTTGTGCAGTTTACCCGTAAAGTGACGTCTATCATTGACCGATTCACCCCCAGCGATGACGAGTTGGCAAGTTTTCTGTCGATACAACCGTCGGAACTCGACCATAAAAAATATTCGACTCGCCTGGTGTCTTGCGGTGTTCCGTATCTGGTCGTTCCCGTTTGGCAATATGAAAGCGTCAGAGCCGCAAAATTTAATTACGCGGCCTGGAGTCAGTCTAGCGCCCCGCAAACCGCCGCCCAGGAAATCCTGCTGTTTTCCCCGAAAACGCCGTTTGCGGATTCGGATTTCAATGCCCGCTTGCTCGGTCCCCGTATCGGCATGCACGAAGATCCGCCGGTCGGCAATGCGATGCCCGCCTTTGCCTCGTATCTGTGTTCATTTGATTTCATGAAAAAAGGCACGTACACCTTTGCTGTAGATCGCGGCGATCAAAACAGCCGCCGCAGTGTGCTGAACCTGGAAATGGATCATAAAGGCGAATACACGCTGACCATTCGGGTCGGGGGCGCGGCGGTGATGGTGGCGGAAGGGGTGATGACTATTCCGGCTGAGGAATAAAATCTACATAATGTGAACACGCGATAAATCCTAGGGGCGACCGGTTGGTCGCCCTTTGCGCAAAGGGTTGAGTTATTTGATTTTCATTTCTTAGCGGATTTGTCGGGCTATAAAAAATTGAAAGTCATGGGCACTCTGAAATTCAGTGAAACGTCTTGTGCATCGTTAGTCGTGCCAATACCTAAGAAGCTGTTTGGAAATTATCGCTTCAGGCCAAACGATTAACCATGATGCGAGTCATGGCGATGTAAATCCAAGCTTCGTCGGTGCGCATCAGTCGTTCGTAGGTTTTACTGAGACGACGCGAATGGTTTAACCAACATTACTTAGGTGGTAATGCGTATGATTAATAGGGCTGTCCAATTTTTATTGTTGTCAAAAATAGGTGTTGCGAGGTGTATTTAATAAGGCTTGTCGTTTGTTTTGAAGTCGATTCAGGTGATAATGCGGGCACACTATGACATGCGTGCTTTTATGTGCGCTCAAATGACGGAATAAGCGTTATGAAATCGAGAGATAGAAGACGGGGGTTGGTTTTAGTCAACACTGGCGCCGGCAAAGGGAAATCTTCCAGTGCTCTGGGTATGGTTTTTCGTGCCGCAGGCTGGGATATGAAGGTCTGTGTGATTCAATATATTAAGGGACAATGGCAAACCGGCGAACAAAAAGCCGCCGAACGTTTTGATAATATTGAATGGCATGCGATGGGTGACGGCTTTACTTGGGATACTAAGAATCCTGAGCAGGATATTAAAACCAGCCGGGAAATTTGGGAGTTTAGTAAGGCTAAAATTCTGTCTGGAGAGTTTGATCTGGTGTTGCTGGACGAGATCAATTACTGCTGCGGCTATAATTGGATTTCCGGCGAGGAAATCGCCGATTTTATTCGCGACCAAAAACCGTCCTGGACGCATTTGATTTTGACCGGTCGCAATGCCGCTCCCGAAGTGATCAGTTGTGCCGATACCGTAACCGAGATGACCAAAATAAAACACGCTTTTGAACAAGGGATTAAAGCCGAACAGGGCATTGAATTTTAAAGTGCGGGTTATTTGATCGGTCGTATTGGCTAGTGCAGCGGGTGCAAAACGTTGAATCGGTACAACATAAGTGGTTGAGGCTAGGTAGATCATCATATAGAATTTTAAGGCAAATGCTCTGGGCAACCTGTAAAATAAAAATTGATTGTTATAAATGAGGAGAAGAAGTATGTCTGAAGTACAAAAAATCATCATGGCTGTTGCAGCCGTTTTTATAATGGGTTTTGTTTTGGTCAGCGCCAGTAAAGAGGATCAAACTATAGAACAAATGGAAGGCGCGGCAAAGATTAGAGCGGTCGTTGCCATGCAAATGATGGCAAATGAAAAATGCCCTGAGAAAATTAAAGAGATAACAGGAGAACAGGTATACCTTACGTCTGAAACCGAGAGCGATAAGGAAACTTATCTCACTTTAAAATGGGTGGGCGAAAATGCTGAAAAGGGTGGGTTTAAAAACGCATCCTGTACTTTGCATTCGTCTTTGGGTGGAATTTCGGAACTGATTATTGATGATAAGGTCATCATCAAGAAAAAAATCTAGGTTACATGGGATTGGGATCAAATCACACGACAGGCATGACTTGATCCCAATCAGCTGATGTGCATATGCCATTAGATTTATTGCACGGTGTTTTTTATCGTGACTCTGGAATATGTTTTGTTTGTTCAGTCTAAAAGCAGCCGTAAAACATAGATACTACAAGGCTAACGCCCCTTAATCTACATGCCTGTAGATAAGGCTAAAAACAACAAAAAGAAATTTTTATGACAAAAACAATGATTAAGGGAGTTTTAAAGACATGGAAAGAAGATCGGGGATTTGGCTTCATTAGCCCTGATGATGGCGGAAAAGATGTTTTTATCCATATTTCTGCGCTTAAAGGTACGAGCCGTCGTCCCGTGACCGGCGATGTTATTTATTATCAGATTACAAGAGATAACCGGGGCAAGTTCAAAGCGGTTGATGCCTATATTGACGGTGTTGAAATTTTGGAGGAAAAAGCCCTCGGCTTTTTTAATACCAAGACAGGCATCATGCTGTTAGCGCTGGCTTTAGCGGTTATTGCCGCAGTTGTTGTCTTTGTTGCCAGTTAAGAAAAGCGGATGATGTTTTTCTACAAGCCGATGTGTCACGCTACATTGGCTTGTTTATCAGCGATTGAGTCGATGGCGTTATGGCATGAATTGGTATCTTTTTTGGTAACCTCCTCGTTCACGGGGAGGAGCATGAGGTCGGATGTGGATTGAAACATCGGTTAGATGGTGAAAATTAATGCCATAGGCCGTTATTGCGCTGGTTCCTCGGGGCTTCGGAAAGGGACCGGATTTCGGTGATTTGAGTGGCTTTTTAGGTTATAGCCGCGATCAGTGCACGCTGACTGCGTCGGTGATTGAGAGTTGTTCGTTCATTTAGAGACATGCGCTAAGGATTTGTAATGACTGATTCACAAAAATGGCTGGTTTTCGCTTTTATCTCAGGTTTGATCTGGCTGCTTTACCTGCTGGCCCCGGTATTGATGCCGTTTGCATTTGCAGCAATGTTGGCTTATTTAAGTGGTCCGCTGACCGATAAGCTGGAAACCTACCGATTATCCAGAACCAAAGCAGTACTGGTCGTTTTTTCGGCGATGACGCTGGTTTTTGTCCTGGTTTTACTGCTGCTGGTTCCCCTTCTGGAATATCAAATCGAGAATTTTTTAAGCAATCTGCCTGCTTATGTCTCATGGTTGAATGGGACTGTCATTCCCTGGACGCAGCAGCGATTTCATCTGGGCATCAAGCCGGTTAACCTCAATCAGATTATTAATCTGGTTAAAAATAATTGGGAGCATGCGGGCGGTATTGCGGCGACGCTTATGAGCTCTGTTTCGCATTCCAGTGGGGTGCTGGCCGAATGGGCGATGAATCTGCTGCTAATTCCCGTGGTCACTTTCTATTTATTGCGCGATTGGGGTAGCCTGATTGCCAAAATGCATGATTTATTGCCCCGGCGTATAGCACCCACCGTTACCAAGCTTGCGGGCGAAGTTGACACGGTATTGTCGTCTTTTGTCCGGGGGCAATTCTATGTGATGCTGGCCTTGGGCTGTATTTATAGTATCGGACTGTGGATGATGGGCCTCGATTTGGCTTTGCTGATAGGCATGTTCGCGGGTCTGGTCAGTTTTGTGCCTTATCTGGGGTCTATAGTTGGCATCGTTATCGCTGGTATTGCGGCTTTGGTGCAATTTCATGAGTTAATACAACTAGTGCCGGTCGCCATCGTTTTTATCATAGGGCAATCGCTGGAAAGTATGTTGTTAACGCCGATGTTGGTGGGCGAAAAAATCGGCTTGCATCCAGTTGCTGTGATTTTTGCGGTATTGGCTGGCGGTCAATTATTCGGCTTTTTGGGTATTTTACTGGCATTGCCTGTCGCGTCGATCAGTATGGTGTTATTACGGCATATGCATGATTTGTATCGAGATAGCGATTTTTATGCTCGTCAATGATGTTGCTTAGAACCGTTATTTGGATGCTTTGTATCGCGCGGTTTCTGGGCGATGTGTGCTGGGCTAGCGATGACAAGCGGGAGGCTGATTTTGCCGAAAGCATTAATAAGACCCTGGCTATCGGTAAGGCGGTCTGGCTGGACGCTGAAGGCAAGAAGTTTCTCAGTCTTTATACAGAAATAGAAAAAGTTAGCGGCAATGGCGTTGTTATTATTCTTCATGATATGGATGGAAACCCCAATCAGCGGCAACTCATTTACGGGTTGAGAGTCTTTTTGCCCGAGCATAACTGGGTAACGCTGTCACTGCAAATGCCGCTTCGGGAAATTGGCGTTGCAAGAGAAGAATACTATGCGTTGTTTCCCGAGGCGGTGGCGCGGATTCAGGCCGCAATTAGCTATGCGAAGAGCAGCGGTGCAGAAAATATTGTTGTGGTCGGTTATGGTTTGGGCGGTCTGATGGGGATTTATGCGCTAAGTGAGTCGGTGGTAGGCATTGTGGCGCTGGTAACCATTAGTTTGCCGGTGCCGAAGACCGAAAACAAGGCGGCTCAAACGCTGGAGTTTATCAAGAAGATCAAGGTTCCGATGCTGGATATTTATGGCGCATTAGACGTGGCGGACGTTACCGGCAGCGCCAGAGAACGGCGCTTGGCGGCAAAAGAAAATACGGCTTACCGGCAGATTAAGATTAATGATGAAGGCCGCGCTTATCTGCATGATGAAGGCTTGCTGGTTAAACGGATATACAGTTGGCTGGGGGTGACGCTGAAGGTTCCTGCTCCCGAACCCTCAATTCAATGACTTGTGGTTATTTTAACAGGCCTAAATCTGTTACAATATACGGCTAAAACAGGCGTGCAAATACGATAACGGCAGACGTTGGCACAACGCATTAACACTATCATAACAAGTTGAAAACTAAGTGGATTTAAAACATATAAGAAATTTTTCCATTATCGCGCATATCGACCATGGTAAATCGACGCTGGCGGATCGTTTTATTCAAATCTGCGGCGGCTTAAGCGACAGAGAAATGTCAGCGCAAGTGCTTGATTCCATGGATATTGAAAAAGAGCGGGGCATCACCATTAAGGCGCAAAGCGTCACCCTCGATTTTAAGGCGAAAGACGGCGAGACCTATCAGCTTAATTTCATCGATACCCCGGGACATGTGGATTTTTCTTATGAAGTTTCCCGTTCTCTGGCGGCTTGCGAAGGTGCGCTGTTGGTTGTCGATGCGGCTCAGGGTGTTGAAGCGCAAAGCGTTGCTAATTGCTATACGGCCATAGAGCAGGGCTTGGAAGTGGTGCCGGTGCTGAATAAAATCGATTTGCCCTCTGCCGAGCCTGAGCGGGTGAAGGCCGAAATCGAAGAAGTGATCGGTATTTCTGCTGACGAGGCGCTGATGATCAGCGCTAAAACCGGTTTAGGTGTTGAGGATGTGCTGGAACAGCTGGTACTGAAGATTCCTCCGCCGCAAGGCAATATAGACGGCCCGTTACAGGCCTTAATTATCGATTCGTGGTTTGATAGCTATCTGGGCGTAGTGTCGCTAGTCCGAATTATGCATGGCAGTATCCGCAGAAAACAAAAGATCACCATCATGTCCACCGGCAAGTCTTTTATTGCTGAAAAAGTCGGCGTTTTCACGCCAAAACGGCTGGAAAAAGACATACTCAATACCGGTGAAGTGGGTTATGTCGTGGCCGGTATCAAAGATATTTTTGGTGCGCCGGTCGGCGATACCATTACCTGGACAGATAATCCGGCTGCCGAACAGCTGACTGGATTTCAAAAGGTTCAGGCGCGCGTTTTCGCAGGTCTGTATCCGGTGACTTCGGACCATTATGAGGATTTGCGCGAAGCACTCAATAAGTTGAATCTGAATGATGCTTCCTTACACTTTGAGCCGGAAACCTCCCAGGCTTTGGGCTTTGGTTTTCGCTGCGGTTTTCTCGGTATGCTGCATATGGAGATTGTGCAGGAGCGCTTGGAAAGGGAATACGATGTCGATCTGATCACTACAGCTCCAACCGTTGTCTATGAAGTCATTACCCATAACGATCAGATTCTGATGATCGATAATCCGGCTAAACTGCCGGATATGGGCACTATTAAGGAGATCAGGGAGCCTATTATCCGGGCCAATATATTGGTTCCTCAGGCTTATCTGGGCGGCGTAATTACGCTGTGCATAGAAAAGCGTGGCGTGCAAAAGGACATGCAGTACGTCGGTAGGCAGGTAGCGTTGCATTATGAAATGCCGCTAAGCGAAGTGGTGCTGGATTTCTTCGATCGTTTAAAATCGGTGAGTCGCGGCTTTGCCTCGTTTGACTACGAGTTTCTGCGCTTCCAACCGGCCGAACTGGTCAAGTTAGATGTCTTGATCAATGCTGAAAAGGTCGATGCCTTGTCTATCATCGTGCATCGCGATTTAAGCAACAACCGGGGTCGGGATCTGGTCGAAAAAATGAAAGAGCTGATTCCTCGGCAAATGTATGAGGTTGCGATCCAGGCGGCGATTGGTTCCAAGGTAATCGCCCGCTCCACCGTTAAAGCAATGCGCAAAAACGTGATTGCCAAATGTTACGGTGGTGATATTAGCCGTAAGAAAAAATTGCTGGAAAAACAAAAAGCCGGTAAAAAACGGATGAAACAGGTCGGCAATATTGAGATTCCTCAAGAGGCATTTCTGGCGGTTTTGCAGCTTAATAAAGAATAAGAGCAGGTTAAAGGTTAAAAGCTAAAATCGACAAAATTTTGCGTCTATTTTTATGCTTTGAACCTTGAACCTTGAACGAACCTTTCACCTGAAGTATATAATTATGGACTACGATTTTTCCTTTTTTCTTGCCGTCGCCACGCTAGTGACTGGTGTTATTTGGGGCGGGTATTTACTGGTGCTCAAATCAACGGGAGCCACTTTTGATGAAGAAAATGAACCCGTACTGGTAGAGTATGCGCGCTCTTTTTTTCCGGTTGTGCTGATTGTGCTAGTGCTACGCTCATTTATAGCTGAGCCTTTTCGCATACCTTCAGCATCGATGATGCCGACTTTACTGATAGGTGATTTTATTCTGGTGAATAAGTTTACTTATGGAATACGTTTGCCGGTTTTAAACACAAAAATCATTGAAATGAATCAACCCAAGCGTGGGGACATCGTCGTTTTTCGGTACCCTAAAAATCCGGCTGTTGATTATATCAAGCGGGTGATTGGCTTGCCGGGTGACCGGGTCGCCTATTATGATAAAAAGCTGCATATCAATGAACAACCCGTCAACCAAGTGTCTTTGGGGCGTTATCAGGGCGTAGGGCAAGGCGAGGACATGACCGGTCATGAACTTATATTAGAAGATTTGACCGGTGTTGAGCACAATATTCTGATCAAAAATGGTGCCGCTTCAGCCGAAGGTGTTTATGTGGTGCCGAAGGGGAGTTATTTTGTGATGGGCGATAATCGCGATAACAGTAACGATAGCCGTTACTGGGGCACAGTTCCTGAAGAAAACCTGGTTGGAAAAGCATTTTTTATCTGGATGAGCTGGGATTGGCAACATAAAGGTGTGGGGTTTGATCGTATTGGCACGATGTTGCAATAAACAGGATTATACTTATTTGATTAATCAATCAGCTGGAGAAAAAATGAAGTCATCACCTAAAAATCAGCAAGGGTTAACCTTGATTTCGATTGTTTTAATTTTGGGACTCATCGGATTTTTTGTCGTATTGACACTTAAGGTGGTTCCGATTTACCTGGATCACGGCAAGGTAAAAAGTGCTTTGGCGGCCTTACAAGCAATGCCTGATATCCAAACGAAAAGCGAGTTTGAAATCAGGGACAGCTTAACCAAGCGCTTTAACATCAATTATGTCTACGATGTCACCAAGGATGATATTAAGGTCGTCAAACAGGGCAATTATGTGAAAGTGGATGTCGAGTATGAGACTGTCGTGAAATTGGTCGATAACCTGAGTTTATTAGCCGAGTTTCATGATTCTTTCGAGGCTGGCCAAGAGTGATAAAAAAGCCCGAAGTGTTATGTAAAAAGCTGGGCCTGGTATTTAATGATCCACAGCTTTTTACCGTGGCTATAACCCATCGGAGCGCAAGCTCTAACAATAACGAACGCTTGGAATTTTTGGGTGATTCGATTTTAGGCTTTGTTATTGCTCAAAAATTATATGAACTGTTTCCCAGTGCCAGTGAAGGTGTTTTAAGTCGGTTAAGAGCGAGCTTGGTTAATCAAGGGTCGTTGGCGGAACTGGCCAGAAAGCATCAGTTAGGCGATTATTTATTGCTGGGTTCGGGGGAGTTAAAAAGCGGCGGTTTTCGTCGTGATTCCATTCTGTCCGATGCAGTCGAAGCCATTATTGGTGCGCTTTACAATGATCAGGGTATGGATATTTGTCAGCAATGGATCTTGCAATTATTTGCAGAAAAGTTGGACAATTTATCGTTGGATAATTGGCGGAAAGATCCTAAAACGCAATTGCAGGAGTTAATGCAATCCAGAAAAATGGAGCTACCAGATTATACCTTGATGACCATGTCCGGACTTGCACATGAACAAACTTTCAAGGTTAAATGTACTACGCCATTAACGACAGGGTCTTGTGTTGGTATGGGGAATTCCAGAAAAAAAGCCGAGCAGTCGGCGGCCGAGCTTATGCTCGAATTATTAAATAAGGATAGTAAATGAATTGCGGTTTCGTAGCCCTGATTGGGCGTCCCAATGTTGGCAAATCAACATTGATGAATCATTTGTTGAAGCAGAAGATCAGTATTACCTCGCGCAAGCCGCAAACAACTCGGCATCGAATTCTCGGCATTAACACCACTGATGCAGGGCAGGCCATTTATATGGATACGCCGGGCATGCATAACAGTGAAAAGCGAGCGTTGAACCGTTATTTAAACCGGACGGCGGAGACTACCTTGTTGGGTGTCGATGTGATAGTCTGGCTGATTGATGGTTTGTCCTGGCATGAATATGATGAGGTCATCTTCAAAAAACTGGAGCAGGCGGGTTTGCCGGTTATTCTTGCTGTTAATAAGGTCGATAAGGTAGCTGACAAAGAAGCTATTTTGACGTTCTTTAATGATGCTCAGCATCGTTTTCCGTTCAAGCATTTGGTGCCTATTTCTGCGTTAAAAAGAACCAATCTTGAGCAGCTGGAAAGCTTGATTATGGCGTTGTTGCCGGAACGGGATTTGATCTATCCCGAAGATCAGGTCACCGACCGCTCCGAACGCTTTTTAGCCGCCGAAATTGTCCGCGAAAAACTGACCCGGCGCTTGGGCGATGAGCTGCCTTATGCGTTGACGGTGGAGATTGAACGCTACGAGGAAAAGCCTAACATCACCAAAATATACGCGATTATCTGGGTGGAACGCTTGACTCAAAAGAACATCGTCATCGGCAAAGATGGCGAGATGCTGAAAAAAGTCGGTACCGATGCACGGCTGGATATAGAAAAGCTGCTCGGCCAGAAGGTTTATTTACAGCTGTGGGTTAAAGTTAAAAAAGGCTGGTCGGATAGTGAACGCGCCTTGCAAAGTCTGGGATTTAATGACTGAATCCGCCGTTTATTTACAGCCTGCGTTTATCTTGCAGTCTCGTAAATACCGGGAAACCAGTCTGATTATTGATGCGTTAACCCGGGATTTCGGCCGTATTTCCCTGCTGGCCAAAGGCGTAAGAAAAGCCAAGTCCAAAACAGCAGGGTTGCTGCAACCCTTTATCCCGTTAACCCTTTCTTTTTTTGGTAAGGCAGAGTTAAAAACGCTGACTGATGTCGAAACAAGTCATGCGTTTAATGAGATAAAAGGACTGACACTGTACTGCGGTTTTTATATCAATGAGCTGGTTGCTTGTTTTCTGCATAAATACGACCCTCACCCTGAAGTATTTGACTACTACCATGAATGTTTATCGGATCTGGCGGATGGCTCCAGTATGGAAGCGGCATTGCGCCTGTTTGAGCTTAGACTGCTTGAGTGTTCGGGCTACGGCTTGCAGTTGAGCCATGACGACCATAACAATCCCGTCGAAGCATTAAAAAAATATGATTTCAATGTGGGTCAGGGACCGGTTGATGTTGTGGGTGGACAGTTTTCAGGCCGGACTTTTCAGGCGCTCAGTTCCAGAGAATTGACCGATCCGCAGGTGTTAAGCGAAGCAAAAATACTGATGAGAAGGGTCATTGATGTGTATTTGCAGGGCAGGCAACTTAAAAGCCGGGCCGTTATCAATAAAGTCTTCGCAATTGCTCAACGGTTGGAAAAATAGAACGCAGATGACGCGGATTAGGCTGATAATCGCGGATAAATATATACAATGATGTCTCTTAAAAAATCCGTGTAAATCTGCTTAATCCGCGTCATCAGCATTCCATTATAAAATCATAAACACACTAAAATGAATAATACACAAATCCTACTTGGCGTGAACATCGATCACGTCGCCACCTTGAGGCAGGCCAGAGGCACGCTTTACCCTGAACCGATTCAAGCTGCATTAATGGCAGAACAGGCCGGTGCTGACGGCATTACCGCGCATTTGCGTGAAGACCGTCGACATATTCAGGACAGAGACATCTATCTGTTAAAAGACATGCTGCATACCCGGCTGAATATGGAAATGGCGGTGACCGACGAGATGGTCGGTATCGCGGTGAAGGTACAGCCATTTGCCTGCTGTCTGGTGCCGGAAAAACGGGAAGAATTGACTACCGAAGGTGGACTGGATGTCGTCGGCAATTTGCAGCGCATACAATGGGCTTGTGATAAGTTGGCGGCTGCGGGCGTTGAAGTGTCGCTGTTTATCGACCCGGATGAAATGCAGATTGATGCAGCGGTAAAAGCAGGCGCTCCGGTTATTGAATTGCATACCGGGTGTTATGCAGAGGCGCGCAGTCCGTTACAGCAAGCGGATGAACTGGAACGCATCAGGCACGCTGCCATTTATGCACATAGTGCCGGCTTGCAAGTTAATGCAGGACATGGTTTGAATTTTTATAATGTTGAACCTATTTGTGCGCTACCGCAAATAACAGAGCTTAATATCGGCCATTCGATTATCGCGCAGGCGGTGTTTTCAGGATTGGCTCAGACTGTTAAAGATTTGAAGCAGATCATGCGCAATGCAAGGTTGCAGTAGGGTGTTTGGTTTTGAAAGAATAGCCTCAAAAATAGATTTTTAGAGGCTATCGGTTTTAGATGGCAAGGTCGTGCTTGTGCATACGGTAAAGCAGGGTATCACGGGAAATACCCAGCAGTTTTGCGGACTGGCTGCGATTGCCTTTAGTCCGGTTCAGCGCTTGATAGATTAAATTAGCTTCTAAGGTATCCAGCTTTAAACCGGTTTCAGGTAAAGTGAAGTCGGTTGCAATAGGCGTATTGCTGCTGATTTTGGTGTTAAATTCAGGCGGTAGATTTTCTACTTCGATAACTTTGCCAGCTAATAAAATACTCAATCTTTCGCATAAATTACGTAATTCACGGATATTGCCCGGCCATGAGTAGGCTTTTAGTGTTTTTAAAGTGGGCTTGCTGAATTTGGGTGCCGTCAGCGTATAAGTATCTTCGAATAAGACCATGAAATGTTTGATCAGCGACTCAATATCTTCAGTGCGCTGAGCCAATGGTGGCAGCTCTAAAGGCACAACATTCAAACGGAAAAACAAATCTGATCGAAACTCACCGGCTTTAATTTGTTTATCGAGGTCGGTGTTGGTTGCCGAAATAACGCGGACATCGACTTTATAAGGCTTGATGTCACCAACGGCAAGACATTCGCCTGATTCAAGACAGCGTAATAATTTTGCCTGAATCGATAGCGGCAAGGAATTGATTTCATCGAGAAACAGGGTGCCGCCATCGGCTGCCTGAAATAGGCCTTGTTTATCGGCGCTGGCCCCGGTAAACGAACCTTTTTTATGGCCGAACAATTCAGATTCGATCAGGCTTTCGGGTAATGCCGCACAATTTAAGCTAATAAAGGCTTTATTGGCGCGAGTACTGGCCTGTTGTATCGCGGTGGCAAGCACTTCCTTGCCGGTGCCGGTTTCACCTTTAAGCAACACGGTAACGTCGGTAGCGGCAACGATTCTGGCACTACGAATTAAGGAATCGATTGCAGGAGATTGACCGATGATCGCGCTAAAATGATCCATAAAACCCTCTTAATGTAATGCCGAATGTGATGTAATCGCCATGGGGTTAAGCCAGGGCAGGGCGGCCAGTAAAGCCAGTGCAATCATGAACAGGCCGATAGCCTGTTTGAAGTGCTGCATTCTGGACAACCTCGTTAATATGCCGGTCATTATACCGACTCCCATGACGGCAGGTAAAGTGCCCAGTCCGAAAAACAACATAGTCAACGCGCTTTGTCTGATGTCGCCTGCAGTTGCTGCGAGCGCCAAAGCCGAATAGACCAAACCGCATGGCAGCCATCCCCACACCATGCCGAAAAGATAAGCCTGAGTGTAATTTTTTACCGGGATCAGTTTGCGCCCGAAAGGCTCAATCATTTTCCAAAAACGCAGGCCGATTTTTTCAATATAGGCAAAGCGCGGGAACCACCCGGCTATATAGAGTCCTGCTCCGGTCATGACGGCAGCGGACAGCAATTGCAGCAGTCGGTGTCCGCTGATGTCTCCCATCGGCATCGTGATCAACGCTTGAATAACGCCAGCCAATGCCCCGGCTATGGTGTAACTGGTGATGCGACCAATGTTGTAATTAAACACAAAGGGAAGTAAGCGATTTTTATTGTTCCGTATTTCGGGGCTAAGGCTTAAGGTTAATGTTCCGATAATCGAGCCGCACATGCCAATGCAATGCATGCTGCTGAACAGTCCCATGGTAAAGGCGACCAGATGTGAGGTGGTAAATGCGAGACCAAATTCCATGATTTGACTTTATTGAACCGGTTGAAACTGCGCAAGAATTTGGCCTTGAATTTTTTCAGCCATAGCTTTACGGTTTTCAGCATCGCGAATAGGTCTGCCGACGACGATATAATCAGCGCCATTCTGGAAAGCCATTTCTACACTGACCACGCGCTTTTGATCGTCTTCTTCGCGGTTATCGACCGGTCTGATACCCGGAGTGATGACTAACAGCTTATGATCCAGTTCCTTTCTCAGCATAGAGACTTCAAGCCCCGATGACACGATGCCGTCGCAGCCGATTTGCAGGGCGCGTTTGGCGCGGGATAAAACCAGTTCACGCACATCGCATTTAAAGCCTAAATCGTCAAGATCGCCACGATCCAAGCTAGTTAACGCAGTAACGGCCAATACTTTGAGATTGCCTTTTTCCTTGGCAGCGGCTTCCATGATCGCGTCGTTGCCGTGAATAGTGGCAAGATCGACGCCTTTGCTGCTCAAGGCTTTAATGGCACGGCCCACGGTGGCGGGTACATCAAAAAACTTCAGGTCGACAAAGATTTTTTTATCGTGTTGTTTTAGCCATTCAATGAAGCCGAAATAATCGCCCGACATAAATAGTTCCATGCCGACTTTGTAAAAGATCACCGAATCGCCGAGTTCTTCGACCAACGCCTGTGCTTCGGGAATGCTGGAGACATCCAGCGCCATGATGAGTCGTTCGCGGACGGGGATGGGTTTGGTTGAGATAAATGACTGGGGCATATTTAAGGTGAAAGGTGAAAGGTGAAAGGAAAGTTTATTCAGTTGCCAGGCCTTGTTCGTCCCAAGCTTGTATTCCGCCAGCCATACTGTAAACCTTGGAAAATCCGGCTGACATTAACGCCAACTGCGCTTTTTCGGAACGTCTGCCGCTTTGGCATTGGGCGATTACTGGACGGTTTTTGTAAGGTTCAAGTTCTGCCAGTCGTTCATTGAGTTGACCTAGCGGAATATGAATAGCACCGGGAATATGATGCGCATTCCATTCGTCATCTTCACGCACATCGACGATCACGGCTTTGTCTTCGACCTGCATTGCTGACGCGGCTTTAGGTGAGACAGTACCCGTCTCCGCTAAAGCAAAAGGACCGGTTATTAATAAAAGAACACCGAGTTGGCAATACTTGGAAAATAGACGCATGTAAACGCTCCCAGAAGCTTTAAGTCGCTATATATTACCGGAACTTGTTTTAACGGTGAATGTTAAAATGCACTATTGCCACAATAGTGCTCGATGATGAACTTAATATTGATACAAATGACCTTGATAATGGCGTGCGGATCAGGGTGGCGATTGGCAAAACCGGCAGGCTTGTCCGCAGAGCACACGCGGCAGGTTTTGACTACAGTGGTTTATTATATGCTGCTGCCGGCCATGGTTCTGGAGGTTTTGTGGTCTGCTGACATCGGTTTGCACTCGTTCCAGTATACCTTGCTGGGCGTGGGTAGTATTGCTTTAGCCATGCTCTGCATCTGGATGATTGGCGTACTATTCAAGTTTGAAGACCGGCGCATGGGTGCAATGATATTGGCTGCGGCATTTCCCAATGTGACTTATCTGGGCTTGCCGGTTTTAGAACAAACCTTTGGCAGTTGGGCTAGATCGGTGGTCATACAAATGGACCTGTTTGCTACCACGCCGTTATTATTTACTGTCGGTGCGCTTGTCGCCCGACACTACGGCGAAGAGACAGCAGAAAAACCAAGGCCGGTCTGGCTGTTTTTTAATGCACCGCCATTCTGGGCGGCGGCGCTCGCGGTTATGCTGAATATAAACGGCGTTGTCGCTCCGGCGTGGCTTTTAGGCGTGTTACAAAAATTATCCGCCGCCGTGGTGCCGTTGATGCTGTTTTCTCTGGGACTGGCATTAAGTTGGAAAGCCGTAACCGTCCGAAATATCCCTTATATCATTCCGGTTATGGTCATTAAAATGGCGCTGATGCCGTTGTTTGCGATGCTTCTGGTCGGGTATTTGCCTATAACCGGCGAATACCGTGCGGCGGCGGTGCTTGATCTGTCCATGCCGAGCATGCTGCTGGGCATCGTTTTTTGCGACCGCTACCGGCTGGATAGTTCGCTGTATGCGATGGCGGTAACGGTGACGACGGTAATCAGTTTAATAGCATTGCCGTTCTGGCATGGGGTGTTGATGAACGGCGGGCGTTGGTTTTTGTAGGGGCAACATGCCCCCGTCCTGTTGTTAGGCGAAACCGTCGTCCGGTTCATTCAAGAGCATGCCCCATCTGGGACGGAGCAACTCCTTTAAGCCATGCGCTGATTGCCGGTTTCTCGGCTAATCCCTGCTGATTGATAAAGGTAAACGGCACTGAAACCAGCGCCATGCCTTTGTTGATCTGAACCGCAAAATGCAAATGCGGGCCGGTGGTAAAGCCGGTATTGCCCGAATAACCGATCAATTGTCCGGCCGCCACCGCTAGGCCTGGATAAACCTGGGCTTTTTCCAGTTCCAGGTGGGCATAAATCGTCATAGAACCGTCATCGTGCAAAATCCTGATATTGTTGGCCTCGGAGCCGTAGGCCTTATTGGTGCCGCCCTTAAAAAAGTCATCCTCGACTTCCAGGACAATGCCCGATCTGGCCGCATGAATCGGCGTGCCAATCGGCATCACAATATCTACGGCGTATTGGTTTTGTTCGTCGGTATGGCTGAAACTGCCGCCGAAAGCTTGAGAAATTTGGAACGAGGTGTTGGGCGCTATCGGCGGCAAATAGGCTGCCGTGGAACGGTAATGCGCTAAAGGACTGCCGATAATGTAGCGGTATTTAACGGCAAGTTTCGATGATTCATGCTCATTGATGGCATTTATCTGAAAAAGCGTGTCCGATTTTCCCGGTTCAATAACAAACAGCCTGGGCAAGTCAGGCGTAGTCCGGACATTGTCCCGTTCGGAAAAATCGATTTCGACTTCAACAGGGCCTGCATAATCATTGCGTATAGAGTATTGGGGACGTCGTTCTTCGCCCGACTGTAATAGCCAAACTAATTGTTTGGGCGCAACTTTAAGCTGTCTGACTTCAAGTCCTTTTTGCTCTGCTTTCGGCGGCTTGTCGGTAAAATGAAATATGCCCTGTTTATCCTGGAATTTATAGAGTTTTTGCGCGGCGGCATTCACTGAACACAATGACAATAGGATGAAAATTAACAGTGATATTTTCATTGCAAAAAACCTGCCGAGCTTTAGTTTTCAGGTCGACTGGGGAACAAAGGGTCGGCGATTAGAATCGGAATAAACAGCGCAATCATCACTGCAATCGCAACAAAAGCCGGATTAATCATACCAGCCAGCCAATAAGCTATCAGGCTTCCCCAGACCATACGCATCGGTCTTGGCATTTTAACAATTTTCAAAATATGCTCCTTAGGGAAAATAGCCTAGATGAGGTGATAGGGAATGAACACTCAATAACCCCTATCGTTGCTTGGTGGGCGACCGGCCGGTCACCCCTACAATTTATCGTATGCTGTTTTTTTGGTATTATGACAGTTAATTTTAATGGGCGTCCACTGACAAAAGACGCCCATAAACCGATTTAAACGTAAACATGCAGCATTCGAACAGTAAATATTGGGATTTTTGCGCTCCCATTGCCGGACTTTTACTCACCCTATCTTTTGCCCCTTTTGATTATTCCTATTTAGCGTTGGCAGCATTGATTTTTTTGTTTGCGGCTTGGCAGAACAGTTCGGCTAAACGGGCGGCCTTGCGCGGCTATTTATTCGGCTTGGGCGCATTCGGTTCGGGCGTGTCCTGGGTCTATATCAGCATGCATGATTTTGGCGGAGCCGGTGTGCTGGGTTCGAGTGTGCTGACCGGCTTTTTCGTTGCTTTTTGGGCCTTGTTTCCGGCTTTGGCCGGTTATCTTTCGGCAAAAACGAACGAGCAAAGCCGGATCATGCTGGTGCCGGTTATCTGGATACTGGTTGAATATCTCCGGGGCTATTGGCTGCTGAACGGCTTTCCCTGGTTGCAGATTGCCTACTCCCAATTGGAGACGCCTCTGGCCGGATACATACCGGTAGTGGGCGTTTACGGTACCGGCTTTATCGTGGCGCTAACGGCTTCGGTTGCAGTGGAGATTGTTCGGGTGGTTGTAGTGTATTGTAGGGGCGACTTCAGTCGCCTTGGGCGACTGAAGTCGCCCCTACAGTTAATCATGATGCTGGCGATCCTATGGGGCGCGGGCGGCTTGTTGCGCAATCAAACCTGGACGCATGAAATCGGTCAGCCCATTCGCGTGTCGATGATTCAAGGCAATATAGCGCAGGATCAAAAGTGGCGGCCTGAAAATAAAATCAATACGCTGTTGAAATATAAAAAGATGACCGAAGCCCATTGGGATTCCACTATCATTATCTGGCCAGAAACTGCCATTCCCGCTTATCTGGATCAGGTTAACGATGCATTTTTAGTGCCCTTAGGTCACGACGCCACATTGCACAATACCGATTTAATCATCAGCGTTCCCGTTCAGGAAATCGCCTCGAAGAAAAGCTTTAATGCGGTAATCACCCTGGGCAGGGAACAAGGTATCTACCGTAAAACCCATTTGTTACCTTTTGGGGAATATCTGCCGCTGCAACCTTTGTCAGGTTGGGTGCTGGACACGATCAATATAAGGCTGGGTGATTTTACGCCGGGATCAATCAATCAGCCCTTGTTGAAGGCGGGCGGCTATCCGTTCATCACCTTGATCTGCTATGAAGGTGCTTTCGGTAATTTGAGTATTCGCGGCTTACCGGATGCCGCTTTCCTGGTTAACGTAACCAATGACGGCTGGTTCGGCGATTCGATAGAGCCGCATCAGCATCTGCAAATGGCAAGCATGCGGGCACTGGAAACCGGGCGCTTTTTATTGCGTTCGACCAATACCGGCGTGACTGCTATTGTTTCGCCAAAGGGCGAAATTATCAGTCAAGCGCCTTTGTTTGAAGAAACCGCGCTGACCGGAACGATAATCCCGATGGGCGGCATGACGCCTTATGCCAGATGGGGCGATAAGCCGGTTATTGGACTAATGGTTATTTTGTTGTTGGCTTTGCTGGGGTATGCCCGGTTTTTTAACTTAAGAGAGTAGTGTTGTCTTTAGCGTACTTGGGTTTGCAAACCCCGTTTGGCTTGGGAGCAGCTATACCCACATGATCATAGCAGGTAATGTGATAGCAAAAAGGCCGTGGCAGCTTGAGTTTGTTCCGTTCGGCTAGTCTGCATTCGAGAGATATTCGACTTTGACTTCAGCCGTGCCTCTGATACCCAATTTTTTGGCGGCACCATGAGACAAGTCAATCAGCCGGTTTTTTCTGAACGGGCCGCGATCATTCACCACGACATCAATAGCACGGCCGTTATGCAGGTTGGTTACCCGTACCTTGCTCGGTAACGGCAGGGTCTTATGGGCGGCTGAGATCCCTTGGGGTCTGAAACGGGTCCCCATCGCGGTTTTATTGCCGGATTCGGAACCGTACCATGAAGCCATGCCCCGTTCGCTGTAACCGGCTGCTGACGCCATTGGATAGTAGGTTTTTCCGTGAACTTTATAAGGCCGGTTATAGGCCTTAGTCGCATGACGATAAACGTGCGGTCCTATAGACGACGATAAGGGCGGCTCGGAAGCGCAACCGCTTAATAAACCGGTTAACAGCACCATCAGTCCTAATAATCCGGAACCGAAATAATGGCGACTGCGATCAAAATAAGACTCCAGCGGAGTGTTCATGGTAATAATTACTTCCTCAAATCTTTAACAACCCGCACTACTTCCTGATCATCGGCGATACTTTCGATGCTGAAACCCAGCTTAGTCACCAGCGACAACATCGGTTTGTTAATGGTTAGCACCTCACCTTCAAAGAACGACATGCCTTTGACTTTGGCGGTTTGCAACAAGGTTTTCATCAGCCGGGTACCTATGCCCAAATGCTGGCAGTCGTCGGCAACGACCAGCGCAAATTCTACCGAATGTCCGTCAGGATTAACCATGTAGCGGCCCACACCCAATTCGTTCGGCATGCTTTTATCGTCGGTTACCGCCACAAAAGCCATTTCCCGGTCATAATCGATTTGGGTGAAGCGCACCACCATTTCCGGGGTTAATTCCTGCAAGGATTGCATGAAACGGAAATATTTGGTGCGTTCGGATAAACGATGGACAAAATCTTTTTCCATGCCGGCATCTTCAGGGCGAATCGGCCTGATGCTAATGTTGACGCCGTTAGTCAATAGGTGATGCTGGATTAACTCGTGCGGATACGGATGAATCGCCATGTGCGAATACGGGCTTAACTGATGCGACGTTTCCGCTTTAATACGGGCATCAACCGCCATCACGCCGTGTTCATCGACGATCAGCGGATTAATATCCAGCTCTAAAATCTCCGGCAATTCACTGACCATCGTCGATATATTCAGCAATGCATCCACCAACGCTTTCTTATTGACGGGCGGCAATTGACGGAACGCATCCAGATATTTGGCGGCCTTGGTTTTGGCAATCATTTGCTCAACCATATAAGCATTCAGCGGCGGCAGCGCGACCGCATTATCCTGCAAGATTTCCACCATGGTTCCTCCAAGGCCAAAGCTGATCGCAGGGCCGAATACCGGATCCCTGACCACGCCTATCATCAGTTCGCGGCCGCTCGGCGATTTAAACATCGGCTCAACCGTCATGCCGACTTCGGTGATCTCGGGATATTTTTGTTTAATCTCGGCTTCCATTTCGAGGTAATTGTGGGAAATATCCTGAACGCTGTTGATGTTAAGCCGCACGCCGCCGATATCAGATTTATGGCTGAATTCGGCCATATTGACTTTTAACACCACCGGAAAGCGCAAGGTTTCAGCGGCAATCATCGCATCTTTGGCGCTGGAAACTTTGATGGTTTGGGTCACCGGAATATGGAATGCGGCCAGGATGGCCTTGGATTCCTGGGTGGTTAACACCTGTCGGCCTTCTGAAAGCACCCGTTCGATGATCAAGCGGGCGCCAGTCACATCGGGCAGCGCCAGTTCATCGGTAGGCGAGGGGATTTGTTTCAGCAGGATTTGATTCTGGGTATAGCTGGCCAGGAAGCCAAACGCATCGACAGCGACTTCAGGCGTACTAAAGTGAGCTACCTTGCTGTTGTCAAAAAGATTACGGCCTTCCTGAACCCGTGCGCCGCCGGTCCATGATGCCAACACCGGTTTTTTGCTGGTTTTTGCGCCATCGATAATGCATTCGGCGACTTGGGTCGGATTGGTCATCGCCTGGGGTGTCAGTATGACCAGGATGCCGTCGATATTTTTATCTTTAAGGCAGATTTCCAAGGCTTTTTGGTAACGCTCGGAAGTCGCGTCACCCAGAATATCGACCGGATTGGCATGCGACCAGTGTACCGGCAACACCTCGTCCAGCGCGGTGATGCTGGCAGGGCTGAGTTCCGCCATTTGGATGCCGACATCTTCGGCGCGATCGGTGCTCATCACCCCGGGGCCGCCGGCATTGGTGATAATCGCCAAGCGGTCTTTTTTGACCACATAATTGTTGGCCAAAACACGGGCTGCAGAAAACAGCTCATTGATACTGTAAGCTCTGACCACACCGGCTCTGGCAATCGCCGCATCGAACACATTATCGCCGCCGACCATCGCCCCGGTATGCGACATAGCGGCCTTGCAGCCGGCTTCATGTCGGCCTGATTTAATCAGAATCACCGGTTTTAACCGCGCCGCCGCTTTAAGACCGCTTAAAAAACGACGGGCATCGTGAATGCCTTCAACGTACATTAAAATGCCGGTGGTTTTGCCGTCTGTTGCCAAATAATCCAAAACTTCGCCGAAATCAATATCCGCAGCACCTCCCATCGATACCACCGTTGAAAAGCCGATGTCCTGGGATTTGGCCCAATCCAGAATTGCCGTACATATCGCACCGGATTGGGACAATAGCGCCAGATTGCCGTCTTTAATGGTGCCGTCGCCGAACGTTGCATTAAGCTGCGCGCTGGGACGAGCAATGCCCAGACAATTTGGGCCGATGATGCGAATATTGTAGCGACGGGCGATATCTAGAACTTCCTGTTGCAGCCGTTTGCCTTCTGCGCCGAGTTCGCCAAAACCGGCGCTAATAATAATTACCGAGGTAACGCCTTTTTCGCCGCACTGACGTACCACGCTTGGTACGCTGGGTGCCGGAGTTGCAATCACCACCAGATCGAGATCATCGGGAACCGCATTGAGATCAGGATAAGCTTTTAAACCCAATAAGCTTTCGCGTTTGTGGTTGACCGGATAAAGCCCGCCTTTGAACCCCGCTTCCTGCATGTTCAGCAATAACCGGTAGCCTACACTTTCCTCGCGCTCGGAAGCGCCAACGATAGCAACGGATTTTGGGGTGAAAAAACGGTTCAGATAATGAGGGCCCATCGGTGCTCCATAGATAAGGGAAAGAAAATGTATTTTGTAGTGAAAAATTTTAACATTGTTGGGCTATTGGGCTGATTAAATTTTAGTGGCAGACCTTGATAAGACGGATATTTTATGTTCTGTGAAAAGCTTCAGACCGATTTTACCCTTTAAGTGATGCCGTGAAATTAAGTATCTATTTGAATATTATTGTTTTTTTTATGAATAAAGTAATTTTTTTAAGCTTAAGTGGTTACGCTATTTTTATGATTATTGGGTAAAATATTTGGTTTTTTGTCAATTTATTTAGATGGGACTCATGCGCCAACTGTCATAAAACTGTCAACAAGATGTCACGCTATCGTCATAAAACACTTGTATTCTGTGTCGAAGTTGGAACGTGCCAATTAGCGCTAATTGCATTAATACAATTTAAGCATCCGCAATCTAGTTGATCCCTTTTTCATTCTTTTCTAAACAACAATCACAAAAGGTCTATTTTTATGAGCCCATCTCCTAAACTTAAAAAAACAGCCGCTGCCGTTTTCGCTTTATTGAGCAGTAGCGCTTTATTTAATGCGGCTGATGCAGCCAATGCAGTGTTCGACTCTGCTACTAATATGTTAACTATTTCGGCAGTCGATGTGCCTAACAGCAACACTCATGTCAATGCGCCGACTTTCAACGCCAAGTTGAAATTAGTGCAAACCGAGCCTTTTATCAAATTGGAATTGTCCGAAGCATTGCAAATCGCTACACCTGATGCAGACCGCGCACATTTCGACCCGACTTTCGGTCAGGTTTATCTGCCAAGCGTTAACGTAGGCGGGGCTGAATTTTCCGCCATCATGAAACTTATGCCGGGCTCTGATCCGATGGCTTTCCAAGTGACTCACTTACACGAAAAAGCCTTTACTGGTTGCCCTTCGTTTGCACGGCCTTCAGCTAACGTTGCCGGTGCCTGTATACTGGAAGGCACCTATAACCAGAATATTACCTTGACTAACAATACGACCTGGATTCTCGCCGGCGGCGTGTTTATCGGCGATGATAGAACCGGCAGTGCTACTCTCACTATTGAACCCGGCACCCGATTAGTTGGTCGTTCCGGCCTCGACTTTCTCTATGTTCGTCGTAACTCCCAAATCCAGGCAATCGGCACCCCGCAACACCCTATCATCATGACCGGTCCTAATGAGCAATTGCCCGGTGAATGGGCCGGTCTGGTGCTGGCGGGTAATGCACCGGCTAATGGTTGTTCAGAAGGCGTTACCGGCGGTTGCGAGCAACTGGATGAAGCCCTGACCACACCTTATGGCGGCAGTAATCCGAGTGATAACAGTGGCGTACTTAAATACGTTTCCATTCGTTATGCCGGATTTGAAGTGCGTCCCGACCAGGAGCTCAACTGTTTGACCTTGCTGGGCGTTGGTAACGGCACCACTATTGATTTCGCGCAATGCCACATGGGTGCTGACGACGGTTTCGAAATGTTCGGTGGCACTGTCAACCTGAAACATTTGGTTTCGACCAAAAATGATGACGATGCTTTCGACTGGCAAATTGGCTGGCAGGGTAAGGCACAATACGTTTTAGCTATGGGTTTGCCTGATGGTAGTGATGCTGGTATTGAAGCAGACAATAATCAGGAAAACCACACCAGCTCACCACGCTCGAATGGTAAATTATCCAACTTCACTTTAATCGGTTCAGGTTCAGGTGTGGATGGCCACGGTATCGTGTTAAGACGCGGTACTTCTGCGAACATCTACAACACAGTGATAACCGGTTATGGTCGTTCTTGCATGACTCTCGACAATCCAGCGACCTATAACCACGCGGGTATGCCAGGCAGCCTGACCGGCAGCTTGACTATGCAAAACAGCCATGTGCAATGCGATCTGAATTTCAACGACCGCTCGGACATGCCTTTTCTAGTCAGTGCTTGGTTTAACTCACAGCCTGGCAACGTAGCAGGCAATGTGCAATTGAACGGTTATTTACCGGCCGCAGGCTCTCCGCAGTTAACTGGCGGCACGCCAGTGCCGAACGACACTTTCTTCGATGCGGTGAATTATGTTGGCGCGTTTGCCAATGAAAATGATGATTGGGCCAAAGGCTGGACGATTGGCCTAAATTAATCGGCAAGACACCCTCTTAGGCTTTTGGCGTCAAAACTGTAGCAATACAGTCTTGGCGCTTTTTTTTGGTTTCGGGGAAACCAAAAGCTTTCGTTTCTAAAGTATAGCAAGAAAAATTTGGGGTCTGGTGTTCGCAGTAACAGTGATTTAGCTAGGGCGTTAAATTTTCATAGAGTCAGTCCTATATACCCTAATACTGCTACCTTAAACAGCATTATTCATTTAATAACAGTAAGATAGGCGCATAAATGAAAGTTAAACTCTTGGGTATATTTGGATATAATTGAAATTCATCACATTTCACTATCCACCCAAGAGTTTAACCAT
>JAURYJ010000035.1 GCA_030653985.1 Methylobacter sp. | reverse complement strand
TTGTGCTTTTGAAGCCTTTTAAAACTTAAGTTGCCGTCATTGAGAGAGCCGATAGCCTCCTCTGGTAGCACTGTTCAATATTAACACAATAGAGGTTTTATACTATGGAAAACACGAAATTTAGCCGCTTACATCCCCGCCATGAACGGCGGGGTTTTACGCTACACATGAATAAAACCTGGACGATTAAGCAATCCGCCGAAACCTACGCCATAGACAGCTGGGGGCAGGGCTATTTTTCGATCAACGCCGACGGCCATGTTAGCGTAAAACCCAGTTCCGATCAGGATGTGGCGCTGGATTTATACGAAATCGCCCAATCGCTCAATGACAAACAGCTGTCGTTGCCGGTGCTGGTGCGCTTTACCGACATTTTAAAAGACCGCGTCACCCAGTTGTCCCGCGCCTTTGACAAAGCCTGTGTCAACAATGACTATCAAGGCCGCTACACCCCGGTTTATCCGATCAAGGTCAATCAGCAGCGCAAGGTGGTGGAAGGCATTTTGGCGGCCGACAATATCGGCCTGGAAGCGGGCAGCAAGCCGGAATTGCTGGCGATTATGGCGCTGTCCAAGCAGGGCGTGGTGGTCTGCAACGGCTACAAAGACCGCGCTTATATCCGTCTGGCGCTGATCGGCCTGAAAATGGGCTTGAATCTGTATCTGGTCATTGAAAAGCCGCTGGAGCTGGAATTGATTATCGAGGAGGCGGCGCGGCTTAACATTACGCCGCAACTGGGCGTCAGGGTCAGATTGTCCAGCATCAGCGCCGGAAAATGGCAAAACAGCGGCGGCGAAAAATCTAAATTCGGCCTGCATGCCCATGAACTGCTGCAATTAATCGGCCGCCTGAAACAAACCGGTTTGCTGGATACGCTGAAGCTGATGCACTTTCATATGGGTTCGCAAATCGCCAATATCCACGACATTAAAATTGCACTGAAAGAGGCCGGGCAGTTTTACGTCGAGCTGCACCGTTTGGGCGCACACATCAAGGTCGTCGATGCCGGCGGCGGGTTGGGCGTGGATTACGACGGCAGTCACTCGCGACGCGAATCGTCGATCAATTACAGTCTGGATGAATACGCGCAGAATATCGTGCGCAGTTTTGCCGATATTTGCGCGGAAAAACAGATTCCGCAACCGGACATCATCACCGAATCGGGCCGTGCGCTGACCGCTCATCATGCGGTGTTGATCACCAATGTGACTGATATTGAATCGGTTTACACCAATCACGCGGCGCTGCAAACCCTGCCGGAACCGTATAATCGGGTCGAACATTATCATGATGCGCAATTCGATTTAGCCGAAGCCAGAACTCAATTTACTCAGGATAAGCTGAGCCTGACCGGACTGGCCGAAGCCGAGAATAACTATGCGCTGTTGTGTCGCCAGCTCCAGGATAAGTTGAATCCTAATCATCAAAGCGAAGCCGCTATCTTAAAGGAGTTGAACGAGAAGTTGGCCGATAAGGTGTTTTGCAATTTCTCGCTGTTCCAGTCGATGCCCGACATTTGGGGTATCGACCAGATCTTCCCGATCATGCCTATCCACCGGCTGGACGAGCAGCCCACGCGCCGCGCCGTTATTCAGGATTTAACCTGCGATTCCGACGGCCGTATCGACCAGTATATTGACGGGCAGAACATTGAAAAAACCCTGCCGGTGCATGAAATCGACAGCAAGCAGCCGTATCTGATCGGCTTTTTTATGGTCGGCGCCTATCAGGAAATATTGGGCGATATGCACAATTTGTTTGGCGATACTCATTCGATCAATATAAAACTCGACGAGAAGGGTTACCATTTTTACGACCTGCACGAAGGCGAGCATGTCTCCGATTTACTGGATTATGTGCATATCAACAGCGAAGAACTGAAAACCGCCTATCGGGAAAAACTGGCGAACAGCGATCTGAGCGAGCAGCAACGCCAAGACTACGAGCGGGAGCTGATTGCCGGGTTGACGTCTTATACGTATTTGGGGAAATAGGGGATTTAAGGCGAAAGGCGAAAATCTTTCCACAAGCGGGACTGGGCCATGTTGCCCAGTCCCGCTTGTGGACGTTGTAGGAGCGGGCCATGCCCGCGATGAAAGCAGCTACAACTCTGCAATCGCTGCCCAAATGTCGCGGGCGCGGCCCGCTCCTACAGTGTCTTGTGCTGCTCTCAGTGCTGACTTAACCAGTAAAAATGATACGGTTGCAGCACCAATTGATCTTTAAATTTTGTCGGGCTTTTGCCGGAATACAAATCCGTTAACTGCCCATACATGCTGAATCCCGATGTGCTCAGGGTTTGCAAATCGATATGCTGCGGGTGGTCGCTGAAATTACAAATCACTAAGACCCGTTCGGAAGGGCGGCTATGATCGAAACGGATAAAGCCGAACAAGTGTTCATTGTCGATATCCAGCAAATGCCGGTTATTAAAATCGGCAAAGGCTGAGGTTTCTTTGCGTATCGCGATCATTTTCTTTAAGGCGTTAAACACGGTATGTTCGATAGTCCCCTGTTTATGCCTTAATTCCGCTCTTTCCCAATTAATGGTTGGGCGATGAATCCAGCGGCTATCGTTGAATTTATCGACGTGATCAAGATAACTGTAATCATTATAGGTGGCGATTTCGTCGCCGTAGTAAAGCAAGGGAATGCCGCCAAAGGAAAAAATCAAGCTATGCAGCAACAGAATTTTATCGATGGCTAGGTTGATTTGCTCCTGATCGCCCCATTGACAGGCTTTTTCGAGTCCGACCAGCGACGCTAAAGAGCCGGCAATGCGTGCATCCCCGGTCTTTTCGTTGCGCATGAAAGGCACGCCGGTTGCCAGGGAACCCTCAAAATTTCCGGTGTAATAATCGACTAAAAACTTTCGGTGCGGGGCCGGTTCATAGCCGACTTTGCGCACATCGTTGTCATCAAACCCTAAGCCAATATCATCATGGCAACGCGCATAATTCAGCCAGGTTGCCCGTTCCAGCTTGTCGGGCAGGCTCTTTAAGCCCTGATAAAGCAGTTTGCTGTTTCGGGTGGCGATGGTATCCCACAACAGCGCCATCAGCGTGGCGTTATAGGCAATTTCACATTCTTTGGCGATAATCGCATCTTCGCCGAAGTATTTAATGATTTCTACCGGCGCAACAATGGCTTCCGCGATAAACAGCGCGCCCGGTGCGGTCACCTGACAGCAATCTTTCATCAGCTGGAGGATCAAATGCGCTTCGCGCTCGTTCTGGCAGGTGGTGCCTATTTTTTTCCATAAAAAGGCGACCGCATCCAGCCGAATGACATCGGCTCCCTGATTGATCCAGAACATAATCACGTCGAGCATTTCGATAAACACACTCGGATTGCTGTAATTCAGGTCCCATTGAAAGTCATTAAAAACCGTCATCACCCATTTTTCCATGTCCGCATTCCAGGTGAAATTGCCTGGTGCGGTTCCCGGAAAAATTTCCGGCATACTCTGCTCGAACATGTCGGGAATGTCACGGTTGTCGAAAATGTAGTAATAATCCTGATATTTTTTATTGCCCGCTATCGCCTGTTTGGCCCATTCATGCTCGTTCGAGGTATGGTTAACCACGACATCCAGCACTAGCAAAATGCTGCGCTTGCTGAATTCTTCAGCGACTACTTGCAAGTCTTCCCGTGTGCCGACCCGGTCGTCGACTTCACGAAAATTGCTGATTGCATAACCGCCGTCGCTCTTGCCGATAGGGCATTGCAGGATCGGCATGATATGCACAAAATTAACGCCCAACTCCTGAAAGTAAGCCGCTTTTTCGGCAACGCCGCGCAGGTCGCCAGCAAAGCCGGTGCTGTATAAAGCCATGCCGACTAATTGCTGGCTCAAAAACCAGTTGTGATCGTTTTCTCTGGCAATATCGAGGTTTTTCAAGGCTCTGGGTCGATTAATATATTGCCGGGCCAGGGTCTCGACCAAACGCAGCATCTGTTCTTTAAAATCATCGCGCTGACCGTACAAATGATGAAAAAGATTATGAATGGCGTAAAAATTAGCGCCCAGGCGGGTATAAAAATGCCTTAAATCCTGTCTTCTGATTTCGGGTTTTAAATCATCGAGGATTTCGTTCAATAAAGAATGTGAAATTTGTTCGTACATGTTTTTTTCTTATGGAGGTTTTTAAAGGAGAAGGGTGTCGATTACGGCAGCATCCAGGACTGGACAAAAGGCTGATAAAACTGAATGTCCTGTACGGTCGCGCCGCGCCTCCCGACTAGGGCTGAGGCAAAATCTTGCGCCCGTTCCAGGGTTAATTGGAGCGGCCAACTCAGCTTAATGCCCAACATCAATACCGACGCAAAGGCATCGCCGGCGCCTACGGTATCAACTATCTCTACTGTTTGCGTCGGCGTGACCACGGCTATTTGTCCCAGCGCATTGATCGCCAGGGCACCGCGTTCGCCACGGGTGACAATCAGCCCTTCCAGCTTATGTGCGGTTAAAAACCGGTGCATGGCAGCTTCCAAGTCGGTCGACTCCGGTTGCAGCGCCTGCAACTCGTGATGATTGAGTTTGACCCAGTCGGCATCGTCAACCAGAGCCAGAATGTCGGCTTTATGCCACCAGGGTTCGCGAAGATTGACATCCATAAACAGCTTGCCGCGATGCTGCTGTTTTAAAGCGACTAGCGTCTGCTTTGAAACCTTATCTCGTAACGCTAAACTGCCATGATAAAGCAAGCCGTCAGGGTTGTTCGTTGGCAACTCATTGGCAGCAATAAAGTCATAGGCCTGTTCCGGCACAATCGCATAACTGGGTTCGCCCTGTTCGATAGAAACCTGTACGGTGCCGGTCGGATGCTGCTTATCCCGTTGCAAGCCGGATAAATCCATGTGCCAATCCTGCATGGCTGTTTGTACGGCATCGCCCATGGCATCAAGCCCTACTCGACTGATAAAACAAGGCTGCTGCGTGAAAGCCTGCAAATGCCAGGCGACATTGAACGGCGCACCGCCCAGCACGCAACTGCTGTCGGGAAAATGATCGAACAGCACTTCGCCAAAAATAGAGATGGGGTTGTTATTCATCGAGTTTCATCCAGTGTCGAGTGTGCGGCAGATAATGGGCAACGCCCTCTAAGAGTCCGGCGCTGTAGTTGCCGTTCATTCCCATAAAACCGCCTTGAGCCAAATACAGCGCGTCCTCGGTGTGATGCAACTTGGCCAATTGTTTGGCTTCCTGACTGACTGCGGCGCTGGCGTTGGCGACCAATACCGATTTGATGGCGCTGGTCATGACCGGCAGATCATTACCGCTATCACCGGCAAAAACCGCATGATCGAGATCAATACCCAGCTGCTGCATTAAAAACTCGACCGCATGAAATTTGGTGGCGCGGGCAGGCAACACATCCAATAAGCCGACATGCTCGGCGTCGTCGACGCTGTAAATCAACTCCGCGTTGATGGCGTGCAACGCCAATAAGCCGCGCATCTTTGCCAGCAATTGGCTTAAATCACAATCCATTGGCAGGTAATAGCTGAGCTTGAAATGGTTTTGTTTGGCGCTTTCTTGCAGCGTTAATTCGGGTAATTGTGCGAATAATTGATGCAGCTCGGCATGATCTTTACCGGCCCAGTCCGGTGCAATTTCATCGGCCCATTGCGGCCATGGCTGCCAACCTTGGGCGCTGACCGCATAGATTGTGGTGCCGACATCGCCAATGACAAAATCGGGCGTCGGCAAAGCGAATTCGACTATCGCTTCCTCTATCAGCGCCTTATGTCTGCCTGAAACATAAGCCAGGGTAATTTCCGGTCGGGCGACTAACGCAGCAAACAGGAGTCTCGCCTGAGCCGATTCGGGAGCGCTGCCGTTCGGCAATAAGGTGCGATCAAGATCGGTGCAGATCAGTATGTGTTCGGTCATAGTGTCTCAATCCCTATTAAAAAAATCGTAATGTTCTATGGCTTCAATAATACCCAGCGCATACGGTTGTTCGGCAAAATAAATCCGCTCCGGTTCAGACAGTTGGGATAGCTCTTCTCTATGGCGGTTGGCCACGACCACTGCCAGAGTGTTGCCTTGCATCATATCTTCATCAGCCCCCGAACCACCGGCAACCAAGATGCGCTCCAATGGAATATTCCATTGCTGGGCAAAATAGCGCAGCGCCAGTCCTTTGGAGGCGCGTATTGGCACAATATCAAAAAACTGTCCAAAAGCCTGGTGGGCATTGACTGCCTGATCTTCCTGTCGCAACAAGGCGTTAATTTCATCAGGACTGGGTGCGTGTTCGGAATCGTAATGGTAGGAGATTTTGAAACGGCTTTGTTCGCTTTTCGGCTGTAAAACCAAGCCCGGAATTTCGGTTAAAATCCGGCGTATCGCTTTAGGATTCCAGTGATGGTCGATATGCCGGGCCCAGGCAGTATCAGCGGTAATATGCGGAGCATAGTAAATTTCGGTACCCAGACTGGTGATCAAGACATCCGGTGTCGGTAGGCCGTTTTTCTTCAGAAGGGCTAATGCCGTATCCAGCCTGCGTCCGGTCGCAATGCCGAAAAAAACATTTTTACGTTGAGCGCGCAGACACTGGGCAAATTTTTGCAAGCCTTCGGCATTGCCAAGCAAACTCTGATCAATGTCGGTAAAAATAGCGCGGTCTTGATAACGCAAGGGGTTGGGTTCGCGCTTAATTTTATGAATTGAGGTTTGCTGTTCAAGCAAAGGCTTGATTTTTTTTAAATAACTCTTGGCATGGGCCTGCCAAGAATAAAATTTACTGACATTTTGCAAACCATTTTCAGAAAAGCTCTGCCATTGCTTAGGATCTTCGAGTATGGCTAACAATGCTTGAGTAATAGCCTCAATATCCAAAGGATCGACTAACAAACCGTTATGACAATTGCCGATAATATCCACCGGTCCGCCATTTTCAGTGGCAATCAGCGGCACACCGCAGGCCGCAGCCTCCAGTAGTGTCAAACCAAACGGCTCCGTCAGTGCCGGATTAACAAACACGCCTTTTGACAGCGCTGCCAGCCGATAAATATCCGGGACTTCTTCCTGCTTATGGTGTTTAGGAATGGCGATGCAGCCGTAAAGGTCATAGCAATCGGCCAATAACAAGATTTCGGTCAATACCGATTGTGCGCCTTCGTCCATTTCGCGAATATCATTGCGATTACCGGCGACGATGACCAGATTGGCTAAAGCCTGCAACTTGGTTGACTCGCCATAAGCCTGTACCAGCGATACGATATTCTTGCGCTCATCGGGCCGCGATAACGCCAGTATCATCGGTTTTTTGGGCTGTTTTAAAAAACGTTTCAAACTGCGTTTGAAGGTAACGGCATCGGCCTGGCCATCCGCCGGATGGAATTGTTCCAGATCGGTACCCGGCGGCACCACCACCATGCGTTCGGGATGATAATAATCATACAGTTCGTACTGCTCGGCGATTTCATTGCGGGTGCTGGTAATGACCAGATCTGCCGTGGCAAGCGTATCTTCTTCGGCATTAATGCGCCGCGAGATGTTATAGCGCTGCTCCAGCACCTTGCCATTAAGCCCGGTCGCCAATAAGCGGCTGCGCTTGTCTCTGCCTAATGAATGTCCGGTAAAAACCAACGGGATACCGGTAAGATGCGACAAGCGCATACCGACATAACCGGCATCGGCGTAATGGCTGTGCAAGATATCCGGCATTCGTGGTTGCTGATTTAGCCATTGCAGCAGATTATCGGTAAAAATATCCAGATAATCCCAAAGTTCCTCTTTTTTAAGGTAACCGTCCGGCCCCGCAGCAATGCGAATAATGCGGGCTTGTTCGTTGAGCTTTTCGCAAGGATTGGCGTAATCGGGGCTGACAGCGGGATCGATAATCTCACGGGTCACTAAGTCAACGCGGGCGACCGCTTTTTGTTGCGCCAAAGCCTTGGCAAGATCGACGACATATTTGGTTTGACCGCCAGTGTCGGCGTCACGACCCAGTTCCAGATCATGCCCGCGAATTAAGCCATGAACACTAATCAGTAGTAAGTAAAGTGAATTTGTTTTACCGGTCATATCCGTTCCATATTAGTAGAGGGCGAAAGGTTTTCTCAATGCCGTTTTTTTTATCATACCTAATTTTGGCGGAAACTTCGTGTTCTCTGTGCTCTTCGTGGTGAATAAGGTAACTCGCAATAAATAAAATACCCCCGTAGGATGTGCTGAACGCAGTGAAGCGCATCGCTCAATCACGAATGATGCGCTTCACTGCCGTTCAGCACATCCTACAAAAGTAGCGGTTTATTTTTGCGTCTTGCCTAA
>JAURYJ010000031.1 GCA_030653985.1 Methylobacter sp. | reverse complement strand
GCATAAAGGTACCATTAAACCGCATTCGTACTTTAATTCAGAAATTTATATTTTGTCAAAAGAAGAGGGTGGTCGTCATACGCCTTTCTTTAATGGCTATCGTCCGCAGTTCTATTTTAGAACTACCGACGTAACAGGTGCTGTAGAGTTACCAGAAGGCGTTGAAATGGTGATGCCTGGCGATAACATTTCAGTAAAAGTAAAGCTGATTTCACCGATTGCCATGGAAGATGGTTTGCGTTTTGCAATCCGTGAAGGTGGTCGTACAGTAGGTGCGGGCGTCGTTGCATCAATAATAGAGTAATATATATGTCTAATCAAACTATCAGAATCCGTTTGAAATCATTTGATCATAAATTGATTGATCAGTCGGCTGGTGAGATAGTAGAAACAGCAAGAAGGACAGGTGCCCAAGTTAAAGGACCTATTCCATTGCCTACTAAAAAAGAGCGGTTTACAATTCTTATTTCTCCGCATGTTAATAAAGATGCAAGAGATCAATATGAATTGAGAACATATAAAAGATTATTGGATATCGTTGAACCAACAGAAAAAACCGTAGATGCATTGATGAAGTTAGATCTTGCAGCTGGTGTTGATGTTCAAATAAAGTTGAATTAAAAGCAGGGGAATTGGCAGATGTCAATAGGTCTTATAGGTCGTAAATGTGGTATGACCAGAGTTTTTTGTGAAGATGGTTCGTCAGTACCAGTTACTGTACTCCAGATCGACTCAAACAGAGTTACTCAGGTTAAAGGTATTGAAGTTGATGGGTATCGTTCTATTCAAGTAGCAGCGGGCGATAAGAAGTCATCTAGAGTCAATAAAGCGATGGCTGGTCATTATGCATCAGCAAATGTGACAGCTGGACGCGGCCTTTGGGAGTTTAGGCTGGATGATGGAGAAGGTGAGGGTTTAACAACTGGAGTTCAATTATCATTAGATATTTTTTCTGAGGGTCAAGTTGTTGATGTTCAAGGAAAAAGCATTGGTAAAGGGTTTGCTGGTGGTATAAAGCGTCACAACTTTAGCATGCAGGATGCTACTCATGGTAACTCTCGCTCACACAGGGTGTTGGGTTCTATCGGGATGTGTCAAACGCCTGGTCGTGTATTTAAAGGTAAGAAAATGGAAGGTCATATGGGTGCTGAAAGAGTTACCGTTCAGAACCTGACTATTCATTCCATTGATATGGCAAGAAATTTAATTTTAGTAAAAGGTGCAGTTCCTGGTGCTAAAGGCGGTGATGTTGTCATTACTCCCGCTATGAAAATGCGAAATAAAGGTTAAGCCATGAGTATTCAGATACCAGCTTTAAACGAACAAGACTCTTCTGGAAGTGTAGAAGTGGCTGAGGCTATATTTGGACAGTCTTTTAATGAAACTTTAGTTCATCAATTGGTTGTTAGGCATTTAGCCGGGGCTCGTGCAGGAACTAAAGCCCAGAAAACCCGCTCTGATGTGAGTGGGGGTGGTGCAAAGCCTTGGAGACAGAAAGGGACGGGTCGTGCAAGATCGGGTACAACTCGGAGTCCAATCTGGAGAACAGGTGGCGTTTCATTTGCTGCAAGACCTAGAAATTACGAGCAAAAACTAAACAAAAAAATGTTTCGTGTTGGTGTTCGGTCAATATTGTCTGAGTTAGTTAGGCAGGATCGCTTAGTTGTTAGTAATGATATTTTGCCGTCTAGTCCTAAAACAAAGGATTTAAATGCAAAAATAAAAACTATTGAAGCAAAACGTATTCTCATTGTAGTTGAGAATGTGGATGCAAATTTAGCTTTAGCATCACGAAACATACCTTATGTAGAAGTAATTGAGGCAATTAATTTAAGCCCAGTGTTATTGGTTTCGGCTGATAAAGTTATTGCTACACCTGGTGCGTTGAAGCAACTAGAGGAGCGCCTGGCGTGAGTTTAAATAAATACCACTTAGCAGGTGTGTTACAATCCCCGATTGTATCTGAAAAGAGCACTATTGCTGCAGAAAAAAATAATCAATTTGTTTTTAAAGTGCAAAAACAGGCAACAAAAAAACAAGTTAAAAATGCAGTGGAACTAATGTTTAGCGTTGAGGTTGATTCAGTTCAAGTTTTAAACGTTAAGGGCAAGCAGAAAAGATTCGGCGGTTCATTGGGGCAACGATCTGATTGGAAGAAGGCTTATGTAAAACTTAAGTCTGGCCATGATATAGATTTCTCCGCTGCTTAATAATTTAAGTTTTAAAAGATCAATAGGAAACGGTAGAAAGCATGGCTATTGTAAAGTCTAAACCGACGTCACCAGGCTCACGGTTTGTGGTGCGGATCAAAAATGATGATTTGCATAAAGGTAAACCTTATGCGCCTTTGCTGAGTAAGAATAGCAAAAGTGGCGGGCGTAATAATAATGGGCGTATAACAACGCGTCATGTGGGTGGTGGTCATAAACAGCACTACCGAATCATTGATTTTAAAAGAAATAAAATTGATATTCCTGCTGTTGTTGAGCGTCTGGAGTATGATCCAAACAGAACTGCCAATATCGCTTTGATATTGTTTAAGGATGGTGAGCGTAAATACATCATTGCCCCTAAAGGGCTTGTAGTTGGTCAGGAGATTCTCTCTTCGGAAACTACGGCTGTTAAGCCTGGTAACTGTATGCCTTTGAGAAATATTCCAATGGGTACTACAGTGCATTGTGTGGAAATGAAGCCAGGCAAAGGAGCTCAAATTGCTCGTAGTGCCGGTACGTCTGCGCAATTAGTCGCGAAAGATGGGGCTCATGCAACCCTTAGATTGCGGTCTGGTGAAATGCGTAAGATTATGGCTGATTGTCGTGCTGTGATTGGAGAGGTTTCAAATTCAGAGCATAATTTGATATCTCTTGGTAAGGCTGGAGCATCAAGATGGCGTGGGATTCGACCTACTGTTCGAGGTGTTGTAATGAATCCAGTGGATCATCCGCATGGTGGTGGTGAGGGTCGTACATCGGGTGGTAGGCATCCTGTATCTCCTTGGGGTATGCCAACTAAAGGCTATAAAACCAGAAATAACAAACGAACTGATAATATGATTATCAGACGTCGTAAGCTCAAATAGAGAGGAATTAGCGTGCCGCGTTCAATTAAAAAAGGTCCTTTTATTGACCATCATCTGCTTAAAAAAGTTGAAGATGCTGTAAGTACAAATAATCGGAAACCGATTAAAACATGGTCAAGAAGATCAATGATTATTCCAGATATGCTGGGTTTGACTATTGCAATCCATAATGGACGATTGCACATACCTGTTCTAATTTCTGAGAATATGGTCGGGCATAAATTAGGTGAGTTTTCGCCAACTCGTACATATAAAGGCCACGTGGCTGATAAGAAATCTAGATAGGTTGTGTTATGGAAATTTCAGCAAAATTAAACAATGCCCCGCTATCTGCGCAAAAAGCGCGGTTAGTAGGTGATCAGATTCGTGGTCTCCCAGTTGAAAAAGCACTGAATATTTTGAAGTTTAGTTCAAAAAAAGCAGCGGCAATTATCAAAAAAATTCTTGAGTCTGCCATCGCTAATGCAGAGCATAACGAAAGCGCAGATATTGACGAATTAAAAGTGTCAACCGTTTATGTAAATGAAGGGGCGACCATGAAAAGATTCAAGGCAAGAGCTAAAGGAAATGCAAATCATATCCTTAAAAGAACCTGCCATATTACAGTTAAAGTCGCAGAATACGAGTAGGGGCAGAAAATGGGTCAAAAGGTACATCCAACAGGTATACGCCTAGGTATTGTAAAAGATTGGAATTCGCGATGGTATGCGAATAGTCAGGATTATTCAGTTTTCCTGCACCAAGATCTAACAGTCAGGGACTACATTAAGAAAAAATTAGCTCATGCTTCTGTAAGTCGTATTCAAATAAATCGTCCTCCGAATAATGCGCATATTACAATACACACTGCAAGGCCGGGTATTGTAATAGGCAAAAAAGGCGAAGATATCGAAGCATTGAGGCAAGCAGTATCTAAGATAATGGGTATTCCCGTTCAGCTTAATGTTGAGGAAATAAGAAAGCCTGAATTAGATGCTCAATTGGTAGCTGAAGGTGTTGCTCAGCAGCTTGAAAAAAGAATTATGTATCGTCGTGCTATGAAGCGTGCTGTAACTAATACAATGCGTTTAGGTGCTGAAGGTATAAAGATTAATGTCGGAGGTCGATTAAACGGCGCTGAAATTGCTCGTAGTGAATGGTATAGAGAAGGTCGGGTTCCTTTGCATACATTAAGAGCGGACATTGATTATGCAACTGCTGAAGCGCATACTACCTATGGAATTATCGGCATCAAGGTGTGGATATTTAAAGGTGAAGTATTCGATATGGATGCGCATATAGCATCTATTAATTCAGATTCTAAGAAATAGTTGAAGGGATAGAGAAAATGCTTCAACCTAAAAGAACAAAGTTCCGTAAACAACATAAAGGCAGAAATAACGGTACTGCCGTACGTGGTTCATCCGTGAGTTTTGGTGATTTTGGCCTTAAGTCAGTTGAACGTGGTAGGTTAACAGCTCGTCAGATTGAATCTGCTCGTAGAACAATTACGCGGCACGTCAAGCGTGGCGGTAAAATATGGATAAGAATATTCCCAGATAAACCAATTACTAAAAAACCATTAGAAGTTCGTATGGGAAAAGGTAAAGGTAGTGTAGAATATTGGGTTGCTCAGGTTAAGCCAGGAACCATGTTGTATGAAATACAGGGTGTTTCTGAAGAATTAGCTCGTGAAGCATTCGCTTTAGGTGCGGCCAAGTTACCTTTAAAAACACTTTTTACTGCTCGGACAATAATGTAATGAAAGTAAGTGAATTACGCCAAAAATCAAAAGATGAATTAGGGTCAATGTTACTCGAATTATCGCGCGAACAATTTAATCTTAAAATGCAAAAGGGTACTGGGCAGTTGTCAAAGCCGGATCAAGTGAAAAAGGTTAGGCGCGATGTAGCACGTATTCATACCATATTAAACGAAATGGCGAGCGCATAAAATGAGTGAAAATGTAACTAAGTTGCGGACGATCACTGGTCGGGTTGTTAGTAATAAAATGGATAAAACCATTACAGTATTAGTCGAGCGGGTTGTTAAGCATCCTGTTTACGGTAAATATATTAAACGTTCTACTAAAATGATGGCTCATGATGACCAGAATGTATGCCAAGAAGGCGACGTAGTATCCATTACATCATGTAGGCCTATGTCTAAGAATAAAACGTTCAGGTTGGTTCAGGTTTTGGAAAGTGCCAACAAATAGCATTACTAAGCTATTTAATAAACATATAATTAGGAATAAATCATGATTCAGATGCAAACTAACCTTGACGTCGCCGATAACAGTGGCGCAAAAAGGGTCATGTGTATCAAAGTATTAGGTGGGTCACATAGGCGTTATGCTGGCATTGGTGACATCATCAAAGTCAGTATTAAAGATGCTATTCCACGAGGAAGAGTTAAAAAAGGCGAAGTGTACAACGCATTAGTTGTAAGAACCCGTAAAGGTGTACGTAGGCCCGATGGTTCGCTTATTCGTTTTGATGGTAATGCAGCAGTCATTCTGAATAATAATTTACAGCCACTAGGTACGCGCATTTTTGGCCCTGTAACACGTGAGCTAAGAGGTGAGAAGTTTATGAAAATCATTTCACTAGCTCCTGAAGTTTTATAAGGTAGGTTTCAAATGCAGAGAATTAAACAAGGCGATGAAGTTATTGTTCGTACCGGTAAAGATAAAGGTAAGAGTGGTAGGGTGAGTAAGGTTTTAAAGGATAATAAGGTTTTGGTTGAAGGAATTAACCAAGTTAAAAAGAACCAAAAACCAAATCCAAATGCTGGAGTTTCAGGTGGAATTATTGTCAAGGATATGCCGATTAATATTTCCAATATAGGATTGTATAATCCTGAGACCAAAAAAGCGGATCGTGTCGGCTTTAAGTTTCTAGAAGATGGAAAAAAAGTCAGATATTTTAAGTCAACAAATGAAGTTGTTGATGTATAAGGCGTAGATAAAAATCATGGCTAGACTAGAAACTGTATATAAAGAAAAAATCCTTCCCGCATTGGTAGAGCAATTTGCTTACGATTCTGTAATGCAGGCTCCTAGGATCACAAAAATTACGCTCAATATGGGTGTGGGTGGTGCTGTCGCTGATAAAAAAGTACTGCAATCCGCTGTTAGCGACATGGAAAAGATCTCCGGTCAAAAACCAGTTGTTACATTGGCGAGAAAATCAATTGCGGGATTCAAAATTCGTGATGATATGCCTATTGGTTGTAAGGTAACGCTGCGTAGCGATAGAATGTATGAATTCTTAGATCGCTTAATAAGTATCTCTATTCCTCGTATTCGCGATTTTAGAGGACTGAGCCCTAAAAGCTTTGATGGGCGTGGTAATTATTCCATGGGTGTTAAGGAGCAAATCATTTTCCCTGAAATTGATTATGACAAAATTGACACTCTGCGTGGTATGGATATAACTATCACAACAACAGCTCAAACTAATGAAGAAGGTTTGGCTTTGTTGAAGCTTTTTAATTTTCCATTTAAGAACTAAAGGGCGCATTAAAATGGCAAAAAAATCAATGATTGCGCGTGAAGAGAAGCGTAAAATTTTAGTAAAAAAATATGATGTTAAGCGTAAATCTTTGAAAGAAATTATCAGGGATCCAAATGCGTCATTCGAAGATAAAGAATCTGCTCATTTACAACTTCAGAAGCTACCGAGAGACTCTAGCGCATCAAGAGTTCGTAATCGTTGTAACTTAACCGGGCGTCCGCACGGTTATTACCGTAAGTTTGGTCTTAGTCGAAATAAACTAAGAGAAGCAACAATGCGTGGCGATGTGCCAGGCTTGGTAAAGGCAAGTTGGTAAGATCTTTTGGATCAAGTTTAGAGAGATTATAAAATGAGTATGACAGACCCAGTTGCAGATATGCTGACCCGAATTAGAAACGGTCAATCTGCCGGTAAAAAAATTGTTAAGCAGCCTTCGTCAAAATTAAAAGTTTCTATTGCCAAGGTGTTAAAAGAAGAAGGTTTTATTACGGGATTTTCTATGGAAACAACCGGAAGTCATACAGAAATGACTATCGAGTTGAAGTACTTTAAAGGCGCTCCAGTAATTGAAAATATAAAAAGAATTAGTAAACCTGGTTTACGTATTTATAAATCTAAGGATGAGTTGCCGAAAGTTCTTGGCGGGCTAGGGATTGCTATTGTATCAACATCAAATGGTGTTATGACCGATAGAGCTGCTCGTTCAATTGGACATGGCGGTGAAGTCATTTGTACTGTTTGTTAAGGTGTAGGTCAGGTTATGTCAAGAATTGCTAAAGCTCCAGTAATTGTCCCAGGTGGTGTGGATATAAAGCTAGTGGGTAATAATGTGACTGTAAAAGGAAATAATGGTCAATTATCTTATGTTATTAATTCGGCTGTTACTCTAGATATTACGGATAACGTGATCCAAGTCCAGTGGGATAAGAATGATAAAAAAGCTACTGCTCAAGCTGGAACGGCTAGAGCAATCGTAAGCAACATGATTATTGGTGTATCAGCAGGTTTTGAAAAAAAACTGACTTTGATTGGTGTGGGCTATAGAGCTCAAGCCAAAGGGAATATACTTAATTTAGCTCTTGGTTTCTCACATCCCGTTGATTTTGAAGTTCCTGCTGGAGTTTCTGTTGAAACGCCTACACAAACAGAAATTGTTATCAAAGGTAGTGACAAGCAGTTAGTTGGTGAAGTTGCTGCAAAAATAAGAGCTTATCGTCCGCCTGAACCTTATAAAGGCAAGGGTGTCAGATATGCTGATGAGCATGTTGCAAGAAAAGAAGCTAAGAAGAAGTAAGGTAGCGTAATGGATAAGAAACAATCTCGTATGAAGCGCGCATTAAAACTGCGCAGTAAAATTAAAAAATTAAGTGCAACACGTTTATCAATTCACAAAACTGCGCAACATATTTATGCTCAGATCATTAGTGCTGATGGAACGACAACTCTAGCAAGTGCTTCAACAACCCAGGCTGAAATTAAATCTACGTTAAAAAATACTGGAAATATAACTGCTGCGGCTGAAGTGGGAAAGTTTATTGCACAAAAAGCAATTTCCGCAGGTGTTTCTGAAGTTGCTTTTGATCGTTCAGGGTTTAAATATCATGGTCGCGTCAAGGCATTAGCTGATGCGGCACGTGAAGCCGGTTTGAAATTTTAGGGGAATAATATGTCTACAGCACCTTCGCAGGTTAGTGCAGATGGTTTGCAAGAAAAATTAGTTAATGTAAGGCGTGTTGCAAAAGTTGTAAAAGGCGGTAGGGTTTTCGGTTTCACGGCGCTAACAGTAGTTGGTGATGGTGAAGGGCGAGTTGGTTACGGTGTAAGTAAGGCTCGCGAAGTACCCATTGCAATACAAAAGTCTTTAGAGCAAGCGCGTAAAAATATGCGTAAAGTTTCCTTAAAAGGTGACACCCTGCAGTATGCTATTATGAATACTACTGGCGCAGCTAAAGTTTATATGCAGCCTGCTTCAGAAGGTACTGGTATCATTGCTGGTGGAGCAATGAGAGCTGTATTTGAAGTAGTTGGAGTCCATAACGTATTAGCTAAATGCATCGGAACGAGTAACCCTATTAATGTTGTTAGAGCAACTATTAACGGCCTTACAGGAATGCATAGTGCTAATCAAATAGCTGCAAAACGCGGCTTATCAGTTGAACAGATTATTGGGTAGTGGTAATGGCTGACAATAAAATAAGTGTTACGATGATAAAAAGCAAATTTGGCCGTTTACCTCGCCATCAAGCTTGTTTAAAGGGTTTAGGGTTGCGGAAAATCAATCAGACGGTTGTCGTGCTTAACACACCTGAAAACCGAGGTATGATAAATAAAGTATCATACATGCTAAAATTTGAGGAAGTGTAATGTTTTTAAATACCATCCGTTCAAGTGAAGGGGCTCGAAAAAAATCTAAAAGAGTAGGTCGGGGTATTGGCTGTACGCTTGGTAAAACTTGTGGAAGAGGTCATAAAGGCCAAAAATCTCGTAGTGGAGGCTTTCATAAGGTTGGTTTTGAGGGTGGTCAGATGCCCTTGCAACGTAGATTGCCTAAGGTCGGATTTACTTCTTTAATGAGTAAATATTCGGCTGAAGTTAGATTGAATGAGATCGATAGCTTAAAAGCTGACGTAATTGATCTTAAACTATTAATAGATACTAATATTGTTCCTTCTTTTACTAAAAAAGCAAAAGTAATTATGTCTGGAATAATAACCCGTGCTGTTACTATCAAAGGATTAAAGGTAACTGGTGGGGCTAAAGCTTCTATAGAAGCTGTTGGCGGCAAAGTAGAGGTTTAAGTGAGTACTTCAAGAGCGCAGGTGGCTGACAAAGTCGGTGGTTTTTCAGAGCTTAAGGCTAGATTACTTTTTGTTTTGGGTGCTTTTTTTGTATACAGAGTCGGTGCCCATATTCCTGTGCCTGGAATAGATCCAAAAGCACTTGCTGTTATGTTTGAACAGCAAAGTGGTTCAATCCTGGACATGTTTAACATGTTTTCAGGTGGTGCTTTGATGCGCTTAAGTCTATTTGCGCTAGGAATAATGCCTTATATTTCTGCGTCAATCATTATGCAATTAATGACTGTTGTTATTCCGGCGATGGAGCAGCTAAAAAAAGAAGGTGAGGCAGGCAGGCGTAAAATTTCTCAATATACTCGCTTTGGTACTGTAGTTTTAGCAACATTTCAAGCAGTTGGGATTTCGTTAGCATTGCAGAATCAAACTGCTGGCGGTTTGTCAGTTGTATTGAGTCCTGGTATCAGCTTTATTGTTATTACTACGGTAACCTTGGTTACTGGTACTATTTTCTTAATGTGGTTAGGAGAGCAAGTTACCGAGCGCGGAATTGGAAATGGTATTTCACTCATCATATTTGCAGGTATTGTTTCTGGTTTGCCGAAAGCGATAGGCGGTACCCTTGAGCTTGCAAGAACTGGTGAAATGAATGGAGCTTTTATTGTTTTATTATTTTTGCTGTCAATTTCCGTTACAGCTCTGGTGGTATTTGTTGAGAGAGGACAGAGAAGGATTCTTATTAATTATCCAAAAAGGCAGCAAGGACGAAAAATGTATGCGGGGCAAAGTAGTTTTTTGCCTCTAAAACTTAATATGGCTGGCGTAATTCCACCTATTTTTGCATCGAGTATAATTCTATTCCCAGCGACCATTGCAGGTTGGTTTGGTAATAGCGAAGGCTTTACTTGGTTGCAGGATGTGGCTACTATGCTATCGCCTGGCCAGCCGGTTTATGTTATTTTTTATGCGACAGCTATTATTTTCTTTTGTTTTTTTTATACTGCCTTAGTGTTTAATTCAAAGGAAACTGCTGAAAATTTAAAGAAATCTGGTGCATTTTTGCCTGGAATACGGCCTGGACTTCAAACAAGTTCTTATATTGATAAAGTGATGACTCGATTAACATTAATTGGCGCATTTTACATTACACTTGTTTGTTTATTGCCTGAATTTTTAATTGTTTACTGGAATGTTCCATTCTATTTTGGCGGGACATCTTTATTAATTATTGTCGTGGTTGTAATGGATTTCATCTCCCAGATGCAAACGCATGTTATGTCCCAGCAATATGATGGCTTAATGAAAAAAGCTAATCTAAAAAAATAAATTATTGCACAAGAGCAATCTAGGAGTTAGTAGTGAAAGTTCGTGCCTCTGTTAAGAAAATTTGTAGAAAATGTAAGGTTGTAAAAAGAAATGGTGTTGTTAGAGTTATCTGTGAAGACGGAAAACACAAACAACGACAAGGATAATAATTGTTGCGTCATAATTAATGCAGTGCTATAATTTGGCGCTTTACTTTAGAGTGCTACCAAGGGGAGTATCTAGATGGCACGTATTGCCGGGATAAATATACCAGATCATAAACATGCGGTGATTGCTTTAACTGCTATTTATGGTGTTGGTCGTCAAACTGCAAGTGAAATTTGCGTTGAGGTAGGTGTATTGCCTTCGACAAAAATAAAAGAACTGACTGAAGAGCAATTAGAAGCTATTCGTAATGTGGTTTCCAAGATGACAGTCGAAGGTGATCTGCGTCGTGAAGTTTCTATGAATATCAAGCGTTTGATGGATCTGGGTTGCTATCGCGGAATAAGACATCGTAGAGGATTGCCTTTAAGAGGTCAGAGAACGAGAACAAATGCTCGTACTCGGAAAGGCCCGCGTAAGGCAATCAGAAAATAAGATATTCCTTTAAGAGGTTGAAGTAAATGGCGAGTCAAAATCGTTCTAGAAAACGTATAAAAAAAGAAGTTGTGGATGGTATAGTTCATGTCCATGCTTCTTTTAATAACACAATCATAACTATCACAGATAGGAAAGGAAATGCCCTTTCTTGGGCTACATCTGGAGGATCTGGCTTTCGTGGATCCAGAAAAAGCACACCATTTGCTGCTCAGGTTGCAGCTGAAAAAGCTGGGTCAGTAGCTTTAGAATTTGGTATGAAAAACCTAGATGTTATGATTAAGGGTCCAGGTCCAGGTCGCGAATCAGCAGTGCGTTCTCTGAACAATTTGGGATTCAAAATTAATAACATTGTTGATGTGACGCCAATACCACATAATGGTTGTCGTCCGCCGAAAAAACGCCGCGTATAAAAATCTGGAGTAGTTTGTTATGGCAAGATATCTTGGGCCTACCTGTAAATTAAGTCGAAGAGAAGGAACTGATCTGTTTTTAAAAAGCAGAGGAAAGTCCTTAGAAAATAAATGTAAATTGGATCAGCGTCCTGGCCAACATGGTACTAAGCGCACAAGAAGTTCCGATTATGCAATTCAGTTGAGAGCTAAGCAGCGCTTACGCAGAATTTATGGCATTTTAGAAAAGCAATTCAGAAATTATTATAAATCGGCGGATTTAAAGAAGGGGGCAACTGGTCAAAACTTGTTGAATCTTTTGGAGTCAAGATTAGATAACGTTGTCTATCGTATGGGTTTTGCTTCGACTCGGGCTGAAGCTCGTCAGTTGGTTAGTCATAAATCTATTCAAGTAAATAATGTATTAATTAATGTTCCTTCTTACCAAGTTTCTCCGGGAGATATTCTGACCATCAGAGAGAAAGCAAAAAAACAACAAAGAATTGTTGATGCTTTAGTTGTAACTGAGCAGTATGGCTTTCCTTCTTGGGTTGAGGTAAATTCTAAAGCAATGACAGGTACATTTAGTTCCCTTCCAGATCGTGTAGATTTAGGTAGTGATATAAATGAGCAGTTGGTAGTTGAGCTTTACTCTAAATAATCGCGGTTTTGAGGGATATAAATGCAGAATTCTATTTCTGGCTTGCTGAAGCCTCGTTTAGTTGAGGTTGTAAGTAAAACAGCTAATCATTCTAAGATTGTTATTGAACCCCTTGAAAGAGGATTTGGTCATTCTATTGGCAATGCCCTGCGGCGCGTATTGTTGTCTACAATTCCTGGATGTGCGGTTACCGATGTTGAAATTGAAGGCGTTCTTCATGAGTACACTACTATAGATGGTGTTCAAGAAGATGTAATTGATATTTTGCTTAACCTTAAAAAGTTAGCGGTTGTGCTTCATTCTAAAGATGAAGTTGAGCTTACACTTTCTAAGCATGGTGCTGGTTGTGTAACTGCGGCTGATATAATAATCCCACATGACGTAGAAATTATTAATCCTGATTTAGTAATAGCCAACTTGACACAAGTTGGCGTCTTAAATATGAAGATTAGGGTGCGTCGTGGAAGAGGTTATGAGCCTGTAAGTGTTAGGAAATCAAATTCCGAACATAGCCTCGTTGTCGGAGCTCTTCAGCTTGATGCATCATATAGTCCGATTGTTAAAGTAGCCTATCAGGTTGAAAGTACACGTGTAGAGCAGCGCACTAATTTAGACAAATTAATAATCGAGTTAGAAACAAATGGAACTGTTGATCCAGAAGAAACTATAAAGCTTGCTGCTACTATACTTCATGATCAATTATCTGTTTTTGTCGATTTTGAAAAAGTTAATGATCAGCTTGCAGAGGAGGAGGTAGAAGTTGAAGAGATATTTGACCCTGTTCTTCTACGTCCTGTAGATGATCTTGAGTTAACAGTACGTTCTGCTAACTGCTTAAAAGCTGAGAATATTTTCTATATTGGAGACTTAATTCAGCGTACTGAAGTTGAGCTGTTGAAAACTCCAAATCTTGGTAAAAAGTCATTAACAGAAATAAAAGACATTCTTGCTTTAAAAGGTTTATCTTTGGGTATGCGGTTGGAAAATTGGCCTCCTGAGAACCTTGCAGATCAAACCCACGCAATAACACACTAACATTAGGTCTTCTTACAATGAGACATCGTAAATCCGGAAGAAAATTTAACATAAATAGCAGTCACCGTAAGGCGCTATTTAGTAACATGGTTAGTTCATTATTTAAACATGAATTAATAAAAACAACTTTACCAAAAGCAAAAGAATTAAGAAGTTATGCTGAGCCATTAATCACTCTATCTAAAGAAGATAGCGTTGCTAAAAGGCGGCTTGCTTTTTCACGATTACGTGATCGTGATGTGGTTACTAAGCTGTTTAATGAGCTTGGTCCACGTTACAAAAATAGAGCTGGAGGATACTTGCGTATTATGAAATGCGGGTTTAGACCCGGTGATGATGCGCCTATGGCTTATGTCGAGTTAGTTGATAGGCCTGCTGCTCTTATTGAAGATTAAATCAGTAAAAAGTACGTATTTTATTAATTTTTTCAGCCTCTAACTTAAATCATAAATTTTTTTAAGGGGCTGAAATTAAACGCGACTTATCAGAGTATTTCGTTTTTTAATAGCTATAGTCCCAAGCAGATGAATTGATAGGATTGAAAATTTCCCATGTTATAATTAAAAGTTAAGTTGATTAGTGTCTAATTTCGCATCATCTTCCCAAAATTTATCTTCGATAGTCCGTATCTTTTTGATAATTTTCTGACAGGTTTCTGCCGTTACTTTATCAAATGCATTTTCCAGTTGAATTTTCAGATTATCCAT
>JAURYJ010000013.1 GCA_030653985.1 Methylobacter sp. | reverse complement strand
GGTTAGGCAAGGCGCAAAAATAAACCGCTACTTTTGTAGGATGTGCTGAACGGCAGTGAAGCGCATCATTCGTGATTGAGCGATGCGCTTCACTGCGTTCAGCACATCCTACGGGGGTATTTTATTTATTGCGAGTTACCTAAGTTAACAACAGCTCGATTACCTAAGTTGATGGCTTGGGAGCGAGATGGCCAACACTTGTTTAGTGTTTATTTTTTGCTAGTACGCTAGCCATTTGGGGATATTTATGAAAAGCACATATTTAAAAAAAGCGTTTGTAGCGTTATCGATTTTGGTCGCAGTAGGGCATGCTGGTATCTCATTTGCTCATGACGCGGGTGCGTTAATAGATGGTGCCGGAAATAATGCAAGCGCTACCGATCTTGCCGCAGTAACGTGTACTGACGACGGTAACGGTGTGCCGCACCATCTTTTCGGTCAGGTTAAGGACTCTTCCAGTCCGGTACCTGGATTATTGGTGAACTTTCATATGTACAAGGGACAACAAATGACGACCAGCACCGATCCCGTTTCAGGCGACGAGAACTATAGTCCCGGTGTCAGCCTTAACGGCGGCCCCGGTACCTATTATATATCGGTCAGTAAAACCAGCGCTGGCGCGAGAATCTTCAATGTCATCTGGCATTGCGTGACCAGTGACAACAAACATACCGGTACTGACATTACTGTATTGCAAGTTCAATAATAGTTGATTTTGGCAGCGTACGCGCCTAGTCGCGGACGTTGCCGTTTAAACGATTAAGCAATATGTCGACGCAGTTCTCACTGCTTATCAAAGAAATTTCCCCAGATGAATCCACGAATATTAATACGATTCTGCACTCTGCTGGCTCTTAGCCAAATACCAGCGGTATTTGCTGCAGAGATTGGTAGCAAAGTGCCTGATTGCAAACTGTCGTCGATCAACGATAAACAGCGCTATACCCTGCAACAATTCCACGGCAAAGTAGTTTATGTGGATTTCTGGGCTTCCTGGTGTCCTCCCTGCGCTAAATCCTTTCCATTCATGAATGAATTGCATCGTGATCTTAAAGATAGCGGATTGCAGATGATAGCGGTTAATCTGGATCAGGCACCCGAGGATGCCAAGACGTTTCTGGCTAAATATCCAGCCAATTTTACCGTGGTGGCGGATGAAAATGAGCAGTGCGCCAGGGACTTTGATGTCAAAGCCATGCCTTCTGCCTATCTGGTCGATCGTAATGGCGTCATTCGTCATATCCATTTAGGGTTCCGCGAGGGAGCAGCCGAGGAGCTTCGGCTTGTCGCCGGGCAGTTGTTGGCAGAGAAGCCGGAACTGAAATAAGCGGTGATTTGAATAGCCGCTTTTCTCGTTGCGTGGTAACGATGCAACATTTGATGAAAAACAACCATGATGAGAAACCGCAAATGAAGACAACACAACAAGCGCTGTTGTTGGCCTTGTTTATCTGTGTTTCGGGCTGTTCCCCGGTGGCGCCATGGCAGCGAGGCACACTTGCCAAGCCGCAGATGGCTTTGGAACCTTACCCCTTACAAAGCACTTTTAATGCGCATATTTACGGTAGCCGCGAGGCGGCTACCGGTAGCAGCGCTGCTGGAGGGGGTGGTTGTGGCTGTTATTAAACGCATATTCACCAAGCTTCATGCCGAAAACGCCAGTAGCTCGTTATTGACACTGGACTGTAGGCAGCTGAGTGAGCGGTTGTTAGCGCGCACAGCGAAGCCGAAACCGGTAGCGGCAGTGAGTGTATCATTGCAGATGTTGACCGCCGCCGCTTTGTCGTTGCCCGGCTTGATGCCTGTAACGGCTCAGGCTGCGGACGAAGAAGTCAGTTTTTTATATGGCTATTATGAAGAGAGCAATCGCAATCTTTTCGGTGAAAACAGCCGATTTGACCCGATTGTCGTGGACAGTCTGTTGGGCAGCTCTAAAATCAAGTTGTCCGACCGCTTGAAGTTTGCCTTTAATTACACCCAGGATACTTGGAGTGGGGCGACGCCTATCGCAACTGCGCCGCTTTCTTTCGGCGGCAATAAAGAAGGCGGTGTGATTTCAGGGGCAACGCCTTTTCTACAAAACAATGGCGTGCTGTTCGACAAACAATTGAACCCATTGAGACGGAATGCCTTAACCGGAGAGTATGTAAAAGACACCCAGCTAGTGCATACGCTTTCTTCTGCCTCACCAGAGATTCGCAAACAAGGCGATGTCAAATTCAGTTACGAATGGGATGAGGCGGCGCTGGATGTCGGTGGCGGCATTTCTGTGGAAAATGACTATGAATCGCGGTTTGGCAATGTGGCCGGACGTTGGGATTTTAACCAGAAGCTGACCAGTATGAACGTGGGTTTGAGTTACACCAACAGCGATACTCACGCCATACTTGATCATGATGCCACGCCCTATATCTTTGATGTCGGCCGTGGCTTTGACGCCTACAATAACACCTCAGGCAGCGGCCAAATTCAAAGAGAGGATAGAAATAATGTCCTGCGCGGCAATCGACAGGACTGGGGAACCGCGCTGGGCCTGACCCAGGTGCTGAACGAAACCGCGCTATTGGAAGCGGGCATTGGCTATACCCGCAGTACCGGTTATATGGCAAATCCCTATAAGGTGGTGGAAGCGGCGTTCATTGATCCGATTCAGACCGGTGAAGTGCTGAGGGGCGAGTCCATTGGTTTACTTGAAAAGCGTCCCAACGAGCGTAATCAATGGACTGAAAATTTGCGTTACGTTCAATATATCAATGGTCTGGATGCGGCCTTGCATTTTGATTACCGCTTTTTCCACGATGACTGGGGCGTCAATGCTCATACCTTTGAAGCTGATTGGGTGCAGCCGGTGGGTCATGGTTGGACGCTCACGCCGAAAGTGCGTTATTACTCGCAGGATGCCGCCGATTTTTACACACCTTACCTGGTATCCAGTCAGGCCCTCAGTAAAGCCGCTGTTGATCAAAACGGCAGGCCTATTCTTGTTGAAGCCGGCAACCCCAATAATGGCAATGTTTATTTTCGTGATAAAGACTTTAACTTGGTGGATGCCAGCGGGAAAATGGTCGATGAAATTGCCGTTAATCCGATTAATAAAACTATTCCATTTGACCGCAATAAACTGCCGGGTCATTATTCCAGCGACCATCGGCTATCGGGATTTGGCGCGTTAAGTGGCGGACTTACCGTCAGCAAACAATTCGCTAAAGGCGTCAGTTTTGAGGCGGCTGCCGAATACTATACCCACGCAGGCTCGATGAAACTGGGCGGTGGCGGCGAGGGCGCTTATGCCGATTATAACTATTACACGGTTAATGCGGTTCTGAAAGTCGATTTATCGGCACTATCTCTGGCTGGCAGCGAACATAGCGGTCATAGCGGGCATAGTCATCACGGCGGCCACGCACCCGCCGGTGTCATGTTCGATCACATGATGGATAAAGCCGGTGACGTGATGTTCGGCGCCCGTTATATGTACAGCACTCAGTCTGGCGATATGTTGCAGGGTAGCAATAAGGTCAGCGATCAAACTATCGTAAAAAATGGCTGTGGTGACGATTCCTGCTTTACCGCGCCGGGCGGAATGAACATGAATATGATCATGCTCGATTTTATGTACGCCCCGACCGATTGGTTAACACTGATGCTGATGCCTCAGTTCGTCGATATGAACATGTCCACACGAGAGCTGAATGGCGCACCATCGGCAACTTTTGATCAGCAATCACTGATCAATCACCATACCTTGCATGAGCACACCACCAGCGGTATCGGTGATACCGGCATTTATGCGATGGTCAAGCTGTTCGATCAGGCAGGTCATCATCTGCATGGCACCTTGGGCGTCAGTGCGCCGACCGGCGATGTGGATGTCAAATTCAGGGATACCCATCGAATCGATGCCGGTTTTCAGCATTACGGGATGCAGTTGGGCAGCGGCACTTGGGATCTCAAGCCGAGCATTACTTATACCGGAAAGCTGGATAAGTATTCCTGGGGTGCGCAGCTTAACGGCACCGTACGTCTTGAGCATAACAACGAAACCGGTTTCGCTTTTGGCGATATGTTTCAGTCCACCGCCTGGGGCAGTTACAGCCTGTTAAATTGGCTGTCAACCTCGGTGCGCGGCGTTTATACCGTACAAGGTTCGATTAGGAACGAGTATAACGGGACCTTCAATAAACTGGGGCCGGTGGATTATCCCGGCAATCATGGCGGGCGTTATTGGGATGTCGGTTTTGGTATTAACGCTTTTGTGCCAACCGGGAGTCTACAGGGCAACAACCTCAGTTTCGAATGGCTACAGCCGGTCAGCGACGATGTCAATGGCTATCAGCTACCGCGCGAAGGCGCCTTATCGGCAACTTGGAGTTACGCGTTTTGATGTTGTGGGCATGACCAACCAACGCTTGAAGTATTACCGCTATGCCTTTAAAGCGATGGGGTCGCCTTGTGAAATACAGCTCTATGCCGACAGCCAGACTCAAGCCAAACAAGTTGCCGATGCGGCTATCACCGATATATACCGGCTCGAAGCACTGTATTCGCGTTACCGTAGCGACAGTTTTCTTGCGGCCATTAATCGCGTGGCGGCAACCGGCGGCCGTATCACGGTCGATGATGAAACCGCAGGCTTATTGAATTATGCGGCAACCTGTTATGAACAGAGCGACGGCCTATTCGACATCACTTCCGGCATCTTGCGCCGCGCCTGGCGCTTTGATCGGAGTAAATTGCCGGATCAGGCGCAAATTCAGGCATTGCTCGACAAAGTCGGCTGGCATAAATTGCGTTGGGCACCACCCGTGCTGACATTTTCAAGCCCCGGCATGGAAATCGATTTTGGCGGCATAGTCAAAGAATACGCCGTTGACCGTGCTGCCGCATTATGTGGCGCAGCGGGAATCCGGCATGGCGTCATTAATTTAGGCGGCGACATCAAAGTGATTGGCCCCCGTGCCGATGGCAGTCCGTGGCGAGTCGGCATACGCGATCCCCGCAACAAAACAGCAATGCTGCAAACCGTGTTATTGCACGAAGGCGCGCTTGCCAGCAGTGGTGATTACGAACGTTGTATTAGTGTGGATGGTGTGCGTTACGGCCATGTACTCAACCCCAAAACCGGCTGGCCGGTACGGCATTTGGCGGCGGTTAGCGTGGTGGGTGATTTCTGTGTCGTTGCGGGCAGCGCATCCACCATCGCAATGCTCAAGGAAGATAGCGGTCCCGCCTGGTTGGAAAGCTTGGGACTACCCCATTTATGGGTCAACGTACAGGGCGAAACCGGCGGTTCGTTGGCACCGAAACCGGCATGACAGAATACAGCGCAATTTGACTTTCATTTTGCCAGTTAATCGGGATGATTGTGGACTTGCCGAAAATAGGGTGCAAACGTTAGCCTATTCGAACCACGGAATACTTCAATCGGTCACGTTTGGCAAAAAATAGATAACATGATGATTACAAAATTGGGTGAAAAGTAAAATATGAGTGCCGTTATCTCAACAATCATTGTTAATTACAATGCGGGTGAGTTCTTGCGTAACTGCGTCGATTCGTTGCGGAATTGTTCGCTGGAAATAGAAATTATCGTGGTTGATAACGCCTCAACGGATGGTAGTTTGGAGTCTTTACTGGGATTGCCGTACGTACAAATTATTAAAAATCCAGCGAATGTTGGTTTTGCGACAGCTTGTAATATTGGGGTTCGTGCCGCTTCTGCACCGTTTTTGTTGTTCCTTAACCCTGATTGTTTCTTCAAATCCGGTGCGCTGACCCGATTGTTGGAGGCTATGCGTGCGGATGATCGTGCTGGTATGGTGGGCGGCTTTCTGACTAATTTGGACGGAACCGAACAAGCCGGTGGTCGCCGGGCTGTTCCCACCCCTTGGCGTTCTTTTGTGCGCGCATTTGGGCTGGCACGTTTTTCGGATCGTTGGCCGCAGCTGTTCTTTGATTTTCACTTGCATAAACAACCGTTGCCCGATCATCTCATCGAGGTGGAGGCGATTTCCGGTGCCTGCATGATGGTCAGACGTGAGGCGATGCAGGATGTTGGGGAGTGGGACGAAGGCTATTTTTTACATTGTGAAGATCTGGACTGGTGCATGCGCTTTCGACAGAAAGGGTGGAAGATACTGTTCGTTCCGTCGGCGCAAATTACCCATGCGTTAGGGGTTTGCGGTAGAAGTAGGCCGATGTTTGTTGAGTGGCACAAGCACAAGGGTATGATTCGGTTTTACCACAAGTTTTTTCGACATCAGTATCCCGGTGTACTGATGGGGTTGGTTACGGTAGGGGTGTGGCTGCGGTTTGGCCTTGTGATTGCTTATTATTCGGCCAAGCGCGCCGGTCAGGCAGTGGGACTTGGACGTGGTTGATACCGATATCAAAAACCGTGTAGGTGTGCTTGGCGCGACCAGTTTAGTGGGGGCATGTCTATTGCCGCTGATGATAGAGGCAGGTTGGCAGGTGAGGGCATTTTCGCGGCAGGCGGTTGGGCAGAGTGGCGATGAGGTGGAGTGGCAGCAGCTTGCCGTCTCTTCACCGACGCCTCTAGTGGAACCATTAGTCATTCGACTAGATCGTCAAACGACAACGGCCAAGTCGCTGCTTATCCCGCTTGCGGGTGAGGGCAGTATTTCGTTTTGGGTTTGTGTCGCGCCTATTTGGGTCTTGCCGGATTATTTTGACCTGCTTGATGCGCAGGGCGTGCGGCGTGTGGTGGTCCTGTCTTCAACTAGCCGTTTCACCAAGAAGGATTCCACCGACGCTGAAGAACAAGCCATCGCTCTCCGACTTGCTGATGCCGAAGCGCGGGTGCGGGAGTGGGCGGAAAGCCGTGGAGTGGAATGGGTGATTTTGCGGCCTACGCTGATTTATGGTTTGGGGCGGGACAAAAATATCACCGAGATTGCGCGCTTCATCCGTCGTTTTGGGTTTTTTCCTGTGTTTGGCAAAGCCAACGGCCTGCGTCAGCCTATTCATGCAACCGATGTGGCGGGTGCGTGTCTAGCCGCTTTGCAAGCATCTTGCGCGGTGAACCGCGCCTACAACATTTCCGGTGGCGAGACGCTCGCTTATCGCAACATGGTCGCCCGAGTGTTTTCTGCTCTTGGCCGCCGTCCGCGCTTGCTGACTGTCCCGCTCTGGGCTTTTCGTCTGGCGGTGGCCATGCTGCGCCGCCTGCCGCGTTATCGGCAATGGTCGCCATCCATGGCGGAGCGCATGAACCAGGATTTGGTGTTCGATCACCGTGAGGCGACGCGAGACTTGAGCTTTAAGCCCCGGGCGTTCGTGCTGTTGGCGGAGGATTTGCCGACATAAGTATGCTTGCGTTGATCTCGGAAATTATCAAAGTGTTGGGTCAATTTTTTTGGACACAGAATATAGATGGGTTGCTTATTTGGCGACAATGTCATGTATTGGGCGATGAGATAGAAGGCGTTTAACAGATCGCCGAACGCTGAAAGGGATGATGCGTCCCAGTCGTTGCATGGACTGGTGCATGTACAAGCGCCAGAGAATAGACAACACGGCTTCTCTCCATCCGGTAACATCTACGTCTGATGGGTAAATAAAATGGACGGAATTGGGAAAGAAAAATTTGGCTTGATTAGGGGCTGTCACTGTCAAATCACGCGTCACCATTTCTAAATACATTCGGTCGTAATAATCATGCTTGGACTCATCACCTTCAAAATGCGGCGCTGAAATTCTCGCACCCTCGGCCAGTTTATCGATAAATGCAGTGAAATGACTGATCAATTCGGCGGCCGGAGTGAGAGGATTAAACAGCAGGGTATTGACTCGATCGCTTAATCGCTCGACAAATGCGCCAATAGTTGGCGCTATGATGGGCAGGCCAGAATCTAAGGCATAGCTTAAGGTATAGCTGTATGTCTCTGGCCATTGAGCAGGGAAGAAAATAACATCTACTTCATGCCGTTTGATCAAACCGCTTAACTCTGTGGAGAAAAAAGGCCCTGTGGTTTCGACCTTTTTAAGCGGCCTATAGGCATAACCAAGTAATTTGAATTTTAAAGGCAATTCCCTGTTTTTTGCCAGCAAACAAAGCTCCTCTAGCAGATCAGCCCCTTTTTCTCGACTAATCGCTCCCAATACTCCGATGGTATAACTGTCTTTCCTGGTGAACATAATGGGGTTTTTAGTGACATCACGCGCCATCTCGGGGTGTGGTGCAACAATCGCATTTTCTAAGGAGAAGGCCTCACTAAAAATTGACTTGGTTGCATTCGACGGAAAAATAACACAAGCCGCACTGTTAAAAAGTTGCTGTAATGGTGCGCGAAATGTCTCTGGTGTTAGTCCGCCTGGTAACGGATACAAAGGGTTATGTAATTTTTCAGTATAGTAGCCTGGGTACTTGCCGTTTTCGTCAGTCAATGTCGGGTTGCCATTAAGCCAGTAAAAATCATGAACGGTAAGAAGGTGTGTCACACCAAGATCGTGTGGTAAATCCAGTATTTTTGAATCAAGGCCAACGGTATGATGAAAATGAACCGCACTAATGCCTAAGGCTTTCAATAAGTCGAGCATATCGGCATATTCTAACGGCATATTGAACACTAATTTATCCGAATATTGATCTACACCCAGACTGATACTAACCGCGCCTTTGTTGCCGTGTGGTGCGAGTAGAATAGGGGCTATGCGCGGGCCAAAATACTGTGCTAATTCCTCGATATGTTGGCCGACGCCTCCCCCAATTGCGTGCGAAATATAAAGTACTTTCGGGACTGCGATGGAGGACAAAAGCTGGATATAGCGTGCGATACGTGCGGATTTTAGCGGATCATTTTTGATGAATTTTTGTATGTCGGCGTGATAGTTTGGATGTAAGTCATCAATGACTTTCATGGCCCGATCAATCAGCGCCTGTTTGTCAGATGAGAAACTTACACTCCCCTCGTGGTAAGCGTAAATATTAGGGGAAATTAAGTTTAGCCAGCCATTCTTCAGCGCACGTTGGCAGAAGTCGTTTTCTTCGCCATAACCTCTGCCGAATTTCTCTTCATTGAGATATCCTAACTCGTCAAGGCAGGCGCGGCGTATGTACAGACAAAAACCAACACCGGTTGGTGCTTCTACACAGGGAAGTTTTACCTGTCTAAAGACAGCATCTATAGTATCGACGTCAAGATTAAAAGGCTGTGGGTTCTCTTGTATAAAATTTGGAAAACTACATATTGTTGCGTTATTAGAGAAGGGGGTAACGGTACCAATATTAGTGCGCGAGTAAGCCTCATCGATTAACCGGCTTAGCCAATCTTTTGGAACGATGACATCGCTATTGAGGAGTACAACATCATATGGTGAAAAATAGGCAAGACCGCGATTGACTGTTTTTACAAAGCCCAGGTTGCTGTCATTTTGGAGCACTAAACATCTGTCTGGCCACTGGGTAAGCAGTGTTTCAAGCATAGCCTGCATACCTGCATCCGGGCTGGCGTCGTTAATGACCAGAAGCTGCGCATTATCAACGCTCAATATTCCAGGCATTGCCGCTTCTATGCAGCGCTGGGTCATTGCTATATCCCGATAAACAGGGAGCACAACAGCAACGGGATGTGTTACCGCGATAGGCAACACAGCAGTAGACGTGACAGCGGCACTGGTGGTTAGATCACTGTGATTTTTATTGGATTTTGTGGTTTCAAGCGATTTTGCAGGGTTCGGTGTAAGCCCTTTAAACAGCCTTTTTAAAGGATCTACGACGGCTGAAAATTCACCGCGCATAACCCTACCGCTCCAGCGTAATGGTTTAGTGATAAACCATGATTTAGAGCTGAATAGTATGTTAAGGCGGCGATCTTGCTCGGCTAAAGTCAGATTGAGGCTGCTGACCTGTCTATCACGCTCCTGCACAAGGTATTGCGCGTAACTGTGTTTTTGGCCAATTTCATCTAATTTTTTACCATGAGAATCTTGCAAGACGGCAATAGTGTCGTCAAGCCATTGATGGCTTTTCTGTAATAATAAAAAAGTTTTTTCTATAGGATAATCAGATAGCCATTTTTTATAAATACGCAAGTACGGGTCTTGGTTGGCTTGCTGATGAACCCCTGAATCATGACTATGTAGCCGATAGATGGCCGTTACTGCTGGATAATGTAAAAAATCGGTTTTTTGACTCAGCTGTAACCAAAAATCCCAGTCTTCAAAAAAGTTAAAATCGATGTCGAAGCCAGTGCCGTCGGTGATTAATTCACGCTGAAAAAGCAAGCTGTGAATAGGGATAAAATTTTCATACAGTAGGTGGACGGCATTAAATGGGACGCTATAGACGGTTAGATCATGGTTGTTACCCTCCGCGTCGACACGAATGACTTGGGTTGCAGAATAAACTACCTTGGCTGAGTGGTGTTGGGCGAATTTGATTAATTCTTCAACGTGTCTGGGTTCCAGTAAATCATCATCATCTAAAAATCCGATAAAGTCGCCGTTAGCGGCTGATAACCCCTGATTTGCAGCACCACTGCGGCCTAGGCTGTTGGGTAGTTGTATTAATTGCAGCGCCGACACCTGACTGACAAAGCTATCCACAACGCCACTGATATCTTCTCCGCCATCATTAACAATGACTATCTCAATATTCGGATAAGTTTGTTTGCAAATAGAGTGCAAGGCTTCTTGCAAAAAAACCAGGCGGTTTTTAGTGCGGACAATCAGGCTAACGAGTATCGGTGCGGTGCTGTCGTTGTCAGGAAAATCGGTTTGTGTCATAACTTAAAATGATTGAGTGGGTGTGTGGGTATTGGCATAATATCGGCCCGATGTTAGTCAAATAGACCTTTTTCCAAGCAAATCCGCATCTTCAACATAGTTGTTATTATACCGTCAAAGCACTTGGTATTTTCAGCTTCTACAAAGGCCTCGGCAAATTTGGAGTGCCCGTTTTCGGACAGATAAAGCCCCCGATAGGCGGACAACCCAATGCTGGCGGAAAGATAATCGCAATGTTCGAGTGGCAGCCGATAATGGCTGATAGCCTGCCGTTTAAGGTCGATAACGCTGCTGATATCAACCACGTGGGTGGCAGGAACCGGGCTCCATATCTCGTAGAAAAACAGCCGTTCAGCGGTTTTGTAACGTTGCCAGAGCTTAAACAGCGTTTGCCCTATGGCAACATGATCGCGGTGATAGTCGAGTACCGACGGCAAAAATAGCCAGTCAGCTTGAAAGTGTTGCATGATCTCCAGCGCTTGTCGTTCAAACTGGGGATGACTGCGAAAACTGCCGTCCGGCTCATCCAGAAACAGCCAGTCCTGCACACCCAAAGTAGTCAAGGCGGCTTTGGCTTCTTGTTGGCGAATGGCGATTGAACCTTCCGGCAAACTGCCGGCACCGCCGCCATCGGTGACAAAAACGACTTTGACGGTACAGCCATTGTCTCGAAGTAGAGCCAGAGTGCCGCCGCAGCCCAGAGTTTCATCATCAGGGTGGGGCGAAAAAACCAGCACCTTGCCACCCTTGATCAGTGTTAAGGGCTTGGGCAAAGGACAGGGCTGCAACGTAGCTATTTTGCGTTGCCATCTGGCACTGATAAATTTATTGATAAATTTTTTCATAGTGATCGGCGATGGTTTTGATGTCAGGCCACGATTGAGCTCTTTGCAGACCGCGTTTTGCAATCGCCAGTCTGGCGTCGTTGTCGGAAATTAAGTGCTGGAGAGCGCTGGTAACGGCCTCAAGATTGGCGGCCACCAGTACGCCGCCGGTATCGACAATTTCCGCTACGGCGCCGACCGCAGTACAGAGTACCGCAACACCGGAGGTCATGGCTTCCAAATTAGCCAGACCGAACGACTCTGATGCCGAGGTGCTGACGTATAAATCCGCCGCACTTAAATACAAGCCGACGTTATCGGTGCTTGCAAATTGTATGGGTCGCTTTAGTTGCAGTCGTTTGCCAAGATCTTGCAGCGGCTCATATTCGCCCTCGCCCAAAATAACCAACTGCACCGGCTTAGCGTTGGCGGCTTTTGCGCAGGCCTCAACCAGTAGCGGAAACTGTTTAACGGGGGCAATTCGACCCACGCTAAGTAGGTAGAAATATTCATCGGTCCAGTTAAGTTGTTGGCGAGCGGCTTGTTTGTGATAGCAATTGATGTCGGGCCTGGCATGGTAAATAACATGCCAGGTGTCGGCTATCGATGGGCAACCGAGATCCTTAGCCAGTTGTAAAGCAGCGCTATGGCTCGGCGTTACAACCCAGGCCGCCTGACTTAAGGTATGAGCCTCCCAGTGAGTCAATAAGGACAAAATACGCGGCCCCATGCGCACGCCATCAGCATAGATAGCTTGGCTGTAGCTGCCGAATCCGTGTTCGGTTATTCCCCAGCGGACTTGAGCGGACAATGAAAATAACGAAAAAAGACGATAGCCTGCAGCGATGATGGGGTCATGACAATGCACATGCGTGTAATGATTTTTTGCACAAATTTTAGCCGCCAGTCTGCCCATGTTAAAGCGCTCTAACACCACTGAGAACAGCGTGGCAAAATCGGTTTGGCCGTTTAGCCTGTCCAATAGCCGGTGCGATAGTTGTTGTAGTTTGCCTTGCCATAACAATGCCCGTACGCCCAAATCGGCTTGGCAAATAGTATCTGCGTCAATGCCCCGGCGCTTGAATTCGGCAATTAACGGAGTTAGGCTTCGCCCCAGTCCGTAGCGTTTATCCGCCTGTGTTTCGCGGGTGACCATCAGAATCCGCATGGTTTAAAATCCTTCAGGCAGTTGCGTTGTCAGGTTTATTGTATTGGCATGGATTAAAATGATGATTGCCATTAACGAAAATCCGTATCCCCACCCATCAGCCACCAGCGATCTAGCAATTCAGCGGCTGGAATGCCTGGCGTCCAATGATTATGCGGAATAATGATGTCGGTCGGGGTAATCTCGCCGGTATTACCGGCCAATAGAGGGGCATGTTGTGCGGTGATCCAGGCATAAGCCTGCGGCTTGCCCAGGTTCCAGGTCAGACGACGCAGGCAATGTATCAGTGTAGCCACACGTTGTGGGGGGGCGATGATGTCCAGCAGTTCTACTGCGTCGTCCAGAATGCGGGTCACGACGATACCAATCGGCGATCCTGTTAGTCGAGACGATGCCAGATAAAGCTGATAATCCACGGTGGGATGATCCAGATAACGCTGTTGCAGATAGGCCCAGTCACGTACGCCGACAACCTGATCCTGCAAGGCATCGGCCATTTCAAGCCATAACCGGTCGACTGTCGCGCCTTGGTTCTGGCTTAGGGGGCGCAGGCGAACGCTGTAGCTTGGTCGGGTTTGGAGGGCAGGCCAGGACACGCGCATCAATTCGCCGACCCTCTCGTAAAGGCCCAGTCGTGCAGCAAGACGGAATACTTTTGCCGATGGAAAGCCAAAGGCTATTGGAAAAGCTTTATCTTCGCCAACGAAGCGTTCGAGAAAACTCGCGGCTGCGTGGAAGAAAGCGCCTTTGCGCGTCAGAGTTCCGCGTTCATCGGGGTGAACCATCACGTCGCCGATTTGCACAGCGGTTGCCGGTAAACCGAACCGATGAATAGCGCGTGGCATCGCGCCATAAAAAGCGATTGCACGACCGTCACCACGCAACAACGTGCCCAGCATGTCCAGACCCCGGTATTTCCAGCGCCAGAGTTCGAGTGGCATCCGATAGCCGAAAGACGCTTGAAATAAGTTTAGCAGTTCGGCTTCGTTTTCATGATGCGCCCATTGCTTTACCCATGTCTGCGGCTCAATCGCTATTTTCTTAGAAAGTGACATGATTATCTTTATCGCTTAGGTCTTAACATTGAACACAATGCCGTTATCAATCAGGTCCTGTAATGATTCTTTTCTTACCCAAAGCAGATTTTCAAGAATCGGGCGGGGATAGCCGCAGGCTGCTGCCGCCTCAATCGCTGCGTCGGTAATGGCGTCATTATTACGTGTTTTTAATGTTGACGTGAGTTCAGTCAAATCAATATCGGTTAAACAGTTTACATGTTGTTTCAGCTCGTCATGCACCACCGGCGACCAGGATGTCCCGTTATGCGCGATAGCGATAAAGCCCAAGACTTCCATCCATTCCAGCCATTGCAGCGGTTGTACGCCGGCTTCCAGCATCGAAAGAGGCGAGAATTCGCATAAAATCTTTAGGTTCGGGCTATGCGTCAGGGTATCGCTTAGACCGCGCAAAGCAAAGGCTTCATAGCCTTCAATGTCGATCTTGATGACATCGAGGGGGGCTAGAGCCAAGTCATCGCCGCGACACATGGCGACTTCCATGAAAGATCCATCGCAGCAAATAGAGTCGTAGAGGCGGTGCATGCCAACATTGTCTTTACTGCGGAACAGTTTGGCGGTACCCGATGACTCGCTAAGGGCCAGTGTATGCAGGTGAACGCGGCCCTGCTGCTGGAAATCCCGAGTATTGGCGTCCAGTAGCGCCACATTATCCGGGTCAGGCTCAACGGCATGGACAATGCCGGATGCGCCGACCCAATCGGCAAACAGGACGGTGTAATAACCCATGTTAGCGCCGATATCCAGCACCCTGTCTCCAGGCTTTATGAGGTCTCGTAACAATGCCGTCTCAAGGGGCTCAAACATGCCGGACTTGGCGAGTTGCAAGCTGTCGGCCGGGTCAACCCAGAAAGGGCGGCCGGTAAATAGCTTGAGCAATTGCCAGTTGGCGTCTTTCGGTGCCGAAGCGGGTGTGAATGCCATGCTGTGTCCGGCCGACGTACGCCAGTGATGTACTAAATTCACCAGGCCGGGTTCCGGTAGAGGGTCATCGATTTGCAGCGTGGCCGCGATTTGTACACTGTCGTAAATATGCACGGCATCCTCGTTACCTAGATAAGCGGCGACAAGATATTCCCCTTTGCGCAGCGGCAGGGCAGGAAAGTCGATAGTCACTTCGCCGCTGCCGTGTTGGTTCCGTTCGATCAGCACGTTTTCTGAGCGGCTCACGACGCAGGCTACCGTCATCAGCGTGCCGTAACTGATGGTTACGCCGACAGTCGGTGCGGGCAGTTTCGGATCGGATTCGAATTGCAAGCGGATGGACAGATCGTTTTCGTCAGGACGCCCCCGGAGCACAGATCCAATCTCACCATCCAGACTGACTTCGACCTGGCAGAGCCGAGCGTAGCCCTCAGGTGCGGGAATGGCTGACGGAGTTGTCGTTAATGGCGCGGTAGACTCGGTTTTTTCCCCGCCGAGCAGCGAGATGCTGTAGCCCTGCACGGTCTCTTGCGGATTGCCAAATAGCTTGATATCGCCATGATCCAACCACAACACCCGGTCACAGAAGGCTTCCACCTGATACAGGGAATGCGAACAGAACAGAATGGTCTTGCCTGCTTTTTTCATGTCGCGGATGCGGTCGAAGGATTTACGGGCAAACTCGCCATCGCCTACCGACAAAGCCTCGTCGATTACCAGAATGTCAGGGTCGACGCTGGTCGCCACTGAAAAAGCCAGGCGCACGTACATGCCGCTGGAGTAGGTTTTTACCGGTTGGTCGATGAAGTCGCGAATGCCGGAAAATTCCACGATCTCCTCGAAACGTTGCTCGATCTCTTGCTTGGACAGTCCCAAAATAGAGGCGGACAGGTAGACGTTCTCGCGACCACTGAACTCCGGGTTAAATCCGGATCCGAGCTCCAGAAGGGCGGCAATGCGGCCATGTACCTTGACTTCACCGGCAGTAGGCGTGAGAGTGCCGCAGAGTAATTGTAGCAGGGTGGACTTGCCCGCACCGTTTCGGCCTATGATGCCCAGTACTTCGCCCTTAGCGATCTCAAAACTGACATCTCGCAGCGCCCAGAACTCACGAAAATACTGCCGCCTGCCGCGCCATAAAAACTGCTTTAAACGGTCACTCGGCTGGGCATAAAGTTGATAACACTTACTCAGGTTTTTGATGCTAATGGCTGGCTCAGAAGGCATTGGTAAAATCCCTAGATGTCACCTCAAACCAGAAAAAGCTGCTCCAAGTAATGAATGCGGCAACACCATCATCCAACACATTACATAATTGCTCGGTGTTAAGCGTGAATGGGTCGAGGAATAGAAAACTAGAGATCGATTTCGTCAGGATCGCTAGGGTATTGTTAGAGTACATCAGCAAATCCCTTTTTGGTTTTTTGGAACCATGCATAACCTGACCATGCTATAGCGGTGGCAACCAGAGTATAAATACCCAGTCCCATCCAGTTTGGCGGATGTCCCCAAATAAGCACTTCGCGGGATTGTTCAATGATAAAAGTCAGCGGGTTAGCCATCATCAATGGGCGGTATGCTTCCGGCAAGGAGGTGATCGGGAAGAATACCGGAGATAGAAACATCATCACGGTGGTGACGATGCCAATGGTTTGGCCAACGTCACGTAAGAATACGCCCAGGGATGCCAGCATCCAGGCAAAGCCTAGCGTGAGGATGACCAGCGGAAATAGTACTAGCGGGATGAAAATTACCGTCCAGTGCAGGTAGCTATTAAAAATAACAAAGGCTATCAGTAACACAGTCAGGCTGACTAGGCTATGAAATAGCGCAGCGCCCATGCTGATGACAGGCAGAATTTCCAGAGGAAAAATAACTTTTTTGACGTAATTAATGTTAGAGAGAATCAGCAATGGCGCACGATTTAGCACTTCGGCAAACAAGCCATGCACAATCATGCCAACAAACAGAACGACGGCAAATTGGGTTTTGCTGTCATTACCATCTACACCCCAGCGAGCCTTGAACACCACTGAAAAAACAAAAGTGTATACCACCAGCATGAACACCGGATTGAGGAAAGACCAGAGTAACCCCATTACTGATCCTTTGTAGCGACCAACGACTTCCCGTCGGGTCATTTGTAAGGTGAGTTGACGGTTACGCCACAAGCCTCGAACCAGGGAGTTGAAGGTGACGGGTGGCGTAGCGTGCGGATTCATACGAATACCTCACTTTTCTCCAATGCTAAGCCCCACTTATGCGTGGAAATAACCGGATTATGGCCGATACTCATAAATATAAAACTATTTTTAGTCATGATTATGTTGCTTCAATTTCAATAGGCTTAGGCTTAGGCTTAGGCTTACGCACGCACTATTCTGGACGTTTCTGTTACGGTTTGGCCTTGAGTATCTTGCGTAGACGAACATACAGGCCTTTGTGTATGTCTTGTCGGTAAATTTGATTGTACCGCTGTCTGCTAATTGGCATTTCAGTATGAAGCTGAACCGGTGCAATAACCTCCTTTAGTCGCACTAATTCTCAAGTCGGGAGTGTTATATGTTGTTTGCATGAACGCTATTAACCCGTTACAGGATTATTGTCAGAATTTATCATTTTAACCGATTTTAACAAAGCGCCGTTGATAAAAAGCGCCGTTGATAAAAGGTCAGGCCCCTACAATTTAACTTGTGTAGATAGCTATGCCTTTAGGACGGGAAGGATGTCAATGCAACGGAATAATTACGATGCGCACCTTTTCGGTGTCGATGTTTCCGGATCCAAGCTGTTATTGGAAACCGGTAAATACGGCAACCTGACCGGAAAAACCGTTTTAAATTACGTCAGAGGGCAGAACAATGACACCGGCGGCAACCTGTATCAACAGATGCCGTTCAATGCGACGGTAGCGCTTGAGCATAAACGCGGCGGCTGGTCGCTTCACCCGGACCGCTTAAGATCACTGCCATTAAGTTTATATTGTGGGCGCGAATTTATTCGCGCCCACAACTTAGATAAAGCCCTTTCACAAATCGCTGCCTTGCAAGTTGTTCTGAAGGACGTCCAGGTAAGTTAGCCTAGCGGACAGAAATCCAATTAAACTGTGTTATTTCACACACTAAAGTGCGGCATATGCCGTATTTTTATTAAAAAACACACCGCCGATAATCGCGTGTAAGCCAGGATACGACAAGCGCATTAATTTAAAAAAGCTGTCAAGCAAGCAAAAATCAATTCGCGGCTAAAAGATAAGTGATTGATTACTTGAGTGTAAGCAATGAATTACGGTAAATTAAAAAATCAAGTTCAGTAGCGCTGATATTCGATACCCGCTACGGCCTTGGTTGCTTGGCATGTAATGTGCTTTTTTATTGGATCGTTCACAACAATAAAAATTAAAACAATGCAAAAATATCTACTATTACTGGGAATGAGTTATTTAGGCAGCGGGATTGCGGCCGAACCGGTGAAGGCGACTAAAACCGATAAATATCAGGGCGAGGACATGGTCACCTACGGCGCGGTGACCGATAGAAAGTTTCCGGATACGGCCAAGGCAACACCAACCTATACGATTGATAAAGCTGATGTTGAAGCCAAAGTGAATGCGACTACGGTTGAGGATTTCTTAAAATTCACCCCTGGCCTGTTAGTCCGCAAACGTTACATGGGCGATCCCAACGGTAATTTGGGCGTACGCGGCTCTAATGTGTTCCAGACGGCACATACTATGGTGTTCGGTGATGGAATGCCGTTGCATAATCCATTGCGCACCAGCTTTAATGGTGCGCCCAGATGGTCGATGGTCTCACCCAGCGAAGTCGAATCGGCGGAAGTCCTTTACGGCCCTTTTTCTGCGCAATATGGCGGTAATTCGTTTGGCGGCGTGGTCAATTTGAACACTAAAATGCCGGAAAAATTTGAAGCTCAAATGGATGCTACCGGCATGTTCCAGAATGTGCATCGGTCAGGGCGGAATGAAACGTTGATGGGTTATAAAACCTTTATTTCTGCAGGCGACAAGATCGATAAGTTCAGTGTTTGGGCCTCTTATAACCGTTTTGAAAACGAGGGACAGCCGCAGACTATCAATGCCGCTCAATTAAGTTCGGCGGCAGGCGGAACCGCAGTCGCCGGAGGCGAAAGTTATCAAACGCCTCAAGGTGCGGCGGCGCTTGCTTATGGTGATATTGGCGTGGCCCGGCAAACTACCGATTTATTTAAAGCCAAATTCGGTTATGACTTTACCGAAGATCTGCAAGGGCGTTTTACTATTGCCTATGAAGATCGCGTCGGCAAAGTTGACGATCCGAACAGTCTGTTAAGGAATGCCGCAGGCAATACGGTATGGGGAGGTGCTACAGCAGCCGGACAGTCAGCGAACCAAAACTACAGAACACCCGACGGACAACGTTTTACCGTGCCGGGTTCGGTTTTTTCGGTCAGCGACTCGCAGCGCCAGACCCTGAATTATGGCTTGGGACTCAAAGGCAAAATTTCGGATAACTGGAGCATCGATACCACCGCCAGTTACTTCGACGCGTTCAAGGACAGAAGTATCAGTTCAACCCTGAATCCCAACCATCCGCAAAATCAAAACAAAGGCCAGATTTCTGATGAAAAACCCTGGTGGGCGACTTACGATGTGAAATTGGCGACCGATAATTTTTTGGGTAGGGATGACCTATCTTTTATGGGTGGCTATCAATTTAATCATGCCAGCCTGAATCTGGATGTTTACAGCAGCGATAATTATGCGGGCGGAACGACCGATTTTAAAACTACCGATAGCGGCGGCGCGACTCAAACCAACAGCGCTTTTTCGCAGTTGGAGTGGCGGTTTTTGCCGGACTGGAGCGTGATGGCCGGAGGGCGGTTTGACCACTGGCAAGCGCTTGACGGCCATGTGCGCACTTTTGGCGCGACCAACAATATTCAAAACTACGCCGACCGCGATGCCTCCCGTTTTTCGCCTAAAGCGTCTTTGGAATATTCACCGGATAACTGGATTTTCCGTTACTCGTTTTCTAAAGCGTATCGTTTTCCGATTGCTGAAGAAATGTTTGCCAGCGTGTCCAGACTTAATAACTTAAGCATTTCAGCACCTGATTTGGGCCCTGAGAATGGCTATTTTCATAACTTCATGACCCAGTACGATATTCCCAGAGGTTATGTACGCGCCAATTTCTTTTTCAACCAAATCAACAACGAAATAGCGAGTACCTTGCAGACTATCAATGGACAAAGCATTTCTACCTTTTTACCGATTGAACAAACCGAAGCTATCGGTGTAGATCTGACTTATCAACAAAACGAAGTGTTTAATCTGCCTGTCGACTTAATGGCTAACGGTATTTTTATGAATAAACAAATTACCCAAAATAGCCGCAATCCGTCACTGGTCGGTAATGAATGGGATCGCATACCTAGCTTGCAGGCCAATGCAACATTAACCTACCATATTATCCAACCTTGGGACGCGGCGGTAGGTGTGCGTTATCGCAGTGATTCATTTCAGCGTCTGGAGAATAACGATACCGCCGCTAATGTCATGGGCGGCACTGATGAATCCACTTTTGTCGACTTAAAAACCACGTACAGGTTACCGATTAGTCGGGAACTAAAAAGTACTATTTCAGCGGGGATCGATAATGTTTTTGATGCGAATGCCTTTGAAAACCATCCTTATCCGCAACGCACTTATTTTGTTAGCGCGTCGTTGAAATATTAATGGTTTATTGGTCCGCACCAGAATGTGTATCTTATCAATACAATGACAATAAATTTTTTAGGATGACTCTATGCCCTTCTTCCCACCATGCAATGATTTTGCTGGGTTGAAGTATAATTATTGATACGTTGATTTTATCAAGCAAAAACAAAAAGCCTGGCTATTATCAAGTCAGGCTTTACTGCATATGGGCTGAAAAGATATTTCGCTTTTTTATCCTGATTTCTCTTTATCATTCAGCTCGACTTTTTAATTCGGTGTAATCCATGAAATTCCTGATCTCTGTTCTATTTTTTGCAACGCTGGCGGTCTCCGGCTGCGCCACTAACAGCGATGTTAAACAACCGTCTATGCATCAGCATGCCGCCGAAAAAAATGCCGCTTGCGCCGATACTCAAGTATTACCGTTAAATAAGTGCTCAGAAACAATGAGTGCCGCGTTTGATGCTCAAGGTGTGCTTTGGATTGCCTGGGTCAATGATGATCATATTTATGTGCAATCATCAAAAGACAAAGGCATTACTTTTAGCACACCGGTTAAAGTGAATGCCGTTGCCGAAGCCATAGCCGCTAACGGTGAAAGCCGTCCGAAAATCAAGCTGGATGCACAAGGTAATATTTATTTAACCTGGGTACTCACACTGGATAAAAAGCGCAGCACTTATGTGCGCTTTAGCCGGTCAAATGACGGTGGAAAACGTTTTTCGGAACCTGTCACGGTCAACGATAATATCGAGATAATAAGGCATCGCTTTGACAGTCTGGCTGTCGGCAAAAATGGCGAGATTTTTATCGCCTGGCTGGATGCCCGTGATACAGAGGCGGCTAAAAAAGCCGGGCAGGATTTTAAGGGACTGTCCTTGTATTACGCTTGGTCTGACGATGGCGGCGAGCATTTTTATCCCGATAAAAGAATCGCCACTCATACCTGTGAATGCTGCCGATTGGATACCGCGATAGCGCCTGACAATACGCCGGTGGTCACTTGGCGGCATATTTTCGCAGGCGGTATACGCGATCACGCGCTGGTCAAATTTAGCGATTGGAATACCCCCGGCGATACTCATCGTTTAGGTCAGGATAACTGGAAAATCGATGCCTGCCCGCATCACGGCCCCGGCCTGTCGATTGCCGATTCCGGTGTTTATCATGCGGTATGGTTCAGTAATTCACCGACCCATCAGGGCCTGTTTTATGCCTATTCGACCGATTCAGGGCGGCATTTTTCCACGCCGCTTAATTTCGGTAAAGACGGCGCAGGCCATCCACATGTGCTGGCTTTAGGTTCACGGGTCAATGTGGTCTGGCAGGAGTTCGACGGCACCAACAATGTTATCAAGCTGATCAAATCCGTCGACGACGGCAACAGCTGGTCGACGCCTGAAGTGGTTGCTCAAACCGCGTTGTCCGGCGATCAGCCGTTTTTGGTCAGCGATGGGCAGCAGATTTATTTGTCCTGGAAAACCCAGCAGCAGGATTATCAATTAAAGCCTATTGAGTAGAGCTGAGTAACGATAAAACACCATACTGTTGACTCTAATAATGAATCCGCCGAAAGAATTGTCCACGAAAGACACGAAAAGCATAAAAATCCCCCAACACGATTTTTTCGTGTCTTTCGTGCTTTTCGTGGATCAAATGATTATTCCAGAATCATCTAAAAATTGATTATGTCGCTAAATAAAACCCTGCTTGAAGCCAGACAACTGGTGGTCAAGTATAAAAACCATTGCGCAATCGATGGGCTCGATTTATCGGTTCCGGCCGGTTGCGTCTATGCCTTGCTGGGCGGCAATGGCGCCGGGAAGACCTCAACCATTAATACCTTTTTGGGCTTCAATCGGCCGACCAGCGGCAATGTGTTTATTGATGGCGAGTCTCCTGAGCAAAACCCGGCGGTGGTGCGCGCCAAGCTGGCCTATCTGCCGGAAAATGTGGCGTTGTATGAATACCTGAGCGGCGTGGAAAATCTGACTTTTTTCTGTACGCTGGCCGGTATCCGCCTATCCCGGCAGCACGCGCACGATTTGCTGGCGAACACCGGCTTGCAAAGCGATGCCCATGACCGGCGCGTATCGACTTACTCCAAGGGTATGCGCCAGAAAGTCGGTCTGGCTATCGCCTCGGCAAAACAGGCGAAAGTCATGCTGCTGGATGAGCCGACCTCCGGGCTCGATCCGAGTGCGGCCAATGATTTTGCCCAGCGCATACGGGCGGCCGCCGATCTGGGCATGGCGGTGCTGATGGCGACCCATGATCTATTTAATGCCAAACAAGTCGCCGACCGCATCGGCATCATGAAAGCCGGTCGTCTGGTTGAAGAGTTTGATGCGCACACCGTGGCGCACGATGAGTTGGAACACAAATATCTGGCGCACGCGCGGGGCCTGCTGTGATTGTTGCGATTATTCGCAAGGAGCTGTTGGCGGTAGTGCGGGATGGAAGGCTGTTGGTGCTGGCCTTTTCGGTGTTCGCGCTATTAAGCGGCTTTTTTCTGGCTTCCATCAGCGAATATCAGCAGTTGCAGCAGGAAAAACAGGCCGTGGGCGCAAGCGCCAAGCAACAATGGGATACGCAAGGGGTCAAGAACCCGCATGCGGCGGCGCATTTCGGCATTTATGTGTTTAAGCCGGATTCGCCACTGGCATCGATAGATCCCGGCTTGAGACATTATACCGGTCAGACGCTCTGGCTGGAGCCGCACAAACGCAACGGCGCGCGGTTTAGTCCGGCGGCCGACCAGGGATTAGCCGGTCGCTTCGGGCAGGCCAGCGCCGGTTTTGTGTTGGTTGCATTGTTGCCGCTGCTGGTCATTGCGCTGGCTTTTAATGCGGTGACTTTGGAGCGGGAGCAAGGTACGTTGCGCATGTTGCACAGTCTCGGGGTCTCGGCTATGCAACTGTTGCTGGGCAAATTTATCGGCTTGCTGCTGGCTTTTTTGCTGGTGTTGTTGCCGGCAATGGGGCTTGCGATGATTATTTTGTATCGTAATTTCGACCTCACCGGTGATGACAGTCTCAGGCTGTTGGCGTTGGGTGCTAGTTTTTTTATCTATTATGCGGTATTCGCGGCCCTGGCTATGTCCACTTCGATCCATTTTAACAGCAGCCGTCTGGCGTTGTTTGCGCTGTTGGCTTTCTGGTCGGGCAGTGTGCTGATTGCGCCGCGATTGGGCGCCGCTGCCGCAGAGGCGTGGATGCCGATACCCGCTGCGACGGCGTTTTGGGCGGCGATCAAGCACGATATTCAGCAGGGTCTGGATAACGATGGCGATCATGAAAAGCGGGAGGCATTATTCAATGTTCAGTTGTTAAAACAGTACGGTGTGACGCGGATTGAAGATTTGCCGGTAGGCTATGCCGCACTCAAACGCAGTTTTAATGACGGTTATTCCGAACGGGTTCATACCTTGCATTTCGACAGCTTGAGTGATGCGTTCGAACGCCAAAGCCGGTTTATCCATATCGCCTCGCTGCTTGGCCCGAGCATCGCGATGCGCTCGGTGTCGATGACCTTGTCGGGCATGGATTTGGCGCATCAGCGCCATTTTGAGGATGCCGCCGAAAATTACCGGCATTATTTTATCGGCCTGACTGATGACTGGGATCGTGAACGCAGCCACGGCACGGAGCATGGCGCTCAGGGCCATGATGACGACTGGGCCAGCGTTAAGGCATTCCGTTATCAATCGCCCTCGGTGGGCTTTGCCTTGCATCATTCGCTGGCGGACCTCCTGGTATTGCTGGCTTGGCTGGTCGCCGCGTTGATAGCGTTGCTGTTTTCTGCCAAGAGGCTAAAGCCATGATGCGGTTGTTGCCAGCCGAATGGCGGCGCTTCATCCGCAATCCGGTCAATCTGTGGGTTATCGCCGCATTCTTTATTTTATTAGCGGCCAGCGCAATCAGTTCGGGAATTGCCGCCAGTGAGTTTCGTGGGCGCGAATTTATTCGCGTTGCCGCTATAGACGCGAATAAATTCACGCCCACAGAAATGCACGATGCGCCGGGTACTGGCAAAGGCGGCCATACCAGCAAGCTGGCCGATAGTACAACGGTGCGTCTTCCGGTGCTGGGCGGTTTGGCCTTGAGCGTGCGCCAAGTCGACCTGCTTGGTTCAGAGCTGCGGATCTCAAGCCGCAGCCGTTATACCGATGGCCGCAACAGCGATCAGCTGTTCAATCCGTTGCTGCGCGAATTGGGCTTGCCCGATTTTGCAACTGTACTGGCGTTATTGCTGCCGTTGACCGTGATAGCGGTCACTTACGGTCTGGTGCAGGAAGATCGGGAGCGGGGCGTATGGCGTTTGGTTTGCGCGCAAATGGCCCAGCCTTGGCGCTTGGTATTTGCCGCACTCGCGGTGCGCTGGGCGATGGTGCTGGTGCCTGTGGTCGCGGCATCGCTGCTTGCGTTTATACTCGATTCCGGTTCCACTGTTTACGCGGCAAGTTATTGGCTGGTTTTTGTCGGGCTGTTTACCGGGTTGTGGATTGCAATTGCCGGACTGTTTTTGTTGCTGCCGGTTTCATCGGGTGCTGCGGCGGTAGGCTTGCTAGGCGTATGGCTGGTCACGACCTTTGCGCTACCGGCGGGTTTAAGCTGGGCGGCAAACGGCGAGCAAGCCATGCCCTCCCGGCTTGAGGCGATTGTCGATATTCGGGGTGTTCAGGCGCAAACGTCGACACAGCAAGCCGAATTGCTGTCGGCCTGGTATCGGTCTCATCCTGACATTCCTCCGGTAACAGAGCCTTCGCGCGAAATTGCCGGTCTGCCCGCTAATCTGGAACTTGATGGCAAGCTGCGGCCGTTGATGTATCGTTTCGATGAGGTTCGGAAAGCGCATTTCGAGTTTATGGAGCGTTGGTCCGCATTGTCGCCAGGTTTGGCCGTCGTGTTGACGGCCGACCGTCTGGCGGGTATTGATGCGCCCCGTTATGCCGAATACATTGACACGGTTAATCAATTTGAAGACCGGTGGCGGGCGTTTTTTGTTCACAGAATCATCGGCAAGCAAGCCATGTCGGCTTCGGATGATCAGCAACAGCCAATCTTTAAACCGCTGCTAACTGCGACCGCCGCTTGGACGGTGCTAGTAAGGCAGTTGTTGGTCGGCATTTTTTTATCAGGCTTACTGATTCGGTTGCGCAAGCGCTTCGCAAAGCCGTAAAACACGATTTAAACGCCAACGCAGGCAGGGTGATTTTGCTGACACCTCGATTAAATTTCTTCGCTGGCCTGAAACTTCCGCCTTCAGGGGGATTATTTGAGTTTGACAACGATGCACTGGCATCGTTATCCTTTTTGGTAACCTCCTCGTTCACGGGGAGGAACAATCCATTGACCTCTATCCGTCGGCGAGTGTCATTCGACGGATGAGGTCGGATGTGGATTGAAACATAATAGACAACAACAATCGAAACGACTTTTCCGGTCGAAATTTTTAACTTCATACTATGACTATTTGGATTACTATGCTTAATTCTAGCCGACATCACACCTGTCTGGCCGCCGCTTTCTTAGGCGTTTGTGCCTTATCAGTGCAGGCTGCGGCACCCGCAGTCACAAAAGATCAACCGGCGGTGCTTGGCGAGCAAAAAAACACGCTGCTCGAACAATACCGCTCAGTGACCCGGCAAACGGATATTTTGCAAACCTATCATCAGCATATTAAAGACATGCTGGCATCCCAGGTTGAAGAAAAAGCCTCGCTGGAAAAACAACTGCAAGATATTGAAGTCACCAAGCAGGAAATCGTGCCGTTGATCGTACACATGCTCGATAGCTTGGATCAATTTATTCAACTGGATTTGCCGTTCTTGCCCGAGGAGCGCAAGCAGCGTTTGAGCCAATTAAAAGAACTGGTTGCCAAAGCCGATGTCAGCAATGCCGAAAAATTTCGCCGGATCATGGAGGCCTTTCAGGTTGAAAATGAATACGGCAATACGATTGAAGCCTATAAGGCGAATATCGACTTGAGCGGCGTGACCAGTTCGGTGAATTTTCTACGGCTGGGTCGTGTGGCCCTTTATTACCAACGGCTGGACGGCAGTGAAACCGGTTTCTGGAATAAAGAGGAAAAACGCTGGCAAGCATTGTCTTCCGGTTACGGCAACTCGATTCGTAACGGCTTGCGTATTGCCCGCAAGGAAACCGCGCCCGACATGTTGATCGTTCCCGTTTCTGCACCTGAGGCCGCCAAATGAATAAGCTGATCTTTATTTTTTTAACGCTATTGTTCTGCAATAGTGCTTTTGCCGATCACCTGGATCTGGATAAGTTATTACAGGAAATTAAACAAACTCAAGGCGAGCAAGGCAAAGTCAATGCCGCACGGGAAGCCGAGTTTGTTGCCGACCCCGGCAAACAGCAACAATTAGTAGACGCTGCCAAAGCGGAGCTGAGCCGGCAGGAAAGCATCGGCAGTCAACTGAAGGCGAAACTGACGGCCAACGCCGAACAGTTAAACCAGCTGGAAACCAAGCTGGTCGAGCGTAGCGGGCCGCTGGGCGAACTGTTCGGCGTCGCCCGGCAAGTCGCCGGTGACTTAAAAGCTAATCTGAACAATTCCATTATTTCTGCGGAGTTCCCTGACAGAACCGCCGTGTTATCTGCGATTGCCGATAACAAAGCGTTGCCGTCAATGGCGCAGCTGGAGCAGTTGTGGTTCACCCTGCAACAGGAAATGACCGAATCCGGCAAAGTGGTTTATTACGACGGTGAAATCCTGTCGGCAGCAGGCGAACCTCGCCAGGCAAAAGTCGTGCGGATTGGTGTCTTTAATGCGGTGGCCGATGGTAAGTATTTACGCTATCTGCCGGAAACAGGAAAACTGGCCGATCTGCCGCGTCAACCGGAAGGCAAGTTTCTTAATCTGGCTGAAGATATTGCTGAAACAGAATCCGGGCAGGCCGATATTGGCCTTGATCCTACCCGCGGCGCTATTCTCGGCATGCTGATTCAAACGCCTGGCCTCATTGAGCGCGTGCAGCAAGGCGGACTGATCGGTTACCTGACCATTGCCTTAGGGGTAATCGGTTTTATTTATGGCGTGTTCAGATTGGTTCAATTATCGTCAGTCAGCCGAAAAATGGAGCTGCAGATGAACAGTTCTGTTGCTAACGATGACAATCCGTTGGGACGTATTTTTGCCGTTGCCGAGAAAGATAGCGCTGAGGATACCGATAATCTGGAGTTATTACTGGATGAAGCGATTATCCGCGAATTGCCCACGCTGGAAAAAGGTTTGTCGATTATTAAGCTGGTGGCGGCGGTAGCGCCGTTGCTGGGATTGCTTGGCACCGTGACCGGCATGATTGTAACTTTCCAATCGATCAGCTTGTTCGGCACAGGCGACCCAAAACTGATGGCTGAAGGCATTTCCCAGGCGCTGGTCACCACGGTATTGGGCTTGTCTGTCGCCATTCCCTTATTGTTTCTGCACAGCATTGTGGCTTCCCGCAGCCGGGTATTGGTGCAAATTCTGGATGAACAGACAGCCGGTTTAATCAGCCGCCGGGCAGGCAAGTAATGTCTGCGTTGGTAACGTTTCTGGAGTCGCTCCGCGATTTTTTAAATACCGGCGGCAATGTGCTCTGGATGATTCTGCTGACCTCTATCTGTTTATGGACGCTGGTGGCGGAGCGCTTCTTTTTTTTCAGGCTGACCTATCCCGGGCTCAAGGCGCTTTGGGTGGACCAGTGGAACAGCCGGGAAGACCGGCATACGTCATATGCCTTATCCATCAGGGAATGTATTATTTCTGAGGCTAAAATTAAAATGAGCCGAACCCTTCCCATTATCAATATGCTGGTGGTTTTGAGTCCGTTGTTGGGTTTGCTAGGCACGGTAACAGGAATGATTAGCGTCTTTGACGTGATGTCGGTGACCGGCACCAGCAACGCCAGGGCCATGGCATCCGGCGTATCCCAGGCGACTATACCGACTATGGCGGGCATGATAATTGCGATAGGCGGACTTTATTTCAGCAAGCGCATTGAAGAGCTGGTCGATGATGAAGTTCATCACCTGACCGATTTATTAAAATATCACTAGGAGCATCCATGCGCCGCAAAAATAGCCGGTCGTCAGCTGACAAAAATGCTGAACTTGATATGACACCGATGCTCGACATCGTTTTTATTATGTTGATTTTTTTTATAGTGACCAGTTCCTCGATCAAGGAATCAGGACTTGACGTTAATCGCCCTCAAGCTCAAACCGCCGAGAAACTCGAACAGGCGCATATTATCGTGGCGATTAGCCCCGCCGGTGAAATCTGGATAGATAAGAAGGTCGTCGACATTCGTGCGCTTAGAGCCAATGTCGCCAGGTTGCATGCCGAAAATCCGCTAGGTTCGGTGGTGATTACTGCTGACAGGGAAACCAAAACCCATGTTCTGGTCAGCGTTATGGATCAGATTCGTTTAGCCGGTATCAATAACGCTTCTATTGCTACCGAAGCGGAGTCTCAGTGAAGTCGTCTGTTGCCGCCTTATTGACCGGTGTTCTTGTCTCGCTGGGCCTGTTCTGGCTGATGCAATTCATGCTGATGAGTAACCAGCATGTGGTTAAAAAAACCGAACACCTGAACATGATGGAGTTTGTGCGCTTAAAACGTGAGCCGCCACCGCCAAAGCCAAAGCCTAAAATCGAAAAACCGCCGGAAAAAAAGGTGGAGCAGGTGCAGGATAAGCCGCAGCCCCCGCAACGCCAGAAAGCGCCGCCCAAAAAACAGCCGGTCATCCAAAAGGCACCGGTGGTAAAGCAGGAAATACCTGCTATGGATGCGCCCAAACTGGATATACCGGTACCAGCGGTAAAATCGAGCGGGCCTGCGGTGAATGTCCCTGCCGCCAGCACACCCAGCAGTGCAGGGAAAACCGGCAATGCACCAGACGATGGCGATAAGGGTGCCGCTTCTGGTGGAGACAGTACCGGCGTGATTCCGTTGGAACGGGTTCCGCCCAAATATCCGAGGGGGGCGGCTAACCGTCATATTGAGGGCTGGGTTAAAGTCGAATTTACCATCACCACAGACGGAGATGTTGAAGATGCCGTGGTTATAGAGGCTCAACCTGCCGATATCTTTGATAATGCCGCGCTACAGGCTATTAGCCGGTGGAAATTCAAGGGGAAAATGGTTAATGGTGTCAAGGTTACCCAAAGAGCCGTTCAGACCTTGCAATTCAAGCTGACAAAATGAGTTAACGGCTTAGATTTTTGTTGCGGCAGTCGAGGCATGACTGAATAGTTGCTGAGGCTGCCGTTTTGAATAGGGTTTTTTATCCAACACCGTATAACAAACTTCTAACATGAAAACTTTGTTTTACACGGCTACTGCGTTCAAATTCTCGTCTTCATACAAGCGTAGTTTTTTCCATCCGGCAAATTTGCTGTCATAAAACTCAAGGTCATTATCGATTGAATGCTCATAGCAACTTCTGAACAGTTTGGCCGTACGAAACGCATGCAACTCGTCGTCCGCCGTGACTTTATCGACATTACCCACCTGAAAAGTTTTATTTCTGGATTTGCAATTACTGACCCAAAAAACGGTATAGCAAAGATAACTTTTATCTTTACGATGATCATACTTAATGGTTCTGGACACGCCCGTGACGCCAGTAGTCGTTTTATTTTTGGGCGGTTTAAGAAACCGGGTCTTGCTGCCTTTTAAAACGGTCAGCATCTGGTCGCGCCAGGTAATAGCTGCCTTTAAAGATTTGCCTTTATTGCCCCATAATTTATGTGAAAAATAACGACTGCTCTCTTTGCCGCGTCTTACGATGCGTACCTGGAAACCGAACACATCAGGTTCGGTAATATGTTTATTTTTTGCCATGATAGAACCTCATCAAACGAATAAGCTATGTGAATTTAACAGCCATGTTAGGCCGACTAGCTTTCAAAATCCCCGTAATAGGGTAAATCTTTAGAGACATTGTAAGCTATTGATGACAAATTATGGATAAAATTAAAATTAAATCAAGCTCAAAATAACAACACGCTCCAATTCCCGACTAATTTGGTGTACAATTTCAGCAAGTCATTGCTTTCAATGGCTAACATCAAGTTAACAGTCTTTTTTTACTATTTATTGGAGATAATCAATGAGCGTATTAGTCGGTAAACAAGCACCTGATTTTACAGTTCCTGCCGTTCTTGGCGATGGTCAAATAGTTGATTCATTTAGTTTTTCTGAGGCGACTAGCGGAAAATATGCGGTAGTATTTTTTTACCCATTAGACTTCACTTTTGTTTGCCCAAGTGAGTTGATCGCTTTAGATCATCGTATTGATGAATTTAAAAGCCGTAATGTTGAAGTGATTTCGGTGTCTATAGACTCTCATTTTACTCACAACGCATGGCGTAATACCCCGATTAATAAAGGCGGCATAGGTCCTGTTCGTTACACCATGGCTGCCGATATATCGCATGCTATTTGTAAGGATTATGATGTTGAAGCGAATGGCCCAGCCGTTGCTTATCGCGGTACTTTCCTGATCGATCGCTCAGGAGTCGTTCGGCATCAGGTTGTTAACGATTTGCCTTTAGGTCGTGATATGGATGAATTGTTACGCATGATTGATGCGTTACAATTCCACGAAGAACACGGTGAAGTGTGCCCAGCCGGCTGGAAAAAAGGTGATTCAGGTATGAATGCAAACCCTGTCGGTGTTGCAGAATATCTGGATAAAAATGCCGATAAGCTGTAATTGATAGCAGATTAGTGCGCAGCCTTAATACCGCTGCGTATTGTAAAAAAAGGCTTAGGCATTGATTGCCTAAGCCTTTTTTATGGTTAATCGGAAAGTCTGTGGGAGCAGTAATATCGTTTATTCCGGTTTGTTTTGTGCGACATCCTGTGACTCATCCAGAAACTTTCGATAATTAATTGAAACCTTAAGCCCTGCAAAACGCCCTGCCATTCTGACCAGTTCCTGGGTTTTTTTATCAAAGGTAATTTTAACCTCGTTTAAGGCCCGATCCTCATAACCTTTTTCTATATGGTTGGTTTCCAGCAGAAAACGGTAAATGTACACTTCCTGCTCCGCTTCATCTTTAATTTCAAAAGGCTCGCCTAATTGCGCAAGAACAGCCGGTTTTTTGGGCAAATCTGCGGAAATTTTTTCCAGTAATGCCGAGTTGGCTTTGAGTTGTTGTTTTTCCTTATCAATCTCGGCACCGCCAATAGAGCGTAAAGAAATCTCTAAAAATTTGGGCGGGGCAATCGCCAAAAAAAGTGAAGAAAACGACCAGGCAATTAATCTATTTTCTTTATTGAAATTTAAAGCAGAATAAAATTTCACTTCCGGTTTGATCGGTTCATTGTTACCGTCAACTTTACGAAACCAGTAGCGCCAGCGTCTGCCGTCCGTCGTTGGATCGTCCTGGCTGGCATAAAGCTTGGACAGGGAAACAAAGTCTTTACTGTAAAGAATAGGGTGCTTGAAGCGCAAGGTAAATTCATCATTGGCCTCGACGGAAAAGTTACGATCGAACTCATCCATTTGCAAGTAGACTTGATAGGCCCGAATCCAGTACATGCAACCGGATAATGAAGCTGTCAGTGTCAGCAAAAAAACAAGGCGAAGACTTCGTTTAATGATGCCGGTTTTCATAGGATTGTTTCAATGTCGTGTTTCGGAGGTATTAACATGACTTTGCTGTGACAGGATATTTTCGACATCAATTTTATCAAAGCGGTATTGTTCACCGCAGAATTCGCAGTTGACTTCAATAATGTCCTGTTCCTTTAGAATGTCCTCCAGTTCAGTCCGGCCCATAGCGAATAATGTTTTCTCGATGTTTGGCCGTGAACAGGCGCAGCTAAATTCAACGGGCTCTGGGTCAAACAATCTGACTTTTTCTTCATTGAATAATCGATACAGCAGCTGCTCACAATCCAAATCGAACAATTCTTGTTCAGTGACTGTGTTTGCCAGTATTTCGATGTGCTCCCAATCAGCCTCATGATCTTCCTGTGTCGGCAGTTCCTGCAATAATAATCCTACCGCATGAGTTGCATTGGCAAATAGCCATAAGCGAGTCTTAAGTTGCTCGGATTGCTCAAAATAGGTTTGCACGACAGCGGCTAAATTGCTGCCCCGGAGAGATACGATGCCCTGATAAGGCTGACCATTTTCCGATTCTATGGTTAATACCAGTCGCCCTTGGCCGAATAGGGTTTCTAAGGAACCTTCGGCTACGTTTTCCTTGCCTCGCACTAAACCTCGTATTTTTCGCTGATCCGTCGCCTGAGCAACCAAGGTTTTAATGTCACCGTCGCCTTGGGCCTGAAGGATCATCGAGCCTGTAAACTTGACTGTAGCCGATAACATGACTACGGCCGCAAGTGCCTGTCCCAACTGCTGTTGCACGTTTTCAGAGCCGCGCTGATGAAATTTTGCCGCTTGCCAACTGTGGGTTAATTTGACCCATTCCCCGCGAACGCCCAGTTCTTCAAATAAAAAACGGCGTAATAAATCCTGCTCTATCATGTTTCTTCCGTTAAAAAGTAGTGCATTTTATGGCATCAGGATCATAATGATCCTTGCCCAAATCGTCTTATAAAAATACCACAGGCCATGATCTTTTCATCAAAAAAATTGACTTTACCCGACTCTAAAGAGGCTTTACCGGGACGGAGTACGCCCATGCTGGTTACAAACAGGCATTTTGTAACAGGCAACCCGATAGTTCCGCCGTTTCCGGAAAACCTGGAGCAGGCACTGTTTGGCATGGGTTGCTTCTGGGGAGCGGAGCGAAAATTCTGGCAATGTCGCGGTGTGTTTAGCACGGCAGTCGGTTATATCGGCGGCTGCACGCCTAATCCGACGTATGAGGAATTATGCACCGGTTTAACCGGGCATAATGAAGTTGTCAAAGTCATTTATGATCCGGCTGTTGTTTCATACGGTGAATTACTTCGGCTTTTTTGGGAATCCCACAACCCCACGCAAGGTATGAGACAAGGCAATGACATCGGTACGCAATATCGATCCGGGATTTATACCTATTCTCAGCAACAACTCGAGGAAGCGCTAGCGTCAAAACAAAGCTATCAGCTACAACTCAGTCAAGCAGGTTTTAAATCAATAACCACCGAGATTATGACTGCAAGCGAATTTTATTATGCCGAGGATTACCATCAGCAATATCTGGCCAAGAATCCTATGGGTTACTGCGGTTTAGGGGGATTAGGTGTGGATTTCTGATATGAAGGACAAAAAAAAGGCGGTTTTATAAAAACCGCCTTGGAATATCTTTAGGATGAATATAACGCAACTTCCCAGCTATGGAGCTCTACAAGAGCTTTAAAAGTTAGGTTAATAGTAGCAATAAATATTGGAATATAAAATGTGACATATTGTCGCAGCTATTTTTTGGTTTTATTTATAATAAAAAAAACGATAATGCCTGTACTTAAATGCTGAATGGTTTGTTATTTTAATGATCATCTACAACACACTGCTGTCATAAAACATGCTCTCATACGCCTCAACTAAATCCGAATTTTCTGCCAGACAAAACCTGAAATGGCTGTTTATCCTCAGGAACTTGATGATACTCAGCGAGGTTATACTGATTATTTTATCCGTATATGGTCTTAATATTCGCTTACCGGAGCAGCAGCTCTGGCTGGTTATATTGTCGATAGTTATCGTGAATATTTATACGTCGATTCGTTTAGAAACAGAAGATCCGGTTACCGAATTAGAAATTTTTTCTCAGTTAGTGATGGATGTTTTTGCTATTACCGCATTGCTGTACCTGACCGGTGGCGCATCAAATCCCATTACCTGGGTATTTCTGTTACCTCTTATTATTACAGCCATTATGCTGCACCAATCCTATGCCTGGTATATGGTGATTTTAACCACATCAATGTACACGGCATTAATGGCCTACAATATTCCTTTGCCGTCGATAGAACCGCACATGCCCGATTCGGCAATGTTGTATGCCGATACAAAAAATTATGAGTTGCTCCGCCAGGTTCACGCTATGAGTGACAGTCATTATTTTAACCTTCATATTTTTGGCATGTGGTTTGGTTTTGTGTTCAGTGCCGGCTTGGTCGCATTTTTCGTGGTTGAACTGGCTAAAACGCTGAAAGCTCAGGAGAGAAATCTGGCTGAAGCCCGAGAAAATGCGTTAAGGGATGAGCGTGTTGTCTCGCTGGGTACATTAGCAGCCAGTGCTGCTCACGATATGGGGACGCCATTAGGTACTATCGCGATAGTGACTCATGAACTTGAGCAAGAGTATCCGGTTCATCGTTTTCCGGATTTACACGAGAAATTATTGATCATGCAACAGCAGGTTGATCGGTGCAAAACAGCCTTATCGGTGATGTCAGCTTCTGCCGGTGAAATGCGCGCCGAATCGGGAGGAATTATGTTGCTGACTGATTATATTGATGAAGTCATCAATCAATGGCGAACTCACAAGCCGACTGCGAAGTTAAATTTTATTATCAATCCTGAAGTCGCCATGCAGGCAAAAATTGTTGCCGAACTCACGCTGACTCACTCGATTATTAATATTTTGAATAATGCCGCTGAAGCATCGCCGCCGGAAAAAGGGATTGAATTTCACGCATCATGGGATTTGGACAGCGCTATGATTAAAATCAGGGATTTTGGCCCCGGTCTGTCGTCGGAATTAATCAATTTTGCCGGTAAGCAACCCGTTATCAGCAAAAAGCGTGGTTTGGGTGTAGGCTTATTTTTAGCTTATTCCTCTATTAATCGCTTGGGCGGTAAAATCAATCTTTACAATAGCGAACTGGGTGGAGCGTGCGTGGAAATCACCCTGCCCCTTTTGAATACAGAGAGCAATAATGACAACTCAGGAAATGGATAAGCCACGGCTATTGCTGGTGGATGATGATGAGACCTTTTGCAAGGTGTTGAAAAGCGCATTAGAAAAAAGAAATTACGAGGTACTGGTCGCTAACGATGTCAAAACCGGAATAGCATTTGCCGAGCGCTATCTACCCGAATATGCAGTGATCGATTTACGTATTGGCTATGAATCCGGGCTGGAACTGGTAAAAAAATTGATCTCATTAGATGACAATACTACCTGTGTGATGTTAACCGGCTTTGCCAGCATTGCTACAGCGGTTGAGGCCATAAAACTAGGGGCCACTCATTATTTAACCAAACCGGCCAATGCGGATGAAATTGTTAATGCTCTGCATAAAAATGAAGGCGATTCATCGGTCTTGATTAGTGAAAATCCCTTATCGGTAAAGCGCTTGGAATGGGAGCATCTACAAAAAGTGCTGATGCAGCATGAGGGCAATATTTCGGCGGCTGCCAGGGCGTTAAACATGCACCGGCGCACCTTGCAACGGAAGCTGGATAAAAAGCCGGTTAGAGTATAATTCGCTTTAATTCTGATGACTTGATTTCAAGTCGTCATGTTCTAGTTTGCAATATTTTGTTGTTGAAAATATCTGTTTCCCGTTCAGTTTTCTTTTTTACCATAGGAAAATATTGGTATTAATTTTCAATAGGTTAGTTTATTTTAAGCTTGCTAATGACCAGTTAAAATTAACTTTTTTGGTATCATGAATACGGATATGTGCAGTATTTTTTTTTATAGCTTTGACATGATGCTGTATCTCATGATAAAAAGTAGCCTGTCGTTTATTAGTTAATTCGACAAGTTACCCAATAAAGTCATTTATTGAGTAACCCCTTTGAGGAAAGGGAATAAAATAAAATAATATAATTAAATACACATTCGAGGATTTTAAAATGGCTGAAGAAAAAGAAAAAGACAACACATGGTTGATCGCTGGTGTTGCTATTGCTGCTGTTATTCTATTAGTTGTACTGCTAAAACAAGATGAAACTAAGCATTTGCAAAGTGGCGCTGTTGCTGAGCTTCAAAAAGAAACATTTCAGAACATAGAGAAGAGAAAAACCAGCAACGTTACTGGTAACATGGGTAACTAAAAATAATACCCCCCGTTATAAAAATAACGGGGGGTGTTGTTACATTTCAATCAACACTCCTGAGTCTGCAACCGCAAGTCTATTCTGTATAAGCCACAAAAATATCGAGCTTGTATGCTGAAAACACTGTCAAAAACGTCCCTCTGAATAGTTCAACGTAGCTCAAAATTGAGGCAGTTAGCCTAAATTCGTGGCATTAACTACGCTTCTTTTTCCAATACTTGGATTTTTTCTTCCAGCATTTTTACTCTTTTTAATAGCTCTGGCAGTTTACTGATGGCGATTTGCTCTTTGTAAGCCGTCTTCTTATCTTTTGCCGGACTGCCAAAAACCTGCGTACCCGCCTTGACATCGCCAGCTACGCCGGAACGCGCCATGACTACAGCGCCGCTACCAATGGTAACGTGATCGGCAATACCTGAACTGCCGGCCAGAATCGCATAATCTTCAATGTTACATGAGCCGGAAACGCCGGTTAAACCGCACATGATGACGTGTTTGCCGACTTTATTGTTGTGCCCAATCTGTACCAGATTATCGATTTTGCTGCCTGCGCCTATTGAGGTGCTGCCCAATGCACCTCTGTCTATGCAGGTGTTAGCGCCAATCTCGACATTGTCCTCAATAACCACATTACCGACCTGAGGAACCTTAACGTGTTGGTTATTCCTGAACTTATAACCAAAGCCATCGGCACCGATAATGGCCCCGGAATGAATAATGACGTTATTGCCTACGACGACATCGTCATAAATAACCGCATAAGGATGAATCCGACAGTTTTGACCTATCTTTACATTGCTGCCAATGTAGGCGCCTGCGTGGATTTCGCTGCCATCGCCTAAGTTTGAATCTTCGCCAATGACCGCATAAGGGCCGATATACAGCTTATTGCCCAAGGTCACATTAGCTCCAAGCACTGCCTGCGTTGCAATTTTCCGATCATAAGTTCTGGCAGGATGCAGTAATTCGACAGCCTTAATGAAACTGAGTTCCGGGTCGGAGCAAACTAACAGCGCCATGCCTTCAGGCACATCCTCAACACCAAAACCCTCTGCAATAAAGCAGGCGGAAGCGGTTGAGCCTTTAATGTGTCGAGCATAGCGATTGTTGGTCAGCTGTGTGACTTGACCCTGGTGTGCAGAGGTAATCTCTGCCGCTGATTCGATGGTTGCCATTGGGTCGCCACCTTCAATTCGCGCGCTACAAAAATCGGCAAGTTCTTTTAATATAATCGGCATAGTTATCTCTGCTGTTATTCAAACATAGCGCCAAACTAGTCGGCACGTTGTTGGCAATATAAGTTTAGTGTATCAAATCCAATAAACAAACACATTAGCTGGATCGGTTGCCCATACTGGTTGATAAGGGTTTTAAATGTAGCCGATCAGTGTTATTTTTCTGCTTTCTAGCAGCTAAATATCACTGTTGATTGCAATGCCAGTGTCCCGACTTGCCGCCCTCTTTTTCCAGTAATCGGACTGACTGAATGACCATGCCTCTATCTACGGCTTTGCACATATCGTAAATGGTCAGTAAGGTAATTTGTGTGGCATTGAGTGCTTCCATTTCTACACCAGTTTGTCCGTTGGTTTTTACCGTGGTCTGACAGCGTATCCGGTTGTTGTCGATTTCTGCGCTCAGCTGGATTTCCACATGCGTCAGAGGTAGCGGATGGCAGAGCGGAATCAGATCCGCCGTTTTCTTACTAGCCATGATGCCGGCAATTCTCGCTATGGCCAGCACATCGCCTTTTTTGTGTCCGCCGTCTACGATCAATTTGAGCGTAGACGGCTGCATGTCAATATAGCCTTCGGTGACGGCAGTACGCTGAGTGATCGCTTTTTCGCCAACGTCAACCATGTGAGCTTCGCCGGATTGATTAAAGTGAGTTAATGCGGTCATTTTTCTGTAAAATTATTAATGAAAGAGGCAAGCACGTTTTATTATAACAAAGGTTCAGGGTTCAGGGTTCAGGGTTCAGGGTTCAAGGTTCAAGGTTCAAGGCGAAATTATGCGCTTTTTAAAAAAAGCCGTTAATCGGTCTTTTTATATCGACTTTATTTTTTTGTAACTGAGTGATGATTATGTCAATTAAGGTGCGTTATTTTGCCAGCTTGAAAGAAAGTATCGGCCGCTCGGAAGACTATCTGGAGTTTGCAGGTATTGCTACCGTCGCTGATGTATGGGGTTGCGCCAATCCCAATAAAGCATTGCCGGATAATAGTTTGGCGGCGGTGAATATGGACTATGTCGAATTGAATAGTGCCGTTAAGGACGGCGATGAAGTGGCTTTTTTTCCGCCGGTAACCGGAGGCTGATCATGCACATAAAAATTTGCGCAGAAGTGTTTGATCCCTGGCAGGAAATTCAGTTGCATCAGCATTCGGCACAGAATTTAGCCGGAAAGTTTGGCGCAACCAGCGTTTTTATTGGCACGATGCGCGATTTCAATGGCGGTGATGATGTTAAAGGGATGACACTGGAACATTACCCCGGCATGACTGAAAAGCAGTTGGGAAAAATCGTGGCCGAAGCCTTGCAACAATGGCCGATTATCAATGCGCTGGTGGTGCACCGGGTCGGCGATATTCTGCCTAATGAGCCGATAGTGCTAGTAGCGGTATGGACATCACATCGTGGCGATGCGTTTGATGCGAGTCGGTACATTATGGAAGCGTTAAAGTCGAGAGCGCCTTTCTGGAAAAAGGAGCGGTTACAATCCCAAGCCGAGCGTTGGCTAGTAAAAAATACGGACGGTTATCTTTAACCGGCCCGTTGTTATGAATTTTATAGGAACCACCTGAATGCAGGGACCATTAAGAAAAATGCACGCCCATCTGGAAGCAGACGGTTCAAAGCCGGTTCAGTATGAGTTGCCGGTAGGTGATCAATTGGTCGCTTTAAATCCACTGATCGGTAAGCCGATTAAGCTGAGCTATACGGCGAAAATCAGTTGCGTACACTGCAACAGGTCAATTAAAAAGAGTTTTAATCAGGGCTATTGCTATCCCTGTTTTATTTCCTTGGCGCAGTGCGACATGTGCATTATGAAACCGGAAACCTGCCATTATGCAGCAGGTACATGCCGTGAACCCTCATGGGGCGAGGCGTTCTGCTTTCAGCCGCATGTGGTTTATCTGGCCAATTCCAGCGGCATTAAGGTCGGTATTACTAGGCAGACTCAAATTCCGACGCGCTGGATAGATCAAGGTGCGGTGCAGGCGTTACCGATTTTTAAAGTGCAGTCGCGCTATATTTCAGGTCTGGTCGAAATCGCCATTGCCAAACATGTCAGCGATAAAACCAGCTGGCAGCAAATGCTTAAAATGAAGGCCGAAGCTGTAGACCTAGTGGTAAAACGGGATGAATTAATCGCTGTTTGTGCAGTCGAATTGAGTGAAATAAGTCAGCGTTTTGGGCCGCAGGCGATTGAATTATTAGTCGATGCGTCGCCTGTGGATATTCATTTCCCGGTGGATAATTATCCTGTCAAGGTTAAGTCGTTTAATCTTGATAAGAGCCCCGACGTATCAGGGGTGCTGCATGGCATAAAAGGTCAATATTTATTACTGGATACGGGTGTGATTAATATCCGCAAATTTGCCGGTTACGAGGTTGAATTTTCGGCATAGGACCTGAGTCAAGGCAGCGATTGGTATCAAGCTCAAGATCGGCTTGCGCAAATCCACCGATAACACCGTTTAACAAAAACGAATAATCGGTTGTTACCGGCCCGGCAAGAATTAAAAAGGACAACAGAGGCGTGTACAATCCGACCAAAAACCTAGTAAAATGCTCACATTATGCCGTCTGAAAAGGCGGCTGCCAGCAGCAGATTATCTGGCGGCTTTAAAAATTAAACCGGGTATTTGGGTTTTGAATTTTTAAAGATGCAGTTAATCGGCTTAATTCGAAAGTTTATTTGAGGGTATTAGCGTGGAGCTAAACGGCGCACAAATTGTAATTCAGAGTCTTAAAGACGAAGGCGTAGAATATATTTTTGGCTATCCCGGCGGGGCGGTATTGCATTTGTATGATGCAATTTTCCAGCAGGACGATGTCAAGCACATTCTGGTTCGCCACGAACAGGGTGCTACGCACGCGGCAGATGGCTATGCCCGCGCCACCGGCAAACCGGGCGTAGTCCTGGTCACTTCAGGCCCTGGAGCCACCAATGCGGTAACCGGCATTGCCACTGCTTATATGGATTCAATTCCGATGGTGATTATTTCCGGTCAGGTGCCGTCGCCGGTCATCGGCAGCGATGCGTTTCAGGAAGTCGACATGGTCGGCATTACCCGTCCCTGCGTAAAGCATAATTTCCTGGTTAAAGACGTCACTAAACTGGCTGAAACCATCAAGAAGGCATTTTATGTGGCGACCACCGGACGTCCAGGCCCGGTTGTCGTTGATATACCTAAAGATATAACCGATCCCCGAATAAAAGTACCGTATAAATACCCTAAAAAAGTCTCTATCCGTTCTTATAACCCGGCGGTTTCCGGCGATAAAGGGCAGATTAAAAAAGCCGTGGATTTATTATTGACCGCACAAAAGCCGATCATTTATTCCGGCGGCGGCGTAGTTTTGGGTGAAGCCAGCAAAGAATTAATCGAATTTGCCCATACGCTGGGCTTTCCGGTTACCAATACCTTGATGGGCTTGGGCGCATACCCTGCAACTGACAAACAGTTCGTCGGCATGCTGGGGATGCACGGCACCTATGAAGCCAACATGGCGATGCACGAGAGCGATGTGATTATTGCTATCGGCGCACGCTTTGATGACCGCGTCACCGGCAAGCTCGACGAATTTTGCCCGTATGCCCAAATTATCCATATCGATATTGATCCGGCGTCAATTTCCAAGACCGTTAAAGTCGCTATTCCTATCGTCGGCCAAGTTAAGCACGTATTGGATCAGATGCTTGAAATAATTAGGGAAAGCAAAAAGAAACCCTCTAAAAAAGTCTTAGAAAGATGGTGGAATCAAATCGACCAATGGCGGGCTGTCAAATGTCTTGAATATGATCGCGAAAGTCGGTTAATTAAACCGCAATATGTGATTGAGCAGTTATACGAAGTCACCAAAGGCGATGCGTATGTCACCTCGGATGTGGGGCAGCATCAAATGTGGGCAGCCCAGTATTACCCGTTCGACAAACCGCGCCGATGGATTAACTCCGGCGGCTTGGGCACCATGGGTTTTGGTTTGCCTGCGGCCATCGGTGTTAAACTGGCGTTTCCTGATTTCGACGTTGCCTGCGTGACTGGCGATGCCAGTATTCAGATGTGTATTCAGGAATTATCGACTGCTTTGCAATACAAGACGCCGGTAAAAATTATCAATCTCAATAACAGTTACATGGGCATGGTTCGGCAATGGCAGGAATTTTCCTACGAAAGCCGTTACTCGCATTCGTACATGGATACCATTCCGGAATTTGTCAAACTGGCAGAGGCTTACGGTCATGTCGGTATGCGTATCGATAAACCCGAAGACGTCAGACCGGCACTAGAAGAAGCTTTTGCGCTGAAAGACCGCACGGTATTCCTGGACATCCTGACTGACCGAACCGAAAATGTTTATCCGATGATTGAATCAGGCAAAGGCCATCATGATATGACTTTACGCGTCGCATCAGGCACATCAACCGACAGGGAATTGGCGTAATGAGACATATTATTTCTATCCTGATTGAAAATGAATCCGGTGCGTTATCGCGGGTGGCAGGCTTGTTTTCTGCGCGCGGTTATAATATCGAGTCCTTGACCGTAGCGCCTACGGAAGATCCCAGTCTGTCACGTATGACCCTGGTCACTCGCGGCAGCGATGATATCATTGAGCAAATTACCAAACAGCTGAATAAGCTGATTGATGTGGTCAAACTAATTGACTTGGCGGAATCCGTTCATATCGAACGGGAACTGATGATGGTCAAGATCAAAACCTCCGAGCACACCCGGGAGGAAGTCAGAAGCTTGGCGACCATATTTCGCGGCAGTATTATCGATGTGACGCCGACCACTTATGTCGTCGAAATGACCGGTCCCTCCAGCAAACTGGATGCTTTTATCGCCGCTATTGATGGCGACACCATTATTGAAGTCGTTCGCTCCGGGCCTACAGGCATTTCAAGGGGCGAAAAAGGGCTGCATTTGTAAGCGGGCGAAAAAAGCTCCTTGAGCTTTCGTCTAAATTAATTTCAAACACACCAAAAACAGGAAAAACCATGCAAGTTTATTACGACAAAGATGCCGACCTTTCAATCATCAAAGGTAAAAAAGTAGCCATTATCGGTTACGGATCACAAGGTCATGCTCACGCCCTTAATTTAAAAGAATCCGGCGTTTCAGTTGTCGTGGGCTTACGCACAGGATCACCTTCAGTCGCAAAGGCGCAAGCCCATGGATTAACCGTACAAGCCGTTGCACAAGCGGTTGCAGGTGCGGACATCGTCATGATTCTGACCCCTGATGAGTTCCAATCTACTCTATATAAAGACGAAATTGAACCGAATATCAAACAAGGTGCCGTATTAGCATTTGCCCACGGTTTTGCGATTCTATTCAACCAAGTTGTGCCACGCGCCGATTTGGACGTGATCATGATCGCGCCTAAAGCACCAGGGCACACTGTTCGTTCCGAGTTTGTACGCGGCGGCGGCGTTCCTGACTTAATCGCTATTCATCAAGATGCGTCAGGCACAGCGAAAGCGATTTGTTTATCGTATGCCTCTGCTATTGGTGGCGGTCGCTCAGGTATTATTGAAACCACTTTCCGCGACGAATGTGAAACCGATTTATTCGGCGAACAAGCCGTATTATGCGGCGGTGCAGTTGAACTGGTAAAAATGGGTTTTGAAACCTTGGTTGAAGCGGGTTATGAGCCTGAAATGGCCTACTTTGAATGCTTACACGAATTAAAATTGATTGTTGACTTAATGTTTGAAGGCGGTATCGCCAACATGAATTACTCAATCTCCAACAATGCAGAGTATGGCGAATATGTCACCGGTCCTAAAGTCATCAATGAAGAAAGCCGCAGGGCGATGCGTGAAGCCTTAAAAAACATTCGTAACGGTGAATACGCCAAAAAATTCATTATGGAAGGCATGACCAACTATCCTGAAATGACCGCCAAACGTCGTTTGAATGCAGAGCATCCGATTGAAGTAGTCGGTGCAAAACTGCGCAGCATGATGCCTTGGATCAAAGCCAATCAGATTGTTGATAAAACCAAAAACTGATCTTAAGTCGGTTTAAGCATTTAAAAAAGCCCGTCTTGATGATGGGCTTTTTTTTGCTAAGCAGGACCGGTTCTTCGTAGCTTATTCATCAAGCCGCTAAGTTGAGGCCGATTACCATTTTCCAGGATGATCAATTGAATACCACCCTTAAAATAGCAGATGACTGATGAATAAACTATTGAAAAACGCTGTCTGGATACTGATTGCTGCGCTTGGTGCGGCAGCGGTCGGCGGTATCGCTTTAAATCGCGGCGAGAGCATTAACGCGCTGTGGTTTGTTACCGCCGCCTTGTGTGTGTATGCCATTGCCTATCGCTTTTATGCGGCGTGGATTGCCGCCACGGTGTTGGTGGTTGACGAAACGCGGGCGACTCCGGCCGAGCGGCTCGATAACGGCCGCGACTTTGTGCCGACCAATAAATGGATCGTGTTCGGTCATCATTTTGCGGCGATTGCAGGGCCTGGGCCGTTGGTGGGGCCGACGCTGGCCGCGCAGTTCGGCTATTTACCGGGCACGCTGTGGATTTTGTTCGGCGCGGTATTGGGCGGTTGCGTGCAGGATATGGTGACGCTGTTTTTGTCCACCCGACGCGATGCTAAAAGCCTGGGGCAGATGGCGCGCGACGAGCTGGGCGCCTTGGGCGGCACGGCGGCGCTAATCGGTACCTTTGCGATTATGATCATCCTGATTGCAGTGCTGGGACTGGTGGTGGTTAACGCGATGAAGCATAGCCCGTGGGCGACGGCTACGGTGACTGCGACCATTCCGATTGCGATGATCGTCGGTCTGTACATGCGCAGTTTTCGCCCCGGTCAGGTGCTGGAAGCTTCTGCGTTAGGTGTGGTTTTATTATTACTGTCCGTGGCCGGTGGCGGCTGGATCGATGAAAATAAAACTTTGCGGGTCTGGTTCGATCAAGAAGGCTTAACGCTGGCTTGGTGGGTTATGGCTTACGGTTTTGCGGCCGCCATTATGCCGGTTTGGCTGTTGCTGGCGCCGCGCGATTATTTATCGACTTACATTAAATTGGGCACTATCACCTTGCTGGCGGTGGCGATTATTATGTTGCAACCGGAAGTGAAAATGCCCGCAGTGACACAGTTCATCGACGGCACCGGGCCTATTTTCGGCGGCAAGTTATTCCCGTTCATGTTTATTACCATTGCTTGCGGCGCGATTTCCGGCTTTCATGCGCTGATCGCTTCCGGCACTACGCCAAAATTGCTGACCAATGAACGCGATATCCCTATGCTCGGTTACGGCAGCATGATGCTGGAATCTTTTGTCGCGATGATGGCGATGATAGCGGCAACGGTACTCGATCCCGGCGTATTTTTTGCAATTAACAGCCCGGCAGGCGTGGTCGGCAAGGAAGCTGTCGATGCTGTTGCGGTGATTTCATCGTGGGGTTTTCCGGTTACGGTTGAGCAGATGCAGCTGTTAGCCAATCAAATGGGCGAGGCCAGCTTGTTCGCCCGTACCGGCGGCGCACCGTCTCTGGCTGTGGGCATGGCGAGTATCTTCGGCAGTGCGTTCGGCGAGAGCATGCTGGCCTTGTGGTATCACTTTGCGATCATGTTCGAGGCTATTTTTATCTTGACCACGCTGGATGCCGGAACCCGGGTCGGTCGCTTCATGTTGCAGGATATGCTGGGCAATATCTGGCCGAAAATGGGCGAAACCTCGTGGACGCCGTCGGTGGTTTTGACCAGTGCGCTGGTGGTGGCGGCTTGGGGTTATTTTCTGTATATCGGCGTGATCGACCCGAACGGCGGGGTCAATATTTTGTGGCCGCTGTTCGGCATTGCCAATCAGATGCTGGCAGCGATTGCGCTGAGTGTCGCCACCGGTATCTTGGTTAAATCGGGCAAGCTTAAATACGCCTGGGTGACCGGTTTGCCTTTAGCGTGGCTGGTGACGATTACCAGTGCGGCAGCCTGGGAGAAAATTACCAGCGACAATATTCGCATCGGTTTCTTTGCGGCAGCCAACGATTTGGCGGACAAACTGGCGGCAGGCGTTTTGCTGCCGGAGAAAGCCGCTATTGCACCGCATTTGATCTTCAATTTGCATCTGGACGGTTGGCTGACGCTGTTTTTTGTGGCTTTATTGTGGCTGATCGTGCTTGATATGCTGCGCGTTTGCCGTCGTTACCTGACCGGAAAGCCGGTGCTGCCGCTTTCGGAATCGCCGCACAGCCCCAGTCGCTTGGCTGAGGACTGGGTGAGGGATTGATGTTAAGCAAAATCAAAGCGTTTTGGCGCGGAGTGCGTCAGCTTTCCGGTGACGATGCTTACGAGCGTTATTTACGGCATCATGCAGCGCATCATCAAGCCGATATAGCCTTAAGTAAGGCTGCTTTTTTCAAGCAGTGGCAGGATGAAAAGTGGAATAGCATTAAGCGCTGTTGTTAGTACAAGGCCAGCCTTATACGCCATGTTGGGTGACATACCTATTTATACCCATGAAATTGTAGGGCAACCGGCCGGTCGTCGATTCGCTCGCTCGCGCTGCATCATTGTCATTAACTTAGGCTGAAAAGAAAGTAATGACTAAGCAGTGTGGGCGCGAATTTATTCGCGCGGTGACTACTAAATACGCGAATAAATTCGCGCCCACGTAACGCCAAGCCCTTAATGACGGTGTCGCACTGTATGGGAGCGAGGATGAGTAATAATGATAAAGAAAATGTCCATTTCCACCAAAATACTGATTGCTATGGGCCTCGGTTTAATTTTCGGCAGCCTGATTAATATCTTTTTCAACGAAGTCGCTTGGGTACAAAACTATCTGGTTGACGGACTGTTTTATGTGGTCGGCGCGGCTTTTATTAACGCCTTAAAAATGCTAGTCGTCCCGCTGGTGACGTTCTCGCTGATTTGCGGGGTCTGCGGCATTGGCGATGTCAGCGTTTTAGGGCGGATCGGTGTTAAAGCCTTCGCTTTATATGTCCTCACCACAGGCATGGCGATTATCCTGGCCTTATTGATCGCCATTATCGTAGCCCCAGGTAAAGGTTTTGAGCGGGTTGCCAACGCGAGTACCTTTACCCCAATACCCGCGCCGCCGTTAACTGACGTTCTTATTAATATTGTCCCCAGTAATCCGATCACTGCCTTTGCCGAAGGCAATATGCTGCAAATTATTTTCTTTGTGATTTTATTTGCGATAGCCATGCTGATGTGCGGCGAAATCGGTCAGGAACTGAATCAATTAGCCGAAAAGCTCAATGAAGTGATGATGAAGGTGGTCACTTTGGTCATGGATGTCGCACCGATAGGCGTGTTTTTCTTGATGGCGAAAACCTTTTCCGAGCAAGGCTTCGGTTTAATCGTGCCGATGATCGGTTATTTCAGCGTCGTTATCATCGCCTTATTGATGCATGCTTTTGGGACGCTCAGCCTGTTACTGGCGGTGTTCGCTAAATTGAATCCGATTATATTTATTAAAAAAATGCGTCCGGCGCATATTTTTTCCTTCAGTACCGCCAGTTCCAATGCCACTATCCCCATTACCTTGCAAGTGGTTGAACAACGTTTGGGCGTTAATAATGCTACCGCTGCGTTTACGATTCCGCTGGGCGCCACCATTAACATGGACGGCACCGCGATTATGCAAGGCGTAGCGACGGTTTTTATCGCCAATGTCTATGGCATAGATTTGGGGCCTGGTGAATATGCAACCGTGGTCGGCATGTCCATTTTGGCGTCGATAGGCACAGCCGGCGTGCCGGGAGTCGGTTTAATCATGCTGGCGATGGTGTTTAATCAAGTCGGCTTACCCGTAGAAGGTATCGGGCTCATTTTAGGTGTCGACAGATTGCTGGATATGGTGCGCACTGCCGTCAATGTCACCGGTGATGCCGCAGTCACCTGCATCGTCGCACGCGGGGAAAATGAAATAGATGACGCTGTTTTTAATGACCCTGAAGCGGGTGTGATTAACGAGGTTGAATTGCCGCATAAATCTGTCGCTAAACATAGCTGATTGATATTCAGCGTCGATAGTTTAAGCCGCAGACCCTTGACATCCTCCCCCAGTTAAAGCAAGGGGATTCCTAGTTGCCTAAGAGTGAGTGTGTATCGCTACTGCTCACTGGTTTCTGCTGCTGGCGACCTTGTTGCATCGCTCACTTCACAGACTAGCCCCGTCAGCCCGACGGTTGTTTTCCTGCTAACAGCACATGGCCTTTAGCGAGTACATTCATGGCACCCACTAAGTCGGCGTTCTCGCTGAATCCACATTCGACACAAACAAATTCAGCTTGTG